>JBBILI010000005.1:0-174018 GCA_037445025.1 Rhodospirillales bacterium
GTGCCGCGTTGATGTACACCATCATCGAGACCGCCAAGCTCAACGGCGTAAACGCCGAGGCCTACCTCGCAGACCTCCTCGCACGCATCGGCGATCATCCCGCCAAACGTATCGAAGAGCTCCTGCCCTGGAATTGGAAGCCTGCGGCCTGACCAAGGGTCATCACCGGACGCATACGTTTTTTGGTGCTTTTTTCAAGAAAGAATGTCTCGCCTTTCTCCACAAGTTACAAACTCTGAAATGTCGGTGTGTCGTGTCGAACCAGTGTTCGCGTGACTCATGACTTTTGCAATGCTGTCAGCACCATGTCGCGCAACACAGACCAGCCGGGACCGTCATCCGCGACCAGCGCGGAGAGCAGATTTCCGATGTATTGCGCCGGGGTCAGCGAGGTCTGCCCTTGCGCCCGGCCGATGGCCATCTTGATCTGAGCCTTCAGCACCTCCGCGACACCATTGACGCCGAGGCTGGCGATGACCTTGGTGACGGTCGCGGCCCAAAGGTCCTCTGGGATACCCGCCGGAATCTCTCGGAACAGCTTGATCTTGACCCGATCGACCATAGCGCCGCCGAATCTGTTGGAGCCCATCACCGCGCCGAACACTTCGTCCACGGCGAACTGGGCCCAGTTGACCGGCTTGTCTTCGGCAAGCTGGACCGCCACATCGAGCGCAGGCGGGAGCGTTCCGGCAATGATGCCCGCCGCGACGGCCGGCGTGAACACCGACAGCAACAGCAGCGAATATTTACAAACGGACACAACGGTCTCGAGATCGCTGATCGTGACCGTGCCGGAGTCTTGAAGTCTGTTGGCAAAGGCGCTGGCGATCTTGCTCGCCTTGGCGGCGCTGACCTCGGCGTTGAGCATCTGCTGGCCGGCCGGCGCGAGTGCGCCGGGCGACAAGACCGCCTTCGTCGCCGCGACCGCCGCCTGCGCCGCATCGACCTGGGCATGAATGTCGTCGTATGGGTCCTTGAAGGATTGGTTGCGCAGAGCGTCGATGAAGACCACGAACCCGGCGGACACCGGGGAACTGGCCATGGCAGCCTTCTGGCTCTCGTAGCTGCCGAGCGCGAGCTGCGCCCGACTGGCGATGCCGTCCACGGCATCGGCGATCTGCGAGCGCAACTTCCCCCTCAGATCGGAGAGCTGGTTCTCGGTGAGCTGACGAGTCTTTCCAGCGTCGTTGATCTCGAACAGGTCTGAGGCGGTGGAAGATGGGGCGGCTGCATCGATGGCGGAGAGCGTGGCGATGAGCCCGCCATCCGAGCCGTCGGCGCCTGGCGGCGATATGGTGACATAGGGCGTGTCGGGCGGCGTGGCGGGCGTGCTGGCCGCGTTGAAGAAATCATCCAGCTCGCGGCTCAGAGTGTCGATCTGCGCGGTGGCATCGGCGTAATGACCTTGGGCAGCCTGGCTTTGGATGGCGTTGGCCAGAGACTCGATGTCCTGGAGCATTGTGGCTACCGCGTCGTTCTGCGTCTGGCTCGCTGTGTCCACCCGCGGCGCGACTGTGGCCCAGGCCGTCTCGTAGGCGGACTTGGCATCGTCCTGGCCGCTGTTCGCGCTGGCGGCGTCAAAATCATCGAGCGCATGGGTGAGGCTGGCGATCTGATCGAACGCGTCACCGAACCGGCCGCCATCGGCCAGGACCTGAATCTGATCGCTTAACGACAGGATGTCCTGCTGCATCGTCTCGACGCTGGCGTCGGTACTCAGGTTGACCTTGTCCAGGCGCGGTTTCACCTGCTCCCAGGCATCCTGAAAGGCCGTGCGGCGGTCGTCCTGGGTACCCTGTTGCTCGGAGCCTGTCGTTTGCCCCGGGTCGGCGGGTTGGACCGGAACGTCCGGCTGGATCGGCGCCGGCGGCGGGTCGTTGCCGTCCGTCTGCACTGGGCTGGGGGGCGGGTCGGAAGGGCGTTCATATTCGTCCACCATGGCCCTCAGGGTCGTCACATCCTGCAGCGCCTTGTCGTACTGGCTCTGATCGGCTTCGGTCTGGACCTGCTGGGCCAGGGCGATGATTGCATTCGCGTCGGTCTCCCTCACGGAGTCTGGTGCCTGTCTGATCACATCGATGCGCGGCTTCAACGCGGCCCATGCATTGAGGAAAGGCTGTCGGTTGTCATCCTGGGTTGCGGAACCGGCATCCGGGAGCTGGGCCTGCGGCGTCGATTGATCAGGCGGGGTGGTCTGTGCGCCAGAGGCGGGATCGCTGCCCTGCTGTTCCGGCGGAGTCTGCGGGTCCGGTGGTGCAGGTGGCCCGGCAGCGCTAGACGGGTCGGTGCCGCTCTGTTGATCGGGCGGCGTCTGCAGGTCAGGTGGTGCGGCGGGGGAATAGGTGGCGGGATCGACACCGAACGTGCTCGCGATATAGGCATTCTGTTCGGCCGTCGGCATGTTCGTCTCTGAATATCGTGAGAAGATGGCAGGAGGACGTCAGGGCTGTGCGATAGGCCTGGTTGGCCGGTCACGCGCGATGAGGCCCATATCCGTACCTACGCCGTGATAGTGCCTCGCAGTCAGAACAGCGTGTTGGCAGACAGGCACGATCATGACCACGGCATATCTCATTCGCTTTTGACACTATCGATTGCGATCGCACGGCGAAATCCACAAACCAGGAAGCACGGAAAAATCTTTTTTGATCGGTAATGAACGCTTATGCCCGTTTGGGCGCAAGACCTCATCTGTTCAGGGACGACTCGTCCTGCGCCAACGAACTTGCCAGGACAGCGCCTCCCGCCCGATAAACGCTGAAAGATCGGGTGGAGACGATGATGAATATCGGCAGGCGGGCGGCTCTCGCCGGGCTTATGGCGGCTTCGCTGGCACCGCGGGCCTACGCGGGCGAGGCGATCAGGCTGGGATTGCTGCACACTCTCTCGCCGGCGCCGTTCTACATGGCCCAGGCGCGCGGCTATTTCACGGCATCCGGCGTGCCGGTCAGCTTCACCTTCTTCGATGCCGCCCAGCCGATCGCGGCAGCGGCTGTGGCGGGTGACATCGATGTCGGCGTAACTGCGCTGACCGGCGGGTTCTTCAGCCTCGCCGGGCGCGGCGCGCTGAAGGTGATCGGCGGCGCCCTGCACGAGGAGAAAGGGTTCGATGCCACGGCTGTGCTGGTCTCCAACGCCGCCTACAAGGCGGGTGTCACGTCCATCGACAAGCTGGCCGGGCGCTCGCTGGGGATCACCCAGTACGGCTCGTCATTCCATTACATCATTGGCCGGATCGCGGAGATCGAAGGGTTCGATGTCAAATCCGTGACGCTGCGGCCGCTGCAGACCATCGGCAACATGGTTGCCGCTGTCCGCTCGGGCGCCGTCGATGCCACCATCGCCGTGGCCTCCATGGCGCGGCCGGTGGCGGATTCCGGCGAGGCGCATATCATCGGCTGGGTGGGCGATCTGCTGCCATACCAGCTCACCGCCCTGTTCACGACGAGCGCGATGATCGACAAACGTTCGGACGATCTCCACGCCTTCTGCGGCGCCTACCAGCACGGTGTGGTCGATTACCGCGCTGCCTTCCTCGAAAAAACCGTGCCCGATGCGGATGCGATCGCCGATATCCAGCGGTTCATCCTGCGCTCGGACCCCGACGCCGCCGCCAAGATCCGCGGCAGTGTGGGCTGGTATGACAAGGGGGCGGCGCTGGATGTCGAGGACGTCACCCACCAGCTCGCCTGGTTCACCGCGCAGAACATGGTGAAAGGCAACATCGTCGCCCACGACATCATCGACACGCGTTTCCTGCCGACGCGATGACGGGTTCGGTGCGGCTGACCGCGTCCGGCATCAGCCATGGGTTTCGCGGGCTGAAGGTGCTGGACGGCATCGATCTCGACATTCCGCCGGGTCAGGTGACGGTGCTGGTCGGCCCTTCCGGCTGCGGCAAATCCACACTGCTCGGCATCCTGGGCGGCATGCTCGCCCCCGACGCGGGAATGGTGAACCTGTCCGGCACACCGGCGCCGGACTGTCTGAACCCGCTCACCTATGTGTTCCAGGATTTTGCACTCGTGCCCTGGCGCAGCGTCGCCGGCAACATCGCGCTGGTGCTGGAGCATACCCCGCTGTCGGGCGCCGAACGGGCGGCACGGATCTCCGACGTGCTGGCGTTGACCGGGCTTTCCGACTTCGCCGCCGCCTGGCCGCGCCAGCTCTCGGGCGGCATGCGCCAGCGAGTCGGCATCGCCCGGGCGCTCGCGGTGCGCCCGGCCGTGCTGCTGATGGACGAGCCGCTCTCGGCGCTGGACGCCCAGACTCGCGAGCTGCTGCTCGACGAGTTCGTGGACCTGATCGCCCGCACCGGCGCCACCACCGTCTACGTTACTCACAACCTCGCCGAGGCGACCAGGCTCGGCCAGCAGATCGTGGTGATGGGGCGCCGGCCCGGCCGCATCCGGGAGATCCTGACGATCGCCCAGCCTTTGGGCGGACGGCAAGCGGACGACCCGGCGCTGAAGGCCGTGGAGACCAAGCTCTGGCAGATGCTGCGCCATGATGCCGAAGCCGCCCAGGCGGAGTTGGCCGATGGCGTCTGATCATGTTCCCTATCGCGCCGGCGGATTCGAACCGCGGCGCATGCCCTGGGCGTCGGTCGCAACCCTCGTGGGGCTTGTGGCGCTGTGGCAGGCCTGCGCGTCGCTCGGGCTGGTCTCGACCGCGTTCGCCTCAAGCCCGTTGCTGATCGCCCGCGCGCTTGCGGCGCTGATCGCGAGCGGCGAGCTTTGGGGGCACCTCGCGGCCTCGCTGCAGCGTCTGGCGATCGGATGGGCGATCGGCACGGTCACCGGGCTGGTCGTGGGCGTGGCGCTTGGGCTGTTCACGCTGGCCCGATCGCCGGGCATGGCGGTGGTCTCGGCGCTGTTCCCCATCCCCAAGATCGCCCTGGTGCCGCTGTTCATCATCTGGTTCGGCATCGGCGAGAGTTCGAAGGTCATCACGTTGGCATTCGGCGTGTTTTTCCCGACCGTGATCAACACCCTGGCTGGCGTGGACGGCGTGCCGCGCGGGCTTATCCGCATGGCGCAGTCCTTCGGCGTGCCCTACTGGTCCATCGTCAGCAAGATCGTGCTGCCCGGCGCCATGCCGGCGGTATTGTCGGGGTTTCGCATCACCACCTCGACAGCGATCATCCTGCTGGTGGCGGCCGAGATGATCGGGGCCGACAAGGGTATCGGCGCCTTCGTGCTGCAGGCCGGTAATCTCTACGACACCGACAACCTGCTGGCCGGCATCGTCGTGCTGTCGGCCATGGGGCTGGTCGTGTCGGCGGTTCTGGGCTGGATCGAACGCAGGGTGCTCGCCTGGCGGTAGGGCTTCTGCCGCCCGCCCTATCGCTGGGCCGCGCGCCGGGCCGCAACCGCCTCCAGCACCTGGGCCCGCTCCGCCATCGTCATCTCCGACCAGCCCGCGATCTCATCCATCGTTCTGAGGCAGCCTGTGCACAGGCCCTGGCCCACATCCAGCCGGCAGATCGAAACACAAGGCGAAACCACATTCTGCACGCGCACGCTCCATCACCGACCGACCCTCCCGCGTCTTGCGATCACGGTCAAACCGAGATGGCCTCGACATACGGCGCGTCAGCCCCTTAGCGTTCAGCGACGCTCATATCCGCCGATTCGCTGTTGTACATCGCCATTGCTGCCCTGCTGGGGGCGGCCATCGGTGCCGAGCGGGAATGGCGGCGTCATCCCGGAGGTCTGCGCTCCTGCGCGCTGGTCTGCTCCGCGGCCAGCCTGTTCACCCGCCTGGCGGTGCTGCCTGCGGACGGGAGCGTGGGCGCACCGCTGGGAGCCATTGCCACCGGCGTAGGGTTCCTGGGCGCCGGCGTGATCATGCATATCGGTGACCACGTGCGCGGTCTCTCCACAGCGGCCACGTTCTGGGCGGTGGCCGCCATTGGGGCCGCGTGCGGATTGGGCGAGCAGGGAGCGGCGGTGGGCCTTACTCTTGTGGTGTTCTTTGCCCACGTGGTGCGGCGACCGCTCTCGGCGTGGATCGAGCGCGTTGCTCCGCCGGACGAAAGCGGGCCGCAGTAAAGGTAAGCGGTTTTTTTAAAAAAAGAACCAAAAAATTTCTATCCTTTGTCGCAGGGTTCTCTGGATAGTCATGCGCAAGCGACAGAAAAATCTTTTGCTTTTTTTCTTCAGAAAAGGAGACTTTCCTTACTTCGCTGTCCAGACCGGCTTCTGCTTCGCCTGAAACGCCCGGAACGCATCCTGAAAATCCCTTGTCAGCACAAAATCATTCACCGCCAGATCCTCCTCGGGCGTGATCGGCGAAGGCCCGCGCAGCTTGCGCAGCGCTGCCTTGTGGAACCGCGCCGACAGCGGCGCCCCCTCGCTGATCCGATGGGCCAACCCTTTCGCCTCCGCCTCCACCGCGTCATCCGCCACCACGCGCGACAGCAGTCCCTTCTCGTAGGCTTCGCGCCCGGTGAAGATGCGCCCCTCGATCAGGATCTCCGCCACAACGGCGGTGCCGACCATCTGAATGATCGGGTCGATCTCGGCGTACGGATACCAGATGCCCAGGTTGCGCGCGGTGATGCCGAACTTCACGCCCTCGCCGCCTACTCGGAAATCGCACATCGTGGCGATGCCGGCGCCGCCGCCGATGCAGAACCCGCTGATCGAGGCGACCACCGGGTGGCGGCAAAGCCGGATCGACTGCATGGAGTGGTGCAGCACCGCGGCATACACATCCTCCAGCGCCTTGGTGCCGCGCTCGTGTTGGAACGCCTTGATGTCGGCCCCCGCACAGAAGGCCTGGCCGCCCGCACCGCGCAGGATCACGCAACGTAGATCGTCATCGGCTGACAGCGCCTCCATCGTGGCCTGCAGACCGCGCCACATCGACAGGTCGAAGCAGTTGCGCACCTCTGGCCGGTTGAATGTCACAGTGGCAACAGGCCCCTCACGGGTGATCGGCATCAGCGGATGAATGGCTTCGGTCATCGCAAACTCCTCCAGTGCCATGGATGTCATGCAAGCCGATGTTCGTCCATGCCCTGGCGCGCCTGTCGCAGGAGAGACGAGAGATCGGCATTTCTGCTACAATGGCGCATGGACACGTCGCTCACTGCCAACGGCACCGCCCAACCGCCCCCCCACATCCTCGTGGTCGATGACGACCGCGAGATCCGAGACCTGCTGGCCAAGTTCCTCGAACGCCACGGCCTGCGGGTCACCGCCGTGCGTGACGCGCGCGAGGCGCGCCGTGCCCTGCCGCATGGGCATTTCCAGATGATCGTGCTCGACCTGATGCTGCCAGGAGAGACCGGGCTCGACTTTGCCCGCTGGCTGCGCAGCCCCGCCAGCGGCCATGCCGGCATGGGTCTGGTGATGCTGACCGCGATGGGCGAGGAGACCGACCGGATCATCGGCCTTGAACTCGGTGCGGATGACTATGTGCCCAAGCCGTTCAATCCCCGTGAACTTCTGGCGCGCATGCGCGCCGTGCTGCGCCGCGCCGGCGATTCCGGGCGCAGCGCCTCCGAGCCGCTGGTGCGCACCTGGCGCTTCGGCGGCTGGACACTGGAACCCACCCGACGCCGGCTGATCAATCCCGATGGTGTCGAGGTGCCGGTCACCGGCGGCGAATACGATCTTTTGCTGGCCCTGGTCGAACGCGCCAACCGCGTGCTGACGCGCGACATGCTGCTCGACCTGCTGCGCGGCCGCCAGGCCGGCCCGTTCGACCGCGCCATCGATGTCGCCATCAGCCGGCTGCGACGCAAGCTGGAGGATGACGGGCGCCACGCGCAGATCATCAAAACGGTACGCGGCGGCGGCTACGTGCTGGCCGCCGACGTGGAACGCGTCTGACATGCGGCTCTGGCCCCGCAGCCTCGCCACCCGCACCACGGTCGTTCTGCTCGTCTCGCTCACGCTGGTGCAGATCGCGGGCCTGACCATCCATGCACTGGACCGGATCGACCTGCAGCGCCTCGCCCAGACCCGCGATGTCGGCGTTCGGGTGATGGGCATCTACCGCAGCGTGGTGCTGACCCCGCCGGACAAGCGCGACAGCGTGGTGCGCGAACTCGACCTTCGCGACGGTTCCAGCGCCGCCCTGCTGGACAGGCTGCCCGACGAGGAACAGCTTCCCGCCACCTACCTGCCGGTGCGCCGGCAGATCGCCGTCAGCATGCAGCTGGTGCCGGTGCCGCCGCCGGACCGCCCGCGCGAACTGCGCATGGAGGGCGGATGGGAGGATGAGAAGGTCATCGTCGCCATGCGAATGCCGGAGGGGAACTGGCTGCGCATGACCGTGCCGATGCCGCCGCCACGCCCCTGGCATTCCATGAGCTTCCTGATCGCCTTCATTGTCATGACCGTGGCCGCCGCGGCGCTGACGCTGTGGGCCGTGCGCCGCCTGGTCGCGCCTGTCGCTACCTTGGCACGCGCTGCCGAGGCGCTGGGCCGCGATGTCAACGCACCGCCATTGCCGGAAGACGGTCCCTCCGAAATCGCCACCGCGGCCATCGCGTTCAACACCATGGCGCTGCGGATCCGCCGCTTCGTGCGCGACCGCACCTTCATGCTGACCGCCATCGGCCACGATTTGCGTACGCCCATCACCCGGCTGCGGCTGCGCGCCGAGTTCATGGAAGACAGTGAACTCCGCCGGAAGATGCTGGCCGACATGGACGAGCTGGAGGCGATGGTCTCTGCCACGCTGGCCTTCGGCCGCGACGTCACCGCCGACGAACCCGTCACCAGCATCGATCTTGCCGAACTCGCCCGCACCATCCTCGACGAGGCCGGCGACGCCATGCCTGAGCTTGCCGACAAGATCGGCTACCACGGCGCGCCGCATCTGCCGGTGCACGCACGGCCCGTGGCGCTCAAGCGGGCGCTGACCAACCTGGTGATGAACGCGCTCAACTATGCCGGCAGCGTGGCCATCACCCTGCGCGCGCCCGAGAGGGGCCTTGCCACGCTGCTGGTGGAAGACACTGGCCCCGGCATTCCGCTGGCCGAACTCGACCGGGTGTTCCAGCCCTTCCACCGCATCGAAACCAGCCGCAACAAGGAGACCGGCGGCATGGGCCTCGGTCTGCCCATCGCCCGCAACATCCTGCGCGCCCATGGCGGCGACGTGACGCTGGCCAACCGCCCGGGCGGTGGGGTACGGGTGACGGTGACTTTGCCGGTGTAGCGGGCTGCAGAAACGCCTGTGCTTGGCGCGTGCTTGCTTGCATTCCCCCCCCCACCCCGCTATACGCCGCGCCTTGTCTGCGAGACCGGGCCTGTGTGGGCATGCCCGGCCGCGACGCGTCGTATCCGCCCCGTCGGGCTGGAGCGGCTTTGAGCTTCAGGAGTAGCAAATGCCCAAGATGAAGACGAAGTCTTCTGTGAAGAAGCGCTTCAAGATCACCGCTACGGGGAAGGTTCTTGCCGGCCCCGGCAACAAGCGTCACGGCCTTATCAACCGCACGCAGAAGATGAAGCGGTCCAACCGCGGCAGCCAGGTGCTGACCGAGGCTGACGGCAAGACCGTCAAGCAATGGGCCCCCTACGGTCTCGTGTGAGGAGATAGAGCATGGCACGCGTCAAGCGGGGCGTCACAACGCACGCCCGTCACAAGAAGGTTCTCAAGGCATCGAAGGGCTTCGTCGGCCGGTCGTCGACGAATTACCGCATTGCCCTGGAGCGGCTCGAGAAGTCGCTGCAATACGCCTATCGCGATCGCCGGGTGAAGAAGCGCGAATTCCGCGCCCTCTGGATCCAGCGCATCAATGCCGCGGTGCGTGAGCACGGCATCACCTATTCGCGCTTCATCGCCGGCATCAAGTCTGCCGGGATCGAGATGGACCGTAAGGTGCTGGCCGCGATCGCGTTCGACGATCCCGCGAGCTTCTCCGAGATCGTCAAGGCGGTGCAGGCCGTCATTGCCGAGGGCGCAGAGCCGGCCGTCGCTGCCGCCTGATTGGCCCAATCGCGGATTCGAGCTAAAGGGGCCGCCCGGGTTGGGGCGGCCCTTTTTGTTTGAGCGGGATGTGATGAGCGACGATCTGGAGCGGCTGAAGAGCGAGACGCTGGCGGCTTTGGCCGAAGCAGGCGATCTGAGGGCCTGGGATGCGATCCGTGTGGCGGTGCTGGGCAAGAGCGGCAGCCTGACGGCGCTGCTGAAGGAGCTCGGCAAGACAGCACCCGAGGAGCGCAAGGCGCGCGGGGCGGCGCTCAATGTTCTGAAGACCGAGCTCACCGAAGCGATCGCGGCGCGCGAGGCGGCGTTGCAGGAAGCGGCGCTGAACGAGAGGCTGGCGCGCGAGACCATCGACGTCACCCTGCCGGCCCAGCCGCGCAACCCAGGTCTGATCCATCCGATTTCCCGGACGATGGAGGAGATGGCGGCGATCTTCGGCGCCATGGGGTTCTCCGTCGCCGAAGGGCCGGATATCGAAGATGACTGGCGCAATTTCGGTGCGCTGAACATTCCGGCGCATCATTCGGCGCGCGAGGACATGGACACGTTCTATGTGCCGCCGCCCGCAGGGTCCAACCGCCGCGGCGTGCTGCGCACCCATACCTCGCCGGTGCAGGTGCGCTCCATGGTGGGCCGCGAGCTGCCGTTCCGCGTCATCGTGCCCGGCCGCACCTATCGCGCCGATCATGACGCGACGCACAGCCCGATGTTCCACCAGTGCGAGGGGCTGGCGTTGGGACGCGATCTCACGCTGGGCCATCTGAAGGGGTGTCTGATCGATTTTCTGCGGGCGTTCTTCGGCATTTCGGATCTGCCGGTGCGGTTCCGCTCGTCCTACTTTCCGTTCACCGAGCCTTCGATGGAGGTCGATATCGGCTGGAACCGCAAGACGGGCGAACTCGGCGCGGGCACCGACTGGCTGGAGATTCTGGGAAGCGGCATGGTGCAGCCCAAGGTTCTGGCCAATTGCGGCATCGACCCGCGGGAGTGGCAGGGCTTCGCGTTTGGCATGGGCATCGAGCGGGTGACCATGCTGAAGCACGGCATTCCTGATCTGCGGCCGTTCTTTGAGAGCGATCTGCGCTGGCTGCGCCATTACGGGTTCAACCCGCTGTCGCCCACTATGCTGCATGAGGCGGTGTGAGCCATGAAGTTCTCTCTCTCCTGGCTCAAGAGCCATCTCGACACCGACGCCTCACTGCAGACCATCACTGACACGCTGACGCGGATCGGGCTGGAGCTGGAGGGCGTGGAGGATCGCGGCGCGGCGCTGGCCCCGTTCCGCATCGCCCATGTCATCGAGGCAGTGCAGCACCCCAACGCCGATCGCCTGCGCGCCTGCAAGGTCGATTACGGCGACGGCATCGTCTCTGTTGTCTGCGGCGCGCCGAATGCCCGCACCGGCATGAAGACCGTGCTGGGCCTGCCCGGCGCCGTCGTGCCTGGCACCGGCATCACGCTGAAGGTGGGCGACATCCGCGGCGTGAAGTCCGAAGGGATGATGTGCTCCACCCGCGAGCTTGGACTTGGCGAGGACCATGACGGGATCATCGACCTGCCGGAGGACGCGCCGGTCGGCATGTCCTACGCCGCCTATGCGAAGCTGGACGACCCGATCATCGAAATCAGCGTCACCCCCAACCGCGGCGATGCGCTGGCCGTGCGCGGCGTGGCGCGGGACCTGGCGGCGGCCGGGATCGGCACGCTGAAGCCGTTCGCCGCACCCACGATCACCGCCGCCTTCCCCAGCCCGATCGGATGGGTGACGGAGTTCCCCGAGGCCTGCCCCTATGTGATCGGCCGGGTGGTGCGTGGGGTGACCAACGGCCCCAGCCCGCAATGGCTGCAGGACCGGCTGAGCTCGATCGGGCTGCGCCCGATCAACGCGCTGGTCGATATGACGAATTTCTTCACCATTGATCTCGGCCGCCCGCTGCACGTGTTCGATGCGGACAAGATCACCGGCGGCAGGCTGGTGTTCCGCCGTGGCGCTGGGGAAAGCTTCCGGGCGCTGAACGGCAAGGACTATATCGCCCGCCCCGAGGATTGCGTGATCGCCGACGGTGCCGGCGTGCAGTCCCTCGCCGGCGTCATGGGCGGAGCCGCCACCGGCAGCGATGCCGGCACCACCAGCGTGTTTATCGAATGCGCCTGGTTTGACCCGGTGCGCGTGGCCCATACCGGCCGCTTCCACGGCCTCGCCTCCGACGCCCGCGCCCGCTTCGAACGCGGCATCGACATCGCGATGATGCCCGCATTCCTCGATGCCGCGACGGCGATGGTGATCGGCCTGTGCGGCGGCGAGGCCAGCGAGGTCGCCATGGCTGGCAGCCCGCCCGCCTGGCAGCGCACGGCGCGGCTGCGCTTCCACCGCGTGGCCGCCCTCGGCGGGCTGGAGATGGCGCCCGACGCGGCGATGGCCGATCTGGAAAGGCTCGGCTTCACCGTGGCGGCGCGCGACGCCGAGAGTGTCACCGTCAACGTGCCCGGCTGGCGCAACGACATCGCCGCCGGCACCGCGCTGGAATTGCGGGCGGACATGGATGCGGCCACGGCAGCGCGCGTCACCGAAGGCGCCCGCGTGATCGAGCCTGAGACCGACCTGATCGAGGAGGTGCTGCGCCTGCGCGGGCTCGATGCGGTGCCGCCGGTCTCCATGCCGGTGCAGGGCGTGGTGCCGGCCGCCACGCTGACACCGGCGCAGACCCGCCGCGCGCTGGCCCGCCGCACCCTGGCCGCGTCCGGCATGGTGGAATGCGTCACCTTCAGCTTCATGCCCAGCGGCATCGCAGCACTGTTCGGGGCCGCGCCGGAGTCGCTGCGCCTGTCCAACCCGATCGCGTCGGATCTCGACCAGATGCGCCCGACGGCGGTGGCCACGCTGGCCATGGCTGCCGCGCGCAACACCGCGCGCGGCGAGGCGCATGGCGCGCTGTTCGAGATCGGCCCGAGCTTTCTCGGCAGCGGCGAGGCGGAGCAGCCGATGCGCGCCAACGGCTTGCGTTTCGGCCCGCCGCCGCGCCACTGGTCCGGCGCCGCGGCCGCTGACGCGCTCGACGCGAAGGCCGACGTGCTGGCCGTGCTCGCCGCCCTCAGCGTGCCGATGGAGGCGCTGACCATCACCACCGATGCGCCCTCGTTCTACCACCCCGGCCAGTCCGGCCAGATCCGCCAGGGGCCGAAGACGGTGCTGGCCAGTTTCGGCGCGCTGCACCCCAACGTGTTGAAGGCGATCGACCTGCCCGGCCCGGCGGTGGCGTTCGAGATCCATCTCGAAGCCATCGCCGAGCCGAAGCGGCGGAAGAAATCGGTCCCGGATCTGCCGGCCTTCCAGCCGCTGCGGCGCGACTTCGCCTTTGTGGTGGATGCCTCGGTGCGCGCCGAGGCGGTGCTGCGGGCGGCGCGTGGGGCGGAGCGCAACCTGATCGCCGGCGTGTCGCTGTTCGACGTCTATGAGGGCGACAAGCTGGAGGCGGGGAAGAAGTCGCTGGGGGTGGAGGTGGTGCTGCAGCCGCGCGAGCGCACCCTGACCGACGCCGAGATCGAGGCGGTCTGCGCCAGGATCGTCGCCGCCGTCACCAAGGCCACCGGGGGAATTCTGCGATGAGCCGCATCGAGACGGTCGAACAGCTGCACGCGCTGTATGGCGAGGCCGGCGAGGCCTCCACCGTGAAGGTGGTGGACCGGATGATCCCGCCCTATCGCGCCTATATCGAAGCCTCGCCGTTCGTGGCGCTGGCGACCGTCGGGCCGGAGGGGCTGGACTGCAGCCCCCGCGGCGACGGGCGCGGCTTCGTGCGCATCCATGACGACCGCACGCTGATGCTGCCGGACCGGCGCGGCAACAACCGGGTGGACAGCCTGCGCAACATCGTGCGCGACCCTCGGGTGGCGCTGCTGTTCCTGCTGCCCGGCTCCGGCACCACGTTCCGGGTGAACGGGCGGGCGCATCTGACCATCGATCCGGCGGTGCTCGAGTCCTTCGCGGTGGACGGCAAGTCGCCGCGTTCGGTGATCGTGGTGGAGATCGACGAGATGTATTTCCAGTGTGCCCGCGCCATCGTGCGCTCGGAGCTGTGGAACCCCGCGCACCACATCGCCGCCCGCGAACTGCCCACGCCGGGCCAGGTATTGGCCCTGCTCAGCGAGAATCGGGTGGGTGGCGAGGGCTACGACCGCGAATGGCCGGAGCGGGCCGCCGCCAGCCTGTGGTAACATGACGGCGACATTCTTTGTTTCCTGATTGAAAGAGAAGGTCAAAGAACGCTTCATGGCGAGAGGGCGGGGGCTGGGGCCGGACATCACGTTCAGCCGGTGTTTCGTCCAGGGGCGCAGCGAGACAGACATGAAACCGCCGTTCTGGCTGCTTGTTGTTCAGGTGTTGCAGCCGCTCGCCATGGGTGCCGCGCTCTTGGTCGCTCCCGATAGGGGGGCTGACGCGGTGTGGGCCGTGAGCTGCGGATTTTTCATCGTCGTGCTGCCCTTCCTGGTCATCTGGCTGGCGCATGAGATCCGGATGGCGCGCCGTCCAGCGGGGATGGCGCGCACGAGGCTGCAATCCAGCGTCCTGTCGGACGGCGGCGCTGAGATCACGTCGCTCTGGCGGCGCCTGCTGCTGGTTGGCCTGCCAGCGGGGTTGAGCTTCGGCTTGCTGCTGTCGCAGATGATCACAGCGCATCCGTTCTGGACATTCAGCGCGCCGGAGATCCGCACCGCACTGAGCGGGGGCCTGACCTTCGGCTTCATGTTGACGCTGTGGAAGTGGTGGGACGAACACCGCAGAGGCTCTCGGAAACAAGCCTGAGCCGGATGCCGGTCACCGCGTCGGCGATGCTGACAATCCGCCGAAATCCGCCTACATCTCCCGCATGACGCAGACCGACCTCAGCCACATCCGCAACTTCTCCATCATCGCCCATATCGACCACGGGAAATCCACCCTGGCCGACCGGCTGATCCAGACCACCGGCGCCCTCTCCGCGCGGGAGATGACCGAGCAGGTGCTCGACAACATGGAGCTGGAGAAGGAACGCGGCATCACCATCAAGGCGCAGACGGTGCGCCTGACGTACAAGGCCACCAACGGCGAGGTGTACACCCTCAACCTCATGGACACGCCCGGCCATGTGGACTTCGCCTACGAGGTCTCCCGCTCGCTCGCCGCCTGTGAAGGCTCGCTGCTGGTGGTCGATGCCTCGCAGGGGGTGGAGGCGCAGACGCTGGCCAACGTGTATCAGGCGATGGACGCCAACCACGAGATCGTGCCGATCCTCAACAAGATCGACCTGCCCGCCGCCGAGCCGGACCGCGTCAAGCAGCAGATCGAGGACGTGATCGGGCTCGACGCGTCGGACGCGGTGATGATCTCGGCCAAATCCGGCCTCAACATCGAAGGCGTGCTCGAAGCCATCGTCCACCGCCTGCCGCCGCCGGCGGGCGATGCCGCGGCCCCGCTCAAGGCGCTGCTGGTGGACAGCTGGTACGACGCCTATCTCGGCGTCGTCATCCTCGTCCGCGTCAAGGACGGGCGGCTGAAGCGCGGCCAGAAGATCCGCATGATGTCCAAGGGATCCACCCACACTGTCGAGCAGGTCGGCGTGTTCGCGCCGCGCATGACCCCGGTGGACGATCTCGGCCCGGGCGAGATGGGCTACATCACGGCGGCCATCAAGACCGTGGCCGACTGCAATGTCGGCGACACGATCACCGACGACCGCGCGCCCGCCTTGGCCCCCCTGCCCGGCTTCAAGCCGTCCATTCCCGTGGTGTGGTGCGGCCTGTTCCCGATCGACGCCGACGATTTCGAGAAGCTGCGGGAATCACTGGGCAAGCTTCGCCTCAACGACGCCAGCTTCCACTACGAGGCGGAAAGCTCGGCCGCCCTCGGCTTCGGCTATCGCTGCGGCTTCCTTGGCCTGCTGCATCTGGAGATCATCCAGGAGCGCCTGTCGCGCGAGTTCGACCTCGATCTGATCGCGACGGCGCCGAGCGTGGTCTACAAGCTCGAACGCAACGACGGCACCGAGGAAGAGCTCCACAACCCCGCCGACATGCCTGACCCCACCCTGATCAAGACCATCTCCGAGCCCTGGATCAAGGCCACGATCATGGTGCCGGACGACTATCTTGGCTCCATCCTGACGCTGTGCAACGAACGCCGCGGCCAGCAGGTTGACCTGACCTATGTCGGCAACCGTGCCATGGCCGTCTATCGGCTGCCACTGAACGAGGTGGTGTTCGACTTCTACGACCGCCTCAAATCGGTCAGCAGAGGCTATGCCAGCTTCGACTACGCCATGGACGGCTATGAGGAGGGCGACCTGGTGCGCATCTCCATCCTGGTCAACCAGGACCCGGTGGACGCGTTGAGCTTCATCGCCCACCGCAGCCAGGCCGACAAGCGTGGACGTTCGATCTGCGAGAAGCTGAAGGATCTGATCCCCAAGCAGCTCTTCAAGATCGCCATCCAGGCCGCCATCGGCGGTCGCGTCATCGCACGCGAAACCATCGGCGCGCTGTCCAAGGACGTGACGGCGAAGTGTTATGGCGGCGACATCAGCCGCAAGCGCAAGCTGCTGGACAAGCAGAAAGAGGGCAAGAAGCGGATGCGGCAGTTCGGCAAGGTCGAAATCCCGCAATCCGCGTTCCTGGCCGCGCTCAAGATGGATGCCTGATCACATCGCGGCGCGGGCCGCCTCGGCCGTGGCGATCGCCGGGCCGAGGTTGAGGATGCGTGTGATGTTGCCTTTGAACAGCTTCTCCAGCACCGGCGGCTTCAGACCTTCCATCTCCCATTCATCGCAGCACTGCCCGGCGCTCCACCCGGGATAATCCGAGCCGAACATCACCTTGTCCTGCAGCCGGCGTGACATGTCGTGCTTCAACGGCGCCGGGATGTATTTTGGGCCCCAGCCGGAGATGTCGATGGACACGTTGCCTTTGTGCAGGGCAACCGCGATCAGCTCCTCCGTCCAAGGCCAGCCGGGATGGGCGGCGACGATGTTCAACCTCGGAAAGTCGGCCGCGATCGCGTCCAGGTGCAGCGGGCGGGCGTGATCGAGCTTGAAGCCGAGGCCGCCGGGTTCGCCGGCGCCGATGGCGGTGGTGCCGCAATGGATCAGCGCCGGCGCGCCGAGCGACTGCAGCAGGTCCCAGATCGGGTAGAACTGCCGGTCCGACGGGCAGAACGCCTGCACCGGCGGCTGGTATTTCACGCCGATGAGGCCGAGATCGCGAATGGCGTGCTCGATCTCGGCGAGGCCGGCGCGGCCGCGCCAGGGGTCGACCATGGCCCAGCCCGGCAGGAACACGTCGGGGTGGCGGGCGATGAGGGCGGCCACTTCCTCGTTGGTGAAGCGCACATCGCCGGTGCCGTGCATGCTGTCCCAGGCGATGGGCATGGCGAGCACGTCGTCACGTCGGAAATCGGCGGCGATCTCCTCCTCCGGGCGGGCGTTGAACTTGCCTTTGAACATCTTCTGGGCGGCGGGGATGAAAAGCTTGCTGGCCGTGACGTAGGCCTCGGTCATGGGGTGGACGTGGATGTCTATGGCGCGCATGGGGTGGTCCTGATGAAAGAAGCAAGGACTTCTTTTCTGAAGAAAAGAAGCAAAAGACTTTTTTATCGCTTGCGCGCTCTCTCCGAAGAGAACCGCGACAGCCAGACAAAAGTTTTTTGGTTCTTTTTTTCAAAAAAGAACCTCTTTCTCTGCTGTGAACGCTTCCCACGCATCGCGAATCCGGGCGGGATCGACCCCACGCAGGATCAGCACCAGCCGGGTGGTGTGGTCAGCATCGGGCCAGGTTTCGAGCAGGACCGGCGGGTGCAGCACGTGATGGATGCCCTGCAGCAGCAGCGGCTGATCCGAGCCCTGCAGCGCCACCAGGCCTTTGAGGCGGAGCAGCGCGTCGGCATGGTCAAGCCGGATGCGGTGCAGCCAGGGCTCGAAGCGGGCCCAGTCGAGCGGCGTGGCATGGGTCAGCACCACGGCTTCGGTCTGCTCCGGATGGATCACAGCTTCGGCGAACCGGGGCGAGCGGGACAGATCTGCGCCGGAGGGCAGGTCCGGGTCAAGAAACTCCGGCGTGAACAGCGCCGCGGGGTCGATGGCGCCGTGGCTGGCGGTGACAACCGGGGCGAGCGGGTTGAGACTCGCGAGGTGGGTGTGCAGGGCGGACGTGTCGGCGAGGTCGCCCTTGGTGATCACGATGCGGTCGGCCAGCGCCACCTGCTTGCGGGATTCCGGCTGTTCGGCCAGGTGGCGAGCGCCGAACAGCGCATCGACCACCGCGACGAGGCCGGAGAGGCGCAGGCTGCGCGCCATCAGCGGGTTGCGCAGAATGGCCTGGGCGAGCGGCGCGGGGTCGGCCAGGCCGGAGGGCTCGACGATGAGACGACGGAACGGCGGCAGGTCGCCCTCGGCGCGGCGGGCGAAGAGCTGCATCACGCCGGCTTCGACGTCCCCGCCGAGATTGCAGCACAGGCAGCCATTGGCGAGCACCAGCACATCGCCGTCGGGGCGGCCGACCAGATGCTGGTCGAGCGGCACGGCGCCGAATTCGTTGATGGCGACGGCGGTGTCGGCCATGGCGGGGTGGCGCAACAGGACGTTCAGCAGCGTGGTCTTGCCGGCGCCGAGGAAGCCGGTGAGCAGCGCCACCGGCAGCCGGGCACGATCCTGCGCGCCAGGCCAGAAGCGGTGCCGATACGCGTGCGCCGTGCCGGACAGAGGCATGCTCCCGAAAATTGTTATGTTCTATAGCTATGCTAGGCCGTGATGCACCGGGCTGTCCATGTCACGTGGCAGTCGTGACGACGCGCGTGAGCAGGCGACGCAATTCAATCTGCTCGGCGGCCGACAGCATTCCCACCACCCGCGCCTCCTGCGCCATCACCAAAGGATGGATCTCGGCGAACAGCGCGGCCCCGGCTTGGGTCAGGCGGATCAGAACGGCGCGGCGCTCGGCCGGGTCGGTGATGCGCTCGATCAGGCCTTCGGCTTCGAACTGGGCCAGCAGAGCGGCCATGTTGGAGGGTTTCACCCGCAGCGCTTCGGCAATCTGGCCGGGTCGGCTGCCGGGGTTGCTGTGCAGCACCGAGAGCAGCGAATAGCGCGTGGGCGTGATGCCATGGGCGCCGAGGGCGGCGTGGAACCCCTCATAGACGCGCAGCTGCGCGAGGCGGAGGAGAAAACCCGTCATCCCCTCCAGCTGCGTCAGGTCGACGCCGGGGACGGTCAGGGTCGTGGTCTCGGACAAGGACATGACAGCAGTAAGGCCCGGGCCTTCGGACGCGGCAAGGGGCTTGTTGGGGACAGCTTGACAGCGCTCCGGCGCCAATCATTATGATCCATAAGAGATAAGTGCGACGATGTGTCGCGGAGGAAACATGGCTCCGATCGACATCACGGGCCTGCCGGAGTGCGTCGCGGCATCGCGGGACGGCGTGGTGGCGGTGCTGCGGCTGGCGCGGCCCGAGAAGCGCAACGCCATCGATGGTGCGATGATCGCGGGGATCGAGCGGTTCTTCACGAACCTGCCGGCGGATGTGCGCGCGGTGGTGGTGCATGGCGAGGGGGCGCATTTCTGCGCGGGGCTTGACCTGTCGAGCCTCACCGAGACCGATGCGTTTGCGGCGACGCTGCATTCCCGCGCCTGGCACAGGGCGTTCGCCCGCATCGAGGGCGGTGATGTGCCGGTGATCGCGGTGCTGCATGGGGCGGTGGTGGGCGGCGGGCTGGAGCTGGCGTGCGCCGCGCATATCCGCATCGCCGAGACGAGCGCGTTCTACGCGCTGCCGGAGGGGCAGCGCGGCATCTTTGTCGGCGGCGGCGGGTCGGTGCGGCTGCCGCGGCTGATCGGGCTGCACCGGGTGACGGACATGATGCTGACCGGGCGAACCTATGGCGCGGCCGAAGGCGTGGCGCTCGGCTTCTCGCAGTATCTCTGCCCCGACGGCGAAGGGTTTGGGCGAGCCATGGCCATGGCGCAGAAGATCGCCGGCAATGCGCCGCTCAGCACCTATGCGGTGCTGCAGGCGCTGCCGCGGATTGCCGAGGCCCGCGCCGATGAGGGATTGTTCATGGAGAGCATGATGTCGGCGATCGCATCGAGCGACCCTGAGGCGAAGGGGCGGCTGCGGGCGTTTCTGGAAGGCCGCGCGCCCAAGGTGCGGCACGGGCCCGATCCTTCCAATTAGCGTCTGAAGCACCGTCCAGGGAGAGAACGATGTCGAAACCGACACGCGACGTGAAGCTGGGACGAGCGGAGATGCGGTTCACGCACCGGGCCGACGGCACGATTCTGGTGGAATCGCCGCAGCCGGTGGGGCCCTATCCGGCCCGGCTGACCGAGCGGCTGGTGCATTGGGCCGGGACGGCGCCGGAGCGCGTGTTCATGGCCCAGCGCGATGCGCAGGACGAATGGCGGACACTGCGCTATGGGGAGACCCTGGCGAAGGTGCGCGCGATCGGCCAGTTCCTGCTGGATCGCGATCTTTCGGCCGAGCGGCCGGTGGTGATCCTTTCGGGCAACGACCTGGAGCATGCGCTGCTGGGCCTCGCCTGCCTGCATGTGGGCGTGCCGTATGCGCCGGTCTCGGTGCCATATTCCACTGTCTCCACCGATTTCGAGCGGCTGCGCCAGATCGTGACACTGCTGCAGCCCGGTCTGGTGTTCGCCGCCGATGCCACGCTGTTCGGCCGGGCGATCGAGGCGGTGGTTGCCGAGGATGTCGAGATCGTGCTCACGCAAGGCGCCCTCCCCGTCCGCCGCCACACTCCCTTCGCCGATCTGCTGGCCACACCCGCGACTGAGGCGGTCGAGGTCGCGTTCGACCGCGTCGGGCCGGACAGCGTGGGAAAATTCCTGTTCACCTCGGGCTCCACCGGCCTGCCCAAGGGCGTCATCAACACCCAGCGCATGCTGTGCAGCAACCAGCAGATGATCCTGGAATCGCTCGCCTTCATGGCGGACACGCCGCCGGTGATCCTGGACTGGCTACCATGGAACCACACGTTCGGGGGCAACCACAATGTCGGGCTGGTGCTGTACAACGGCGGCTCGATGTATCTTGATGACGGGGCCCCGACCGCTGCCGGTATGGCGCGCTCGGTGCGCAATCTGCGCGAGATCGCGCCCACGGTGTTCTTCAACGTGCCCAAGGGCTACGAGGAGCTGGTGGCCTATCTGCGCCGCGAGCCGGCGCTGCGGGAGCGGTTCTTCAGCCGCCTGGATCTGCTGTTCTATTCCTCGGCCGGCCTCGCGCAGCATGTGTGGGACGAGCTCGATGACCTGGCCATCGACACCACCGGCGCGCGGGTGGTGATGCTGACCGGGCTGGGCGCCACCGAGACGGCGCCGTTCGCGCTGGTGTGCCGGCCAGAGGTGACCGGCTCCGGCATTGTCGGGCTGCCGGTGCCGGGAGTTGCGCTGAAGCTGGTGCCGGACGGCGACCGGCTGGAGGCGCGGGTGCGTGGCCCGAACATCACGCCGGGCTACTGGCGCAATCCGGCGCAGACGGCGGCGGCGTTCGATGAGGAAGGCTTCTACAAGTTCGGCGATGCGCTGAAATTCGTGGACCCGGATGATCCCGACAAGGGGTTTCGCTTCGACGGCCGGATCTCGGAGAACTTCAAGCTGGCCACCGGCACCTGGGTGCAGGTCGGCGCGTTGCGAGCGCGGGCGGTGGCGGCTTTCGCCCCTTTCGCGCGCGACGTGGTGGTGGCCGGGCATGACCAGGATTACGTGTCCGTTCTTGTGGTGCCGGATCCGCCGGCCTGCGAGGGCCTGTCCGGTGCGGCGCTGCGCGAACGGCTGCACCCGCTGCTGAGCGCCTTCGCGGCCACCGGCACCGGCTCCGCTTCACGGGTGGTGCGCGCGGCGCTGCTGGAAGCGAAGCTGTCGATCGATCGCGGCGAAATCACCGACAAGGGCTCGCTCAATCAGCGGGCGGTGCTGAAGAGCCAGGCGGATCTGGTGGCCGATCTCTACGCCGAGCCGCCGCCGTCGCATGTGCTGGTCGCCGAACAGGAAAAGGTCTGAGCATGCAGCCACATGGACACGCGGCTCTCGTCACCGGCGGCGGATCGGGGCTGGGCGAGGCGACGGCCCTGGCTCTCGCGGAGGCCGGCTGCAAGGTCGCGATCCTCGATCGCAACCTCGCCGCCGCTGGGGCGGTCGCGGCGCGGATCGGTGGTGTGGCCTGCGGGTGCGATGTGGCGGATGCCGACAGTGCCGCGGCCGCCATCGCCTCGGCCGCGGCGGCGCATGGCATTGCTCGCATCGTGGTGAACTGTGCCGGCATCGCCACACCCGGGCGCATCGCCGGGCGCGACGGGCCGTTGCCGCTGGCGGATTTCGCACGGGTCATCAACGTCAACCTGATCGGCAGCTTCAATGTTCTGCGCCTCGCCGCGCATGCGATGAGCCGGCTCGATCCGTTGGAGGGCGGCGAGCGGGGGGTGGTGATCAACACCGCTTCGGTGGCCGCGTATGACGGGCAGATCGGCCAGGCGGCCTATGCGGCCTCCAAGGGGGGCATCGTGTCGATGACTCTGCCGGCGGCGCGTGAGCTGGCGCGCATCGGAGTGCGGGTGCTGACCATCGCGCCGGGGCTGTTCCACACGCCGCTGATGGCAACGCTGTCCGAGGAGATCCAGCGCAGCCTTGCCGCCGCCATCCCGTTTCCGCCCCGGCTCGGCTTTCCCGCGGAGTTCGCGTCGCTGGTGCTGAGCTGTGTCACCAACGGGTTTCTCAACGGTGAGACCATCCGCCTCGACGGCGCCCTGCGCATGGCGCCAAAGTAAAACACCAACGCGGCAGCAGACCGCTTCTCACACAGGAAACCACACCATGAAACTCTCCCGCCGCGCCGCTCTTGCCCTGCCGCTGTTCACAGCTTTCCCGGCCCTGGCCCAGGGCAAGCCGATCCGCATCGGCGTGCTCAACGACATGTCGGGCGTCTATGCCGACTACCAGGGCATCGGCTCGGTGATCGCCGCCCAGATGGCGGTGGCCGATTTCGGCCCGGTCGGCGGCATGAAGGTGGAGATCATCAGCGCCGATCATCAGAACAAGGCCGATGTGGGACTGGCGATCTGCCGCCAGTGGTTCGACACCGACGGGGTGGACGTGGTGATGGACGTGCCGAACTCGGCCATCGCGCTGGCGGTGGCGGATCTGACGCGGGCGCGCAACAAGGTGTTCATCGGCTCGGGCGCCGGCACCGCGGATCTGACGGGGGTGAAATGCTCGCCCAACACGGTGCACTGGACGTATGATACTTGGGAGGCGGGTCACGCGCTGGGCCAGGCGGTGGTGGCGGGTGGCGGCAAGAGCTGGTTCTTCCTCACGGCGGATTATGCGTTCGGCTATGACCTTGAGGCGCGCACGGCCGAGGCGGTGAAGGCTGCGGGTGGGACGGTGCTGGGTTCGGTGCGGCATCCGTTGGGCACGTCGGATTTCTCGTCGTTCCTTCTGGCCGCGCAGAATTCGGGCGCACAAGTGCTGGGCATGGCCAATGCCGGCGGTGACAACGCCAATGCGCTGAAGCAGGCCAAGGAGTTCGGCCTGACGCCGCGGATGAAGGTGGCGGGTCCGGTGATCAACATCAACACGATCGATGCGGTGGGTCTGGCCGACACCCAGGGCGTGCTGGCGGCGACGCCGTTCTACTGGGACCTCACGGATGGCACGCGCGCGTTTGCCCGGCGGTTTGCCGCGGCGCATCCGCGCGGGATCTACCCCAATGACATGCAGGCCGGCGTGTATGCGGCGACGCTGCATTACCTGAAAGCGGCGGCGAAGCTGGCAAGCGTGGCCGATGGCGCGGCGGTGGTGGCGGCGATGAAGGCGATGCCGACGGAGGATGCGTTGTTCGGCCGGGGTGTGATCCGCGCCGACGGTCGCAAGACGCAGCCGGTGTATCTGCTGGAGACCAAGACGGTCGCTGACTCAAAATCGAAATGGGACGTCTTCAAGGTCGCAGCCACAGTCCCCGCCGACCAGGCCTATCGCCCCCTGGCCGAAGGCAAGTGCCCGCTTGTGGCCGGATAATGTTGGTCTTACGATTGAAAGTTTGTTTGCTTATTTCTTTTCAAAGAAAGAAGCGCTTTCTTTAACGAACATTCAAACCTCAAGTCGAAACGCGTCCTTGATGCGGCGGACAAGCTGATCCGCGTCCACCAGCATCACGTCGAACCGCACGCCGGCACGGCCCCAGTCGGGGTGCTGTGCCAGCAGGATCTCGCCGGCGGCGAGCAGGCGGGCGCGTTGCCGGGCTGAGAGGGACGCCGCGGCATCGGACAGGGTCGGGCGATGCTTGACCTCGATGATGGCCAGCATTCCGTTGTGTTCCGCCACGAGATCGACCTCGCCGGCTGGTGTGCGCAGGCGCTGTCCCAGGATGGTCCAGCCTTCGGCGACCAGGGCGGCGCTGCACGCGGCCTCGGCGTGCAGGCCGCTGGCCTGGGCGCGCAGGCCGCGGCCGGTTCGGGTGGCGTGGGACGTGTTGCGCATCGGTCTCGCTTTTGTACAAAGCGATTCTGACGTATTCGGTTTCGGGTTTTCAAGCGTTCCGTGGACTGGCAGCCTCACGGCGTTGAGGAGGGTGGCACGATGCGTTGGCTGTTCGCGCTGTTGATCCTGATCGCAGCGCCCGCACAGGCCCAGACCGTATCGCCCGCCCTTCCCCACCGTATGATTGTCGCCTCGCATCCGCTGGCGGCGGATGCCGGGCTTGCGGTGCTGTATGATGGTGGCACCGCGGCTGATGCGGCCATTGCGGCCGCACTTGTGTTGGCGGTGGTGGCGCCAGATTCCTCTGCGCTGGGTGGGGGCGGGTTCGCGCTGAGCTTCACCGCTGAAGGCCGCAAGCTGGAGAGCTGGAACGGGCGCGAGGCCGCCCCCGCCGCGGCCGGGCCGGACCTGTTTCTGCGACGGGACGGCACGCCGATGTCACGCGACGAGGCCGGGCTCGGCGGGCGGGCGGTGGGGGTGCCGGGGCTGCTGCGGCTGCTGGAGGCGCTGCACACCGCACATGGCAGGCTTGGCTGGGACCGGCTGTTCGCGCCTGCCATCCAGTTCGCCGACGGGGGCTTCCCGCTTTCGCCGCCTGTGGCCGCGGCGATGGCCGCGGACGCGGATGCGCTGCGGCGGATGACGGCGGCGCGCGGGGTGCTGCTGGCCGCCGACGGATCGGTGTGGCCGGCGGGGCAGCTTGCCTCCAACCACCGGCTTGCCGACACGCTGCGCGCGGTGGCCCAGGGCGGGGCGGACCTGTTCTACCGCGGCGAGATCGCGGCCGAGATGGCCACCGCCGTGCGTGGCGACGGCAATGCGGGTCTGCTCACCACCGATGATCTTGCCGCGTATCAGGTGAAGCCTCGTCCGGCGCTGTGCCGGCGGTATCGCGAGGTGCGTGTGTGCGGCATGGGCCCGCCTTCCTCCGGCGGCGTTTCGGTGCTGGAGGATCTGGGGCTGCTGGAGCATTTCCCGCTGGCCGCCTTTGCGCCGGATGGTGCGGATGTGGCGCAGCTGCTGATCGAGGCCGGCAAGCTCACGGAGGCGGACCGGGCGTTGTATCTGGCCGATGATGCGTTCGGGCCGGTGCCGGTGCGCGGCCTGCTGTCGGGCGCCTATCTGACCGCGCGGGCGCAGGGGATCGATCTTGACCACGCCAATCCCGCCCCGCGCGCAGGCAACCCGAGCTGGCGTGGGCCGCGGCTGGCGCCGGCTGCGACGCTGCCGGAGCATGGCACCAGCCAGGTGGACGTGGTGGACGGCGACGGGAACGCGGTCAGTCTGACCGCATCGCTGCAGGACCCGTTCGGGGCACATCTGATGGTGGGCGGCGTGCTGCTCAACGATGCGCTGACCGATTTTTCGTTTGTGCCAGCGGTGCGGGGGCGGCTGGTGGCCAACCGGGTGGCGGGCGGCAAGCGGCCGCGCAGTGCGATGGCGCCGACTCTGGTGCTGGGCGGCGATGGCGGGTTGCGCCTGGTGCTCGGGGCGCAGGGTGGCGCGCGGATTCCCGGGGTGATCGTTCAGTCGCTGGTGCGGCTGCTGGATTTTCAGCAGGCTCCGGAGCAGGCGGTTGGCGGACCGCTGGTGTTGACGCTGGGGACGGTGGCGGAGCTGGAGGCTGGCGGGCTGGCGGAGGCGCTGACCGCGCGGGGGCAGACGGTGGTGGTGCAACCGATCGATGCGGGGGCGCTGGCCATTGCCGTCACGCAAGCCGGGTTACGGGGTGCAGCTGATCCCAGGCACGAGGGGATAGCCTTGGGCGAATAGCCGCCGATATTTGGAAACAGTTCGGCCCAACCGAAAGGAAGTCTTTTGCTTCTTTTCTTCAGAAAAGAAGACCTTGCTTGCTTACGCTTCCTCCACCCGCTCCACACCCGGCATGATCTTGAGCGCCTGGGCCAGCCTTGGGCTCACGTTGAACCCCCCAGGCAGGGTGATCTCCACATTCTGTGTGGCATCCAGCCGCGGGATCAGCATGACCCGTCCGCGCCCTTTGCCTTCGCGTTCCAGCAGGGTGCGGATATGCGCGATCGCCTCGGTTTGCTGCAGCCAGATGCGGATGCCGGCGCCGGCGCGGATGGCGGCCTGGTCGAGCGGTTCGACCTCCTGCGCGGTGATGCGCAGCGCCTCGCCTTCCAGCTTGATGTCGGCGGTGATCAGCACCGAGCTGCCGGCGGTGAGCAGATCGCGGCCGCGGCTGAGGGATTCGCTGAAGAAGGTGACTTCGTAGGAGCCGCCGCCATCGGAGAGGCGCACCCAGGCCATGCGGCTGCCGGTGCGGGTGATTCGCTCTTTGATGTTTATGACGGAGCCGGCGAGCTTGACGCGGGCGGCGCCGAGCTGGGCGCGTTCATCGAGCTTGTTGCTGGCGACGACGCCGAGGCGTTTGAGGGTTTGCGCGTAGGCGTCGAGCGGATGGGCGGTGAGGTGGAAGCCGATGGCGTCGCTTTCGTGGCCGAGGCGATCCATCTGCTCCCAGTCGACGATATCGGGCAGGCGGAGCTTTTCGGGTTCGACGCCACCGAACAGGCCGGCCTGGCCGGAGGTCTTTTCTTCCGCGGTGGCCTGGGCGCGGCGGAGGATGGTCTCCGCACCTTGGAACAGGCGGGCGCGGTTCTGGTCCAGACTGTCGAAGGCGCCGGCGCGGACCAGGTTTTCGACCTGCATCTTGTTGAGCTGCTTCGGATCGACGCGGGCGGCGAGATCGGCGATGTCGGCGAACGGGACGGCGCCACGGGTGCGCTCCAGGGCTTCCATGGCGGCCTGGCCCACTTTCTTCACGGCGGCGAGGGCGTAGCGGATGGCGAGCTTTCCGTCATGGTCGTGCTCAAGGGTGAAATCGGCCCCGGAGCGGTTGATGTCGGGCGGCAGCACGGGAATGCCCATGCGCGAACACTCCTGGCGCAGGGCTGCGAGCTTGTCGGTGTTGCTGACGGCCAGCGACATGCAGCCGGCGAGGAAGGCCTCGGGGTGGTTGGCCTTCATCCAGGCGGTTTGGTAGGCGACCAGGGCGTAGGCGGCGGCGTGGGATTTGTTGAAGCCGTAATCGGCGAACTTGGCCATGAGGTCGAACACCTCCTCGGCCTTCTCGGGGGTGACGCCGCGGGCGGTGGCGCCATCGGTGAAGATCTTGCGCTGCTGCTCCATCTCGGCGCGGATCTTCTTGCCCATGGCGCGGCGCAGCAGGTCCGCCCCGCCGAGCGAGTAGCCGGCCATGGACTGGGCAATCTGCATCACCTGTTCCTGATAGACCATGATGCCGTAGGTCTCGCCCAGCACATCCATCAGCGAGGGGTGCGGCGGCTCCCATTTTTCGCCGTGCTTGCGCTGGCAATAGGCGGGGATGTTGGCCATCGGGCCCGGGCGGTAGAGGGCGACGGCGGCGATGAGGTCCTCGAACCGGTCGGGGCGCATCTGGCGGAGGACGTCGCGCATGCCCTGGGATTCGAACTGGAACACGCCGCCGGCGTCGCCCTTCTGGAGCATGGCGTAGGTGGGGGCGTCGTTCAGAGGGAGGCGGTCGAGATCGACGGTGATGCCGAGTTTTTTGAGGTAGGCGACGCCGCGTTGCAGGATGGTGAGGGTGGTGAGGCCCAGGAAGTCGAACTTCACCAGGCCGGCCTGCTCGACATATTTCATCGAGTATTGGGTGACGAGGAAGTCGGACTTGGGATCGCGGTAGATCGGCACCAGCTCGGTGAGCGGGCGATCGCCGATGACGACGCCGGCGGCGTGGGTGGAGGCGTGGCGGTAGAGGCCTTCGAGTTGGAGCGCGATGTCCATCAAACGGGAGGCGGATTCGTCGTTGGCGCGCATCTCCTGCAGCTTGGGCTCGCCGTCGATGGCCTGTTGCAGTGTGACGGGCTTGGCGGGGTTGTTGGGGATGAGTTCGGCCACCTTGTTGACCTGGCCGTAGGGCAGGCCCAGCACGCGGCCGACATCGCGCACCGCGGCGCGGGCCTGCAGCTTGCCGAAGGTGATGATCTGCGCGACCCGTTCGGCGCCGTATTCGCGGCGGACGTAGGAGATCACCTCGTCGCGGCGGTCCTGGCAGAAATCGATGTCGAAATCGGGCATCGACACGCGTTCGGGGTTGAGGAAGCGCTCGAACAGCAGGCCGAAGGGCAGCGGGTCGATATCGGTGATGGTGAGCGCCCAGGCGGCGACAGAGCCGGCGCCCGAGCCGCGGCCGGGGCCGACGGGAATGCCCTGGGATTTCGCCCATTGGATGAAGTCGGCGACGATGAGGAAGTAGCCGGGGAAGCCCATCTTGGCGATGACGCCGAGCTCGAATTCCAGGCGCTCGCTGTAGACCTGCCGCTTCCCGGCGTCGGCGCCGATCGCGTCCATGCGGCGTTCGAGGCCTTCGCGAGCCATGGCGCGGACGGTTTCGTCCTCGGTCTGGCCGGGGCGGACCTTGGGACAGACGGGCAGAAGCGGTTTGCGGGATTCAGCCATGACGGCGCACATCCGCGCGATGGCGATGGTGTTGTCGCAGGCTTCCGGCAGGTCGGCGAACAGGGCCCGCATGACAGGGGCGGTCTTGAACCAGTGCTCCGGCGTGACGCGCCTTCGGTCGCGCTCGGCAAGCGTGCGGCCTTCGGCGATGCACAGCAGCGCGTCGTGCGCCTCGTGCATCTCCTTTTTGGCGAAGTAGCAGTCGTTGGTGGCGACCAGCGGCAGGCCGAGCGTGTCGGCCAGCGTGAGCAGTCCGGGCTCGATGGCCCGCTCGATGGCCAGGCCGTGGCGGTGCAGCTCCATGATGGTGCGGTCGGGGAAGGCTTCAGCGAAGCTGGTGAGCAGGCGGGTCGCCTCGTCCTTCTGCCCCTCGGCGAGCAGGCGCGCGATCGGGCCGAGCGTGCCGCCGGTGAGCAGCAGCAGCCCTTCGGCGTGGGCGAACAGCGTCTGCGCGGCGATCTGCGGCTTGCTGGTGGGATCACTGTCGAGATAGCCGCGTGAGGAGAGTTTCTGCAGGTTGGCGTAGCCGGCGGGGTTCTGGGCGAGCAGGACCACGGGATCGGGCGCGAGGCGCGGGTTGTCGGCGCGGGTGAGCGCCAGCTGGCAGCCGATGATCGGCTGGATACCTTTGCCGGAGCAGTACTGGCTGAATTCGAGGGCGCCGAACAAATTGCCGGTGTCGGTGATGGCGACCGCCGGCATGTGGGCGTCCTTCGCCAGGCCGGCGAGCTTGTCGGGGCGGATCGCGCCTTCGCTCAGTGAGTAGGCGGAGTGGGTGTGGAGATGGATGAAATCGGCGTGGGGCATGGCGGGAGACTACGCCGATTCGGGGTGGGGCGTCGTGCTGGTTGGGGCATTCTTGAAACGCGGCGACGTGTGTGTGGTACGTGCAGGGCAGCCGATGAGGGCGTTCGATGGGAGCCGTGTCGCTGAGACTGCCGGAGCCGATTGCGCAGCGCCTTCAGGCGCTGGCTGAACGGGCCGGCCGTTCCGGGACGTCGCCTATGATCGAGGCGATCGAGGCGCAGCTGGATGATCCGCGCAGCACCGGCGAGGCACTGTGGGGCGAGAGATTGGGAGAGTTCTGGAAGGATCGGGGTGGCGACTGGCGGGTGCTTGCCGCGATCGAGGATCAGGCGGTTGGCGTCCTGGTGGTCCGGATCGGCAACCGCCGTTCGGCGTATCGCCGATTGCACCGGCCTCCCGCAAAGTCAGGTCTGCGGCGATTCGTCGGCCCGCGGGGTCTCGAACACACGGCCCTGGAGGTCGATATACCGGGCGCTTGCGGGGCCGAAGGGGGCTTCGAACACCATGTTCTGGGTGCCGGTGACAACCTTCAGATCAAACACCTCCTCGAAATCCATGAATTCGAGCCAGCCGATCAGCAGGCCGGAGTTGCGTTTGATCGCCGCGACACCGCAGATCAGGCGATCACCATGAGCTTCGATCGGCAGATGCCAGCTGCGCCGGCCCGCACGCAGCTTCGACAGCCCGACGAACAGAACATCGCCAAGGCGGTCCAGGCCCCGGACGAAGCCCGGCAACTCTGACACCGCGCGGGTCTGGCCGGAGCGCGGATCGATGGCCAGCACCCGGCCGGTCCCGGAATCCAGCACATACACCTCGCCGTCGAAGACGCGCGGCGAATGCGGCATGGTCAGGCCGGTCATGATCGGCACGCCACTGGCGACATCGAGCACCACGCCGCCGCCGAGCACGCCATCTCGCCAGCCGTCCGGCGCGTCGGTCTGGCCGAAGGCGGTGGCGTAGGCCATACCGGCCTCCGTGACGGCCAGACCGTTGAGATGGCAGCGATCGTCCGGCGCCAGGGCGGAAACGAAGCGCGGCTGCCAGACCGGCTCGAACCCGTGGCGGTCTGCGATCCTGGCCAGGCAGGAGAACCGCGTATTGGCGACGACGAGGTCGGGGCCCTGCCAGCAGAGATCATGGCCGTCGATATCACCGCTCATATAGACGGCCCGCGGCAGGAACACGCTGTCACAGCGATGCTCCGGCCGGTCGAGATCCGCCACCACCTGCGGCATCTCGGCGAACACCATGGTGACGGTGTGGCAGCTGATGGCGATTCGTCAGCGATCCAAGTCGGTGGAGACGGCCAGCCCCATCGGGCGGTCCAGCTGGTGGGATCGGATCTGGATGCGTCCGTCGATCGCGCTCACCAGGACGATCCGCCCGGACAGGTACGCGCTGACCATCAATGTCGACCGCACTGTGGACAGCAGATTGGCAAACCCAGCATCAGACCGAAACTGCATGTATCTGTTTTCGATATTGATATTAAACAAAACCGCTCCCTGCCACGTATTGCGCTACCATAAGATATTTATGACGCATATCGCAATCATAAGGCCATGAATATCTCAATATTTCCCAACAAACATCAACAAACGTAAAAATTATTTTGCCAAGTAAATTTAGCACATCACCAGATATATATATATTTTTTTATCTATCTTAATTATACAAATTCCTTTTTTCTATATTATATGGGATGGATTATGACCAGTAGCGTTATTACAGCAAACGGCGGCAGCATCGCTTTGACCGGTGTTGCCACAGACTCGGGCGGCGACACGTTTTTTGTGGGGACGCTGCACGGCACCGCCAATATCGGCGGCGCCCAGTTGTCCAGCACCAGCGGCACCGGAGGCTCCGGTTACGTTGCGAAGTTCAACGCCAACGGCACGCTCGCCTGGGCCAAGCTGATCGGTGGTGCCACCGGCAATGCCGCGTACAGCGACACGGCAACGGCGCTCACGGTCGATCCGACAGGGAACAACGTCTATGTCGGTGTGTCCTATATCGGCACGTTGAACCTGCCGGGCGGCGGCACGCTGGTCTCACCGTCGACCAACAACTACGGCGCCGTGCTCGACCTCAGCGGCACCACCGGCAACACCACCTACGACATCAAGGCCGGCTCGACGGTCGGCAGCGGCATCAACCAGATCGTCCTGGACGGCAGCGGCAATCTCTACGTCACCGGCGGCATGTATGATGAGAATTCACAGACCGCCGGTCCCGCCACGATCAGCTTCACCGGCGGCAGCGGAAGCCCGATCTCCATCACCGGCGTTGTCAGCCAGGGCCACACCTATGACGGGCGGGGTCTGTTCACCCTCAAGGCCAGCGCGTCAACCGGCACGCTGGCCTGGGTGCAGCAGGTCGACACCGGCAGCGGCGACGTCAACGGCTCGGCCATCGCCGTCGACACCACCGGCAACGTCTACATGGTCGGCCAGTACGCCAATGTGCATTTCGGCAACAGCACCAGCACCGCCACGCTGCAAACGCCCAACAGCGGTTCAAGCTTCGGCGGCTTTGTCGCCAAGCTGAGCGCCAGCGGCGCCTTTCAGTGGGAGCAGGGCATCACCGGCGGCACCGTGTCGAGCGGCGGCGCCTCCGGCGTGCTGAGCGACTCGGTCACGGGTGTGGCCGTCGACTCCTCCGGCAATCCGATCATCACCGGCTCGTTCACCGATGGCGCCAAGCTCAATCCCGGATCGAGCACGACCCAGACCGGCGTGCCGACCAGCACGTACCAGTTCTCCCCTGGTTCGCCCCCCTATCTTCAGGGCGCCAGCCGCGCCTTCGTGGAGAAGTTCAACAGCACCGGCACGTCGCAATGGGTGGCCACCGAGGCTGCCTCGGGGACACCGACCGCGAAAAGCTACGATTCACCCACCAACATCGTGGTCGACTCCGCCGGCAACATCGTCACGACGGGTGTGCTCAATGACACCGCGAACAACAACGCTGTGTTCGGCACGCACACCATCACCCACACCGCGGCCATCGACGAGGCCTATCTCTGGACGCTGAGCGACGCTGGATCGACCCTCGGCGCCGGCGCCTTCACCACCACCGGCACCGCCACTGTCGGCGGCCTTGCGGTCTCGCTTGGCATCGGCAATGTCGTTGTCGCGCTCAACGCGACCACCACCACCAACGCCCCCCCGGGCGCCACGGCCGACAACGTCTCGCCCGGCACCGGCGGTGGCATTCTGGTGACCAATATCGTCGACACCGGTGGGGTGGCCTGCTTCGCCGCCGGCACGATGATCGACACCCCGCACGGCGGCAGGGCGGTGGAAGCGTTGCGGCCGGGTGATCTGGTGACGCTGGCACGCGGCGGCACGGCGCCGGTCCGCTGGATCGGGCATCGGCATTTCGACCAGCCAGCGCGGCATGTGCAACCGTTGCGCGTGGCGCCGGATGCGTTCGGGCCTGGGCTGCCGCAGCGCCCACTGTACTTGTCACGCGGGCATGCGGTGTTTCTGCGGGACGTGCTGGTGCCGATCTGGGCGCTGGAGGATGGCCAGGCCATCGCGCGCGTGTCGGTGCCGGAGGTGAGCTACTTCCACATTCTGCTCGACCGCCACGACGCGGTTCTGGCCGAAGGCCTGCCGGCGGAAACCTGGATCGAGGACGACGACAGCATCATGTTTGACAATGCGGGCGGGATCCCGGTCGCATGGCTTTCGGCATGGCCGTTTGCCCCGCGTCTGACCCAGGGCGTGGTGGTACAGCAGATTCGGGAGGGGATGCTGGTCGCAGCTTGAAAGGAAGAACTTCTTTTCTGAAGAAAAGAAGCAAAAGACTTGTATACGCTGGCACCGCACTGTCCGGAAAGACCGAACCTAGTTTTTAAAAGTTTTTTGGTTCTTTTTTTCAAAAAAGAACCTCTATTTTTACGAAACCGGCTCCATCCCACTCTCAACGATCGCCGCGGCCGCATCGGCCGATGCCAAAAACCGGATCAACACGCGCGCGGCCCCCTGTTGCCGGCTGGCTGCCACCAGCCCGGCCGAGAACACCGTCTCCTGCTGCACCGCGTCAGGCAGCTTGCCCAACAGCGTGATGCCTTTCACCGGCTTCAGCTCGCTGATCTGCTGGAAGCCCAGTTCCACCTCGCCGCGCGCGATCAGGGCAGCCACCGGCTCGCCGGTCACCACGCGCACCTTGTCGCGCACCGCGTCGGCGATGCCGAGCAGCCCCAGCATCGTCTCGCGCACATAGGCGCCGCTGACGCTCACCGAGGTGCCGATGGACGACGCCGCCAGCAGCGTGGCGCGCAGGGCCTCGGGGGTGGAGATATCAGGCACCGGCGTCCCCGCGCGCACTGCAAGGCCGATCAGCGAGCGCGCCAGCCCGGTGCCTTCGCTGACCAGGCCTTCGGCGATCATCTGCGCGAGACCGGGACCGGACATGATGACCACATCGATGTCCTCGCCCCGCCGGAGCCGATTGGGCACCGAGCTCGGGTCAGGCCCCAGCGAAGGCCCGCGCAGACTTTCGATGGCAACCCCGGCGCGGCTCTCATAGATCGGCACCAGCACGCCATAGGCCGGCGCGAAGGCCCCGGAACTGACAACGCGGATCGGCATGGGCGTGGTTCTCCGGTGGTTTGGTCAGCTTTGCGGCACCACGCGGCCGTCGCACAGTGTCACCGTGCGGTCCATGCGGGCGGCGAGTTCGGGATTGTGGGTGGCGATCAGCGCCGCCACGCCGGTGTCACGCACCACCCGCAGGAGCTCCGCGAACACCACGCCCGCCGTCGCCACATCCAGATTGCCGGTCGGCTCGTCTGCCAGCAGCACCAGCGGCGCGTTGGCAAGCGCGCGGGCGATCGCCACGCGCTGCTGCTCGCCGCCCGAGAGCTTGCCGGGATGATGCCTGGCGCGCGAGGCAAGCCCAAATCCGGCCAGCAGTTGCTCGGCCCGCGCCGTCGCTTCCTTGCGCGCCGCGCCTGCGATGAGCAGCGGCAGTACCACGTTCTCCAGCGCCGAGAACTCCGGCAGCAGATGGTGGAACTGGTAGACGAAGCCGATCTTGTCGCGCCGGATCGCCGTGCGCGCGGCGTCGCCCAGCGCGCCGCCATCCTGCCCGTCGATCAGCACCTGGCCGCCATCGGGCTTCTCCAGCAGGCCGGCCAGATGCAGCAGGGTGGATTTGCCGGTGCCGGACGGCGCCACCAGCGCCACGATCTCGCCGGCGGCAACCGTCAGGTCCACGCCCTTCAGCACCGGCAGTTCGCCGGCAGCGGAGCGATAGATCCGCCGGACATCGCGGAGTTCCAGGCGCTCACTCATTGCGCAGCGCCTCCACCGGATCGGTCCGCGCGGCGCGCCAGCTCGGGTAGATGGTGGCCACGAGGGAGATGCCGATCGCCATCACCACCACCTGCGTCACCTCGTGCCACTGCAGCACGGCGGGCAGCCGCGACAGGAAATACACCTCGGGATTGAACAGGTTGGTGCCGGACAGGCTCTCGATCACGTGGCGGATGCGCTCGATGTTGAGGCAGAACACCACGCCCAGCAGCGTGCCCGCCACTGTGCCGGCCACCCCCACGAAGGCGCCGCACATCAGGAAGATCTGCAGGATCGACCCCGAACTCGCGCCGATGGTGCGCAGCACCGCGATGTCGCGCGTCTTGTCCTTCACCATCATGATCAGGGAGCTCACGATGTTGAAGGCCGCCACCAGGATGATCAGCGTGAGGATGAGGAACATCACGTTGCGCTCCACCTCCACGGCGGCGAAGAACGCGTTGTTGTTCTGCGTCCAGTCGATCACCCGCACCGGAATGGTGCCCAGCGCCTGACGGATCCGTCGGCCGATGGCGATCGCCTGGTCCGCATCCACGGTGTTGACCTCGATCTGCGTCACCGCATGGGGCAGCTTGAACAGCACCTGGGCTGCGTCGAGCGGCATGAACACGAAGCTGGTGTCCGCCTCGTTGAAGCCCACCTGGAAGATCGCCACCACCGTGTAGGACCGGTAGCGCGGAATGGAGCCGAACGGGGTGGACTGCGTGTCCGGCGCATAGACGTTGAGGCGGCTGCCGACGCGCAGGCCGGTCGACCGTGCGAGCCCCACGCCAATGGCAATCGCATCGTCGCCTTCGAACTTGTCGAGCGAGCCATCGACAATGTTGTCCGCCACCAGCTTCAGCTTGCGCAGGTCCTCCTGGCGGATGCCGCGCACCAGGCCGCCACTGAAGCTGCCACCCTCCGCCGGCTTGAAGCCGCCCTGACGGTCCAGCACCGGGGTGACCGAGACCACGCCAGGCACACCCCGGATCGTGCCGGTCAACGAGTCGAAATCCGTCAGCGCCGGCCCCGCCGCGTAAATGCCGAGCTGTCCGTTGAGGCCGAGGATCTTGCTCAGCAACTCCCCGCGGAACCCGTTCATGACGGACATCACGATGATCAGCGTGGCAACGCCCAGCGCGATGCCGACCAGCGAGAAGATCGCGATGATCGACACGAACCTCTCGCCTTTTCGGGCACGCAGGTAACGGGCAGCCACGGTGCGCTCGAAGGCGTTAAACATGAAGGTCCTTGCGGGTGGGCGGGTGACATCGGCCATATCGCGACGGTTGGCGGATGGCATCCGCCCTACGCGTTGATGCGCGCCAAGGCATCCGTCAGGCTCACTTCGACCTTCTCGCCGGTGGCGCGGCGCTTCAGCTCAACCAAGCCCTTCGCGGCACCGCGGGGGCCGACCACGATCTGCCAGGGATGGCCCATCAGGTCGGCATCGGCGAACTTCACCCCGGCCCGGTCCTCGCGGTCATCCAGCAAGGCCCGGCCACGGAACGCAGCATAGGCCTGCTCGCACAGCGCGTCACAGCCCGCATCCCCGACCTTGAGGTTCACGATCACAGCCGGAAACGGCGCCACACTGTCCGGCCAGATGATGCCGGCTTCGTCGTGATGCGCCTCGATCAGGGCGCCAACCAGGCGTGAGACGCCGACGCCATAGCTGCCCCCATGCGGCACGACGGGCTTGCCGTCGCGGCCGGCAATGGAGACGCCCATCGGTTCCGCGTATTTGGTGCCGAAGTAGAAGATATGGCCGACTTCGATCCCGCGACCCTCGCGCTTCTCGACGACCTTGGCCCATTCGGCCTCGTCATGCTTCTCGTCGGTGGCGGCGTAGTGGTGCGTCACGTCGTTGAAGAAGCGTTCGAGTTCTTCGGGCTTGGTATGGTCGTAGGCACCCTCGGAGAAATCCATGGTCTCGTAGGCGGCATCGAAGAACACCTGGCTCTCGCCGGTTGGCGCCAGGATGATGAACTCGTGGCTGAGATCGCCGCCGATCGGGCCGGTGTCGGCCACCATCGGGATGGCTTTCACACCGAGGCGCTGGAACGTCCGCATGTAGGACAGCATCATCTTGCGGTAGCTGATGACCGCACCTTCGTAGTCCAGATCGAAGGAATAGCCGTCCTTCATGAGGAACTCGCGGCCGCGCATGACGCCGAAGCGGGGGCGCAGCTCGTCACGGAATTTCCACTGGATGTGAAACAGGATCTGCGGAAGCTCGCGGTAGCTCTTGACCGAGGCGCAGAAGAGCTCGGTGATCATCTCCTCGTTGGTCGGCCCGTACAGCATCTCGCGCTCATGCCGGTCCTTGAAGCGGAGCATCTCGGGCCCGTAGGCGTCGTAGCGGCCGGACTGGCGCCAGAGATCGGCGGACTGGATGGTGGGCATCAGAATGTCCTGCGCCCCCACTGCGATCTGCTCCTCGCGCACGATGCGGGCGATGTTCTGCAGCACCAGCCATCCCGCCGGCAGCCAGGCATAGATGCCCGACGCGGTCTGGCGCACCAGGCCGGCCCGCAGCATGAGCCGGTGCGAGGCGATGACGGCCTCGGCGGGGTTTTCCTTGAGGGTGGGGATCAGGCTGCGGGAGAGGCGCATCGTGCGGGGCTTCCAGTGCGGGAAGAACGGGAGATCATAGGCCGCGGACCGTAGCCGCGTCAGCCGCGTTCCGCCAGTCGCAGCGGTTGACACTCTGCCATCCGGTTCATCGTGCACGAAGAATGCTGCGTCACAGCATACTTACACGAAAGAAAATCACCGAAATCGGGAAAAATTTGGTAGAATCCGCGTGACAGATTATGGTGAAACCATTAACAAAAAGAGGCCCGCGCGCCTTAGGGCGCAGCGGGCCAAGTTTAGGGAGGAAACGCCAGTCACACGGCAGGAGGAGGGACAACCCTGCTCCTGTCGTGAAGATTGCCCCCAGATCGCACACACGTCCAACGATAAAAAACACAAAATCGCTGAAAAACAAGGCGATAAAACCTGTTATGCTGGGGTTATAACCAGCTCACGCCCGGTAGCGAAGCAATCGCCTAGTTATCAGGCAGTGCGAGCCAGCCGCTCCGGAAACTGACCCAGCCGCTGGTGATCACCAGCATGATCGCACCCCACACCACCAGGGAGACCGCGGTGGTGATCAGCACCTTGCGCCATATCATCGGCCTGGTCGGAGCGCCCCGCCAGCCGGTGGTGGAATCGGCGTCCGTCTGCGGACGCACGCCGATCGGCAGGATCGTGAACAGCAGCGTCCACCACACCATCATGAACAGCACGAACGCCGTGAACCAGTGCATGGCGGCCCGCCCTCACACCCGCATGAGATGCACATCCACCATCGGGCGCTTGGCCAGGCGCTTGCCGAGCGCGCGGCGCAGGGCGGCCTTGATGGCGTCGGTCAGAGCCTGGTCGTCGCGCAGCAGCGGGGCCGCGAAATCGCCCATGGCGGTGCATAGCTCGCCCGCCACGCGGTCGAGTTCAGGGTCCTCTCCCTCGAACAGGCCTGGGGCCGAGACTTTCGGTTTGCCACGCAGCCGCCCCTGGGCATCGACCGCCACCGAGGCGATCACAACCCCGTTGAATAACATGCGCCGGCGGGCACCCATGACGGTGCCCTGCAGCGGTACCAGGCGGGTGCCATCCAGCACGAGCTTGCCGACCGGGGCGGAATCGGTGATCTCGACCGTTCCCGGCGCGAGGCTGAGGATGTCGCCATCCTCCATCAGCACCGGCGTCACCTGCAGGTCGCTGGCGAGTGCGGCGTGCGCCGAGAGGTGGCGCCACTCGCCATGCACCGGCACGGAGTAGCGCGGCCGCACCAGGCTGTAGAGGTGCTTCAGCTCCTCGCGCGCGGGGTGGCCGGAGACATGCGTCATATGGTCGGCATCGGTGATCAGCTTCACGCCGCGGCGCACCAGATTGTCCTGCACCAGGCCGATGGCGCGCTCGTTGCCCGGGATCATGCGGCTGGAGAACACCACCGTGTCACCCTCGCCCAGCTCGATGCGCGGGTGCTGATCCGCCGCGATCCGCGCCAGCGCCGAGCGCGGCTCGCCCTGGCTGCCGGTGACGACGAGCAGCAGGTTGTCGTCGGGGATGTCGTGGGCGTCATCCTCGCTGACGAAGGCGGGGATGCCTTTGAGATAGCCGCATTCCCGCGCCACCGCCTCGATGTTGCGCAGCGAGCGGCCAATGAGCGCCACGGTGCGGCCGTTCTCGAGGGCGGCGAGTGCAATCGATTCGAAGCGGGCGACGTTGGAGGCGAAGCAGGTGACGGCGACACGGCCGTGCAGGCCGGAGATCAGGTCCGACAGGCTACGGCGAACATCGCCTTCCGAGCCGGAATGGCCTTCCACCATGGCGTTGGTGCTGTCGCACACCATGGCGAGCACGCCTTCGTCGCCCAGCGCCTTCAGCGCCGCCTCGTCGGCGCGGGGGCCGACCAGGGGTTCCGGATCGAACTTCCAGTCACCGGTGTGCAGCACGATGCCGACGGGGGTGCGGATCACCAGGGCCTGGCTTTCCGGAATCGAATGGGCCATGGGCAGGAACTGCAGGTCGAACGGGCCAACGTTGAACCGCCCACCGGGCTTGATCACCTGCACCTTCACCTCTGATTGCAGGCCGACCTCGCCGAGCTTGCGGCGCAGAACGGCGGCCGCGAACGGCGTGGCATACACAGGGCAACGCAGCTGCGGCCAGAGATGGGCGACCGCGCCGATATGGTCCTCATGCGCGTGGGTGATCACGAGGCCGGCCAGCTTGTCCCGCCGCTCGGCGATGTAGCCGGGATCGGGCATCATCACCTCGACCTCGGGGTGGGCGGCGCCGCCGAAGCCGATGCCGCAATCGACCGCCAGGAACGTGCCGCCCAGGCGATAGAGATTCAAGTTCATACCGATCTCGCCCGTCCCGCCCAAAGGCAGGAACGCCAGATCACCACGTGCAGCGTTCATAATCCACTTTCAGCACAAACAAGGCTGCTCGGAATGGAGCAGCAATACGGGTGCGGAATCGCCTCAATCGGAGTCCGAGAGGCGCCCCCGCTCTTTTGACAATGTGGGGGCGGCATTGCGCGCCGCCAACAGGCGAAGACCATCCAGTGTCAAATCAGGGTCGATTCGCTCAATAACCGCGGTTCCCTCAGCCAGCAGAGGTGCCAGGCCGCCGGTCGCCAAAACCTTCAGGGGACTTCCATACTCCGCCTGGATGCGCGCGACCAGCCCTTCGATCATGCCGACATAGCCCCAGTAGATCCCTGACTGCATGGCAGGCACCGTGGAACGGCCGATCACCGCCTGCGGTCGTCCGATGCCGATGCGCGGCAGACGGGCCGCGGCGCGGTGCAGCGCCTCGATGGACAGGTTGATGCCGGGCGAGATGATGCCGCCGAGATAGGCGCCGTCCGCATCCACCACGTCAAACGTGGTGGCGGTCCCGAAATCGATCACCACCAGCGGGCCGCCATAGCGCTGATGCCCGGCCAGCGAGTTGAGCAGGCGGTCGGCCCCGACCTCGTCGGGTGTGTCGACCTTGATCTCAAAACCCCAGTCGAGGTTCGCCCGGGCGACCAGAGGTTCGACTGAGAACCAGTCTCGGCACAGGCGGCGGAGATGGTAGAGGGCGGCGGGAACGACGGTGCCGATCACGGCACGGTCGATCTGTTCACGCTTCAGCCCGGTCAGGGTGAACAGGCTGAGCAGCCAGACCGCGTATTCGTCCGACGTGCGCTGCGGGTCGGTGGCGATGCGCCAGGTGCCCACCCAGTCGTCGCCGTCATGCACGGCGAAGACGATGTTGGTGTTGCCGGCGTCTACGACGAGCAGCATGGAAACCTCAGCATGCGGGGGGGTCGGGTTCGGGGTCCTGGGCGAGCCAGATCTCGCCGGTGGCGAAGCCTTGCACGCGTTCAGCGGTGTGCAGCAGCAGCCGGCCATCCTCGCCGATGCCTTCGAACGTGCCGGACACAACACCCTTGCGGATACGGATCTGCATGACGGTGCCCTTCGGCAGCGCATGCTTGAGCCAGGCGGCACGCATTTCGGCAAAGCCTTCGAGGATGCGCACGCGGCGCCAGTGGGCGATGCGCCCGAGGATGCGGGCAGTGAGGTGCTCGGGCGTCAACCGTCCCTCCAGCGAGGCGACGGCGCGGCCGAGACCCTCCGGAGCGTGGGCGAGGTTGAGACCCATGCCGATCACCAGCCAGGCGAGGCCACCGCGGTCATCGGTGGCGCAATCGACCAGGACGCCGCCGAGCTTGGCACCGTGCAGCAGGATGTCGTTCGGCCACTTCAGTTCGATTCCTTCCACGCCGTCCAGCGCCTCGGCGATGGCGACCCCGGCCAGTAGCGCCCACAGCCCGGCCTCGCGCGCGGGCCCGATCGGGCGCAGCAGCACGGACAGGAACAGGTTGCCGGGGGCGGACTGCCAGGTGCGCCCACGGCTGCCGCGGCCCTTGGTCTGCAGCTTCGCCAGCACGGCGAACCCCTCGGGCTCGCCGGCTTCGGCCAAGGAGCGGCACAGATCGGACGTCGAGCCGATCTGGTCGTAGGTCGCCAGCCGCCAGAAGGCGGCTTTTTCTGTCACCCGAAGATCACCTGGGCCGCGGCCTGGGCGGCCGAGACCACCGGGGCGGGGAAGATGAAGAACACCAGGGTGAACAGCGCCCCGGCCCCGGCCACGATGGACAGCGACGCTGGACGCGTGTCGAACGCGGGCTCGGGCGTGTCGAAATACATCACCTTGATGACCCGGATGTAATAGAACGCGCTGACCGCCGAGGCCGTCACGCCGACCACGGCCAACGTCACCAGATGCGCCTGCAGGGCGGCACCGAAGATGAAATATTTGCCGATGAAGCCGGAGAACGGCGGAATGCCGGCCATCGAGAACAGGAAGATGGTGATCGCGAGCGCCATGCCGGGGTCGCTCTTCCACAGACCGCCGAGATCGGCGATCCGCTCCACGGCGCGGCCCTTGCGGCGCATGGCGATGATGCAGGCGAACATGCCGGCCGAGGTGAAGATGTAGGTGACGAGATAGATCAGCACGCCGCGCACACCGTCCGGCGTGCCGGCGGCGAGGCCCACCAGCAGATAGCCCATATGGCCGATCGAGGAATACGCCATCAGCCGCTTGATGTTGCCCTGGCCGATGGCAGCGAGCGCGCCCAGCACCATCGAGGCCATCGAGATGAGCACGATCAGCTGCTGCCACTGCACCAGCAGATGGCCGAACGGCGAGATCATCACCCGCACGAACAGCGCGATGGCCGCCACCTTCGGCGCCGTCGCCATGAAGGCGGTGACGGGCGTGGGGGCACCTTCATACACATCCGGCGTCCACATATGGAACGGCACGGCCGAGATCTTGAAGGCGAGGCCGGCGACGACGAACACGATGCCGACGATCAGGCCCTGCGAGACATGGGCGGGATCGGCCAGGGCCTTGGCAAGCTGGGCGAAATCCATCGAGCCGGAGAAGCCGTAGACCAGCGAGATGCCGTACAGCAGCAGGCCGGAGGCGAGCGCGCCGAGCACGAAATACTTCAGGCCCGCTTCCGAGCTGCGCAGATCATCGCGCGCGAAGGCGGCCAGCACGTAGATCGCCAGCGACTGCAGTTCGACGCCGAGATACAGCGACATCATGTTGGTCGCCGACGCCATCACCATCATGCCGACGGTGGCGTAGAGGATGAGTACCGGGAATTCGAAGCGCGGCAGGTTCTCGTGCTCGTTGTGATCGAGGCAGAGCACGATGCCGAGCACGGAGGCGGCGAGCACCAGCAGCTTGACGAAGACGGCGTAGCTGTCCTGCAGGAACAGGCCGTTATAGCCGAGCCCGCCATGGCCCATCAGCACCATGCCGGCGGTGAGGATCAGCGCGCCGATGGTCAGCATCGAACAGAGCTGGAACGTGTTGCGACCCTTCAGCAGCACGCCGATCAGCAGGATGGCCATGCCGGCGACGGAAAGAACGATCTCCGGGCTTGCGATTGTCCAGTTCATCAGTGCAGCACCCCGGCCAGTTTGGTGGCAGCGTCGATGGCGGCCTGGTGGTGTTCCACCATCCGGCCCACGGCTGCGTCGAAGAAGCTGGTGAAGCTGGAGGGCACGATGCCCATCCACAGCGTCAGCAGCACGAGCGGCACGAAGATGGCGATCTCGCGCGGCGACAGATCGAGAATGCCCTTGAGGTCCAGCTTTTCCAGCTTGCCGAAGATGACCCTGCGGTAGAGGTAGAGCATGTAGACGGCGCCCAGGATCATGCCCGCGCTGCCGAGCACCGAAAGCCAGAGGCTGATCTTGAACGCGCCGACAAGAACCAGAAACTCGCCCACGAAGCCGGCGGTGCCGGGCAGGCCGATGCTGGCCATGGTGAAGATCATGAAGGTCAGCGCATAGGCGGGCATGCGGTCGGCCAGGCCGCCGTAGCGGGCGATCTCGCGGGTGTGCATCCGATCGTACACCACGCCCACGCAGAGGAAGAGCGCGCCCGCGACCACGCCGTGCGAGAGCATTTGAAACAGCGCGCCGGAGATGCCCTGGGCGTTGAAGGTGAAGATGCCGATCGTCACCACGCCCATATGGGCGACAGAGGAATAGGCGATCAGCTTTTTCATGTCGGTCTGCGCCAGCGCCACCAGCGAGGTGTAGATCACCGCCACGATGGAGAGCGTGTAAATGAACGGCGCGAAGCTCTGCGAGGCCTGCGGCAGCATCGGCAGCGAGAAGCGCAGGAACCCGTAGGCGCCCATCTTCAGCAGCACGCCGGCCAGGATGACCGAGCCGCCGGTGGGCGCCTCCACGTGGGCGTCCGGCAGCCAGGTGTGCACCGGCCACATCGGCACCTTCACCGCAAACGAGGCGAAGAAGGCGAGGAACAGCCAGGTCTGCAGCGTGGGGGAGAACACCGTTTTGGTCAGTGTCTCGATATCGGTGGTCCCGGCGATGTTCCACATCGCCAGCAGCGCCAGCAGCATCAGCAGCGAGCCGGCCAGGGTGTAGAGGAAGAATTTGAACGCGGCATAGACGCGCCGCGGGCCGCCCCAGATGCCGATGATGAGATACATCGGGATCAGCACGCCTTCGAAGAACATGTAGAAGACCAGGAAATCGAGCGCGCAGAACATGCCGACCATCATGGTTTCCAGCACCAGGAAGGCGATCATGTAGTCCCGCACGCGGGTGGTGATCGACTCCCAGCTGGCCAGGATGCAGATCGGCGTGAGCGCCGTGGACAGCAGCACGAACAGCACCGAAATGCCGTCCACGCCCATTTTGTAGGTGAGGCCGGCCTGCGGGACCCAGGCGACCGATTCGACGAACTGGAACCCGGCGTTGGAGGCGTCGAACTTCACCCACAGCACGAGCGAGAGCACGAAGACGACGAGCGAGGTCCACAGCGCCGTCCAGCGCGCGTTGGAGGCGATGACGGCCTCCTCGCCGCGCACCGTGAGGAGAATGGCCACACCCACCAGCGGCAGGAAGGTGAGCAGCGTAAGGAGGGGAAACCCGGCCTGGTTCATGCTGATCACCCGAGCAGAAGATAGACGCTGACGAGCACGACGAGCCCGATCAGCATGGCGAAGGCGTAGGTGGCAATCGAGCCGTTCTGCAGCTTGACGACGGAGCCGGAGCCCTGCGCGGTCAGGCTGGCGATGCCGTTGGGCATGCCGTCGATGATCTCGCCGTCCGCCTTCCACAGGCTGCGGGCCATGCGCGAGGCGGGCTGGACGATGATCGCGTCATACAGCTCGTCGAAATACCACTTGTTCAGCAGGAACCGGTAGGCGCCGCCGAAGCGGGCGGCGAGGGCACCGGGGATGCCGGGGCTGAACATGTAGAACCAGTAGGCGGTGGCGATGCCGAGCAGGCCCAGGGCGGTCGGCGCGAGGCTGACCAGACCGGGCACTTCTTCCATGTCGTGCAGCACATGGTTGGTGGGGGCGATGCGGATCGCCTGGCCCCAGAAATCGGGCCAGCCCTCGCCGATGATCTGATGGGCGAACACCATGCCGGTCAGCACCGCGCCACAGGCCAGCAGTATCAGCGGGCCGGTCATCACCCAGGGGCTCTCGTGCACATGCGCCATCGTGTGATGGTCGGCGCGCGGTTGGCCGTGGAAGGTCATGATCATCAGGCGCCAGGAGTAGAACGCGGTGAGGAAGGCCGCGATCAGGCAGCACCAGAAGCCGTACTGGCCCACGCCGGTGCCGCTGGCCCAGGCGGCTTCGAGAATGGCATCCTTCGAGAAATAGCCGGCGAAGGGCGGCACGCCGGCGAGTGCCAGATTGCCGATCCACATCACCGCATAGGTGATCGGGATGAGCTTCCAGATGCCGCCCATTTTGCGCATGTCCTGCTCGTCGCTCATCGCGTGGATGACGGAGCCGGCGGCGAGGAACAGCAGCGCCTTGAAGAAGGCGTGGGTGAGCAGGTGGAACATCGACACCTGATAGGCGCCCACACCGGCGGCGACGAACATGTAGCCGAGCTGGGAGCAGGTGGAATACGCGATCACCCGCTTGATGTCGTTCTGGCAGCAGCCGACGGTGGCGGCGAACAGCGCCGTGGAGGCGCCCATGAAGGTGACGAAGCCCATGGCACCCGGCGCGAAATCGAGCAGCGGCGACATGCGCGACATCAGGAACACGCCGGCGGTGACCATGGTTGCGGCATGGATGAGGGCGGAGACCGGCGTCGGGCCCTCCATCGCGTCCGGCAGCCACACATGCAGGCCGAGCTGGGCGGATTTGCCCATGGCGCCGATGAACAGCAGCACGCCGATCACCTCGAAGGCGCGGAAATCCATACCGAGCACATAGTACATATCGCTCTGGTGGCGGGCGATGGCGGCGAAGATGGTGGAGAACTCGATCGACCCGAAGGTCCAGAACACCAGCGCGATGCCGGCGGCGAAGCCGAGATCGCCGATGCGGTTGACCACGAAGGCCTTCATCGCCGCCTTGCGGGCGGATTCCTTGTGATACCAGAACCCGATCAGCAGATAGGAGGCGAGACCCACGCCCTCCCAGCCGAAGAACAGCTGCAGCAGGTTGTCAGACGTCACCAGCATCAGCATGGCGAAGGTGAACAGCGACAGGTAGGCGAAGAACCGCGCCACTGAGCTGTCATGGCTCATGTAGCCGACGCTGTAGATATGGATCAACGTTGCGATGCAGGTGACCATGGCCACCATGACGACGGAGAGTGTATCGACGCGCAGCGCCCAATCGGTGTGAAAATCGCCGACCGCGACCCAGGTGCCGAGCGAGACCACGCCCGGTGTGCCGCCGCCATAGACGAGGCCCACGAAGCTGGCCACGCCGCAGACCGAGGCCAGCAGCATGCAGAGGATGGTGACGGCCTGCGCGGCCTTGTCTCCGATGGCGCGCCCGAGCAGGCCCGCGATGAGCGAGCCGAACAGCGGGGCAAAGACGGCGACTGCGAGCAACATCGGCTCAGCCCTTCATCAGGTTGACGTCTTCAACCTCGATCGATCCGCGGTTGCGGAAGTAGATGACCACGATGGCCAGCCCGATCGCGGCCTCGGCGGCGGCCACGGTGAGCACGAACATGGTGAACACCTGGCCCACCAGATCGCCCAGTGCCGCCGAGAAGGCGACGAGGTTCAGGTTCACCGCCAGCAGGATCAGCTCGATTGACATCAGGATGACGATGACGTTCTTGCGGTTGAGGAAGATGCCGAAGATGCCGAGCACCAGCAGGATGGCGGAGACCGCCAGATAATGGCCGAGGCCGACCGCGAGCATGTCAGTGCGCTCCGTGAGAGGCGTGGTCGTTGGGATGGTCGGCCACGACCACCGCCTCGACCAGCGGCTTGAGGTATTCGCCGGTGGGGCCGCCGGTGGCGACGTCGAGCATCACCATCGTCTCGGCCGCGTTGCGCGCGACCTGGCGGGCGATGTCCTGGTGGCGGCTGGCGCGCGCGCCGGTGCCCTTGTCGCGCAGCGTCAGCACGATGGCGCCGATCATGGCGACCAGCAGCACCAGGCCCGAGGCCTGGAAGAGGAAGATGTAGTCCGTGTAGATGAGATGGCCGAGCTGGGCGGTGTTGGTCAGCGCCGGATTGTTCGGCGCGAAGCGCAGCGTGGTCGCGGCCGGTGCGAAGCGCCAGCCGCCGAGCACGAAGCCGAGCTCCACGAACAGCACCACGCCAATGGCCAGCCCCACCGGCAAATAGCGCTGGAAGCCTTCGCGCAGCTGGGTGAAGTTGATGTCGAGCATCATCACCACGAACAGGAACAGCACCGCGACCGCGCCGACGTAGACGATGACCAGGATCATCGCCAGGAACTCGGCGCCGGCCAGCACGAACAGCGCCGCCGCGTTGAAGAAGGCGAGGATGAGGAACAGCACGGCATGCACGGGGTTGCGGGCCGAGACCACCATCGCCGCCGAGGCGATCAGAATGGCAGCAAACACATAGAATGCCACAGCGGCGATCATGAGGTTATCTCACATCCAACGAATGAAAGTTTCTTTGGTTCTTTCTTTTCAAAGAAAGAACTTCTTTTTTTGAAAAAAAGAAGCAAAAAAACTTTTATCTGTAAGGGGCATCGAGCTCCAACCGGCGGGCGAGTTCGGGTTCCCAGCGGTCGCCGTTGGCGAGCAGCTTTTCCTTGTTGTACATCAGTTCTTCGCGGGTTTCGGTGGCGAACTCGAAGTTTGGGCCTTCCACGATGGCGTCCACCGGGCAGGCCTCCTCGCACAGGCCGCAATAGATGCACTTCGTCATGTCGATGTCGTAGCGCGTGGTCCGCCTGCTGCCGTCATCGCGCGGCTCGGCCTCGATGGTGATGGCCTGCGCGGGACACACCGCCTCGCACAGCTTGCACGCGATGCAGCGCTCCTCGCCGTTGGGATAGCGGCGCAGCGCGTGCTCGCCCTTGAAGCGGGGGCTCAGCGGGCCCTTCTCATAGGGGTAGTTGATGGTCTTCTTCGGCTTGAAGAAATACTTCAGCGTCAAAGCGAGGCCGGAGACCAGTTCGGTCAGCAACAGGCTGCGCGCCGTGCGGTCGATGAAGGCCATCAGATGGCTCCCTTGAAATCAGGCGACATGCGGCAGCCACCCCATCACCAGCAGCACACCGGCGACGATGACGAGATAGACGAGCGAGAACGGCAGAAACACCTTCCAACCCAGGCGCATCAACTGGTCGTAGCGGTAGCGCGGGAAGGTGGCGCGCGACCACAGGAAGCAGAACAGCACAGCCATCACCTTGGCGATGAACCAGAGCGGGCCGGGGATCCAGGTGAAGGGGGCGATGTCGAACGGCGCCAGCCAGCCGCCGAGGAACAGGATCGTGGTCATGGCCGACATCAGGATCATGTTCGTGTATTCGCCGAGGAAGAACAGGGCGAAGGTCATCGAGGAGTATTCGACGAAGAACCCGGCCACGATCTCCGACTCGCCTTCCGGCAGGTCGAACGGCGAGCGGTTGGTCTCGGCGAGCGTGGAGATGAAGAAGATGATCGCCATCGGGAACAGCGGGATGACGAACCAGATGTGGCGCTGGGCGGCGATGATGTCGTTGAGGTTGAGGCTGCCGACGCAGATCAGCACCGTCACCATCACGAAGCCCATCGAGACCTCGTAGGACACCATCTGCGCGGCCGAGCGCAGCGCGCCGAGGAAGGCGTATTTCGAGTTGCTGGCCCAGCCGGCGATGATCACGCCGTAGACGCCGAGCGAGGAGATGGCGAAGAGATAGAGCACGCCCACGTTGATGTTGGCGATAGCCCATCCGTCGTTCACCGGGATCACCGCCCAGGCGATCACCGCGAGCGAGAAGGTCAGCATGGGGGCCAGGATGAACAGGAAGCGGCTGGCGCCGGCGGGGATGATGGTTTCCTTCATCATCATCTTGATCGCGTCGGCGAACGGCTGGAACAGGCCGAACGGGCCCACCACGTTCGGCCCGCGGCGCAGCTGCATGGCCGCCAGCACCTTGCGCTCGGCATAGGTCAGATACGCCATGCCGATTAGCACCGGCACGACGATGGCCAGGGTCTTGAGCAGCGTCAGGATCAGGATGCCGAGGTTGGTTGCGAAGAAAGCGGTCATCGTCTCACTCCGCGGCCACAGCGAGGGCTGGCTTATGCGCCTCGGTGCAGGCGGCCATGGTGGCGCTGGCGCGGCTGATCGGGTCGGTCATGTAGTAGTTCGCCACATACGGCGTGAACGGGTCGGCGTTGATCCAGCCGGTGGCGGGGCCGGTCGTGTCCGAGCAGCCGAAGCGGGGCAGCACGTCAAGCCGTTCGAAGATCGGGTTGACCTGCGCCAGACGGGCGCGGACGGCTTCGAGCGTGTCGTAGGGCAGCTTCTTGTCGATCATGGCGGAGAAGGCGCGCAGGATTTTCCAATCCTCCTTCGCCTCGCCCGGCGGGAACACCGCCAGCTCGCCACGTTGCACGCGGCCTTCGGTGGAGATGTATGTACCGTTCTTCTCGGTGGTGGCAGCGCCCGGCAGGATCACGTCCGCCCGGGCGGCGCCGCGGTCGCCATGATGGCCCTGGTAGACGACGAACGTGTCGGGGCCGATGCGGCCGGTGTCGAATTCATCGGCGCCGAGCAGCCACAACAGATCGACGCCGCCGTGCATCATCTCGGCCATGGTCTTGCCGGTGGCAAAGCCGAGTTCGAGCGCGCCCACGCGGGCCGCCGCGGTGTGGAGCACGTTGAAGCCGTTCCACTCCGGCGTCAGCATGTTGGTCTGGGCCGCGAGCTTCCAGGCGGCCGCGAGAATGGCCGCACCGTCGGCGCGGGCCAGCGCCCCCTGCCCCAGGATCAGCATCGGCCTTTTCGCCGATGCCAGCGTGGCGGCGAAGGGATGCGAGCCGTCGAGCAACGACAGCAGCGTCTGCGGGTCGGCGCCGAACTCCTGCACGCGGTAGGTCAGGTCGGCCGCGGCACCGATGCGCCCTATCGGGAAGGCGCCCATCAGCGTGCGCTTGCGGATGCGGGCGTTGATCAGCGGTGCTTCGTGGCGCGGGTTGGAGCCCACGATGAGCAGCGCATCCGCTTCCTCGATGCCGGCGATGGTGGTGTTGAAGGTGTAAAATTCGCGGCGCGACGCATCGAGGGCGGCACCGTCCTGGCGGCAGTCGAGATTCGACGAGCCGAGTGCCGACATCACGTCCTTCAGGGCGACCATGCTTTCGGCGTCGCAGAGATCGCCGGCGATGGCGCCGATCCGGTCACCGGTGAGGCCGGCGAGCTTTGCCTCGATGGCGGCGAAGGCTTCCGGCCAGGTGGCACGGACCAGCTTGCCGTTCTGCTTCACCCAGGGCGTGTCGAGCCGGCGGCGCTTCAGGCCGTCGAGCGCGAAGCGGGACTTGTCGGCCAGCCACTCCTCGTTCACGTCCTCGTTGAGGCGCGGCAGGATGCGCAGCACCTCTGGCCCACGCGTGTCGATGCGGATGGCAGCACCCACGGCATCCATCACATCGACCGAGTCGGTCTTTTTCAGCTCCCACGGGCGGGCGACGAAGGCGTAGGGCTTCGATGTCAGCGCGCCGACCGGGCAGATGTCGATGAGGTTGCCGGACAGTTCCGAGCTCAGCGCCTTTTGTACATAGGTACCCACTTCCATGCTCTCGCCGCGGGCGGTGGCGCCCATCTCCGGGACCCCGGCGATTTCGGTGGAGAAGCGGATGCAGCGGGTGCAGTGGATGCAGCGGGTCATCACCGTTTTCACCAGCGGACCGAGATCCTTGTTGGTGACGGCGCGCTTGGCTTCGTCGTAGCGCGAGGTGTCGGAGCCGTAGCCGACCGCCTGGTCCTGCAGGTCGCACTCGCCGCCCTGGTCGCAGATCGGGCAATCGAGCGGGTGGTTGATGAGCAGGAACTCCATCACGCCCCGGCGTGCGGCCTTGACCATCGGCGTGTCGGTGTGGACGACCATGCCGTCGTTCACCGGATAGGCGCAGGAGGCGAACGGCTTGGGCGGCGCCTTTTCAATCTCGACGAGGCACATGCGGCAGTTGCCGGCGACCGAGAGGCGCTCGTGGTAGCAGAAGCGCGGGATCTCCTTGCCGGCCGCTTCGCAGGCCTGCAGCACGTTCGAGCCGTTCGGGACTTCGACCTCGATCCCGTCAACCGTGACCTTTGCCATCACTCAGCCGCCATCTTCATGGATTTCTGTGCCTTGTAGGCGGCGATGCGCTCTTCCATCAGCGGGCGAAAGTTCTTGATCAGTCCCTGGATCGGCCAGGCCGCCGCATCGCCCAGCGCGCAGATGGTGTGGCCTTCAATTTGGCGCGTCACCCGCTCCAGCACGTCGATCTCGGCGATCTCGGCGCGGCCCTGCACCATGCGGTCCATCACCCGCTTCATCCAGCCGGTGCCCTCGCGGCATGGCGTGCACTGGCCACAGCTTTCGTGCTTGTAGAACGCGGCGAGGCGGGCGATGGCCTTGATCGGGTCGGTCGACTTGTCCATCACGATCATGCCGGCGGTGCCGAGGCCGGACTTCACTTCGCGCAGACTGTCGAAATCCATCAGGATGGTGTCGCAGGTCTCGCGCGGCAGCATCGGCACCGAGGAGCCGCCGGGGATGACGGCCAGCAGATTGTCCCAGCCGCCGCGCACGCCGCCGGCGTATTTGTCGATCAGTTCGCGCATGGGGATGCCGAGCTCTTCCTCGACATTGCACGGCTTGTTCACATGGCCGGAGATGCAGAAGATTTTCGTCCCGGCGTTCTTCGGCCGCCCGAGGGCTGAGAACCAGGCGGCACCACGCCGCAGGATGGTCGGCGCCACGGCGATTGACTCGACGTTGTTGACCGTCGTGGGGCAGCCATAGATGCCGACGGCGGCGGGAAACGGCGGCTTCAGCCGCGGCATGCCCTTCTTGCCTTCGAGGCTTTCGATGAGCGCGGTCTCTTCGCCGCAGATATAGGCGCCGGCACCGCGATGCAGATACAGGTTGAAATCGAACCCTGAGCCGCAGGCGTTCTTGCCGATCAGCCCCGCGTCATATGCCTCGTCGATGGCACGCTGCAGGGCGACGGCCTCGTTGTAGAACTCGCCGCGGATGTAGATGTAGCAGGTCTGCGCCGCCATCGCGAAGGAGGCGATCAGGCAGCCTTCGACCAGCTTGTGCGGGTCGTGGCGCAGAATGTCGCGGTCTTTGCAGGTGCCGGGCTCGGATTCGTCAGCGTTCACCACGAGGTAGTGCGGCCGGTCGCCGACGACCTTGGGCATGAACGACCATTTCATGCCGGTGGGAAAGCCGGCGCCGCCGCGGCCGCGCAGGCCGGAGGCTTTCATCTCCTCGATGATCGCGTCGCGGCCGCGCGCCAGGATCTCCTTGGTGCCGTCCCAGTCGCCGCGGGCGCGCGCGCCGGCGAGCCCGGGATCGTGCAGGCCGTAGAGATTGGTGAAGATGCGGTCCTTGTCGGTCAGCATGCGCTCACGCTCCCTTGATCGTCAGCAAGGTCATCGGTCCGCCTTCCGGGGCGGCATTCTGGCGGCCGATCGTGGAACCGTGCGGCGGGCGCTCGCCACGGCGCAGCGATTCGATCAGCGTCTTGGTGCGGGCCGCGTCGAGATCCTCGTAATAATCGTCATCCACCTGCAGCACCGGCGCGTTGACGCAGGCGCCGACGCATTCGACCTCGGTGAGGGTGAACAGCCCATCCGCCGAGGTCTCGCCATAGCCGGAGATGCCCGTCGCCTCGCGGCAGGCGCGCGCCACGTCATCCGACCCGCGCAGCCAGCACGGTGTGGTGCCGCAGACCTGCAGATGATATTTGCCGATCGATTTTGTGTTGTACATGAAATAGAACGTGGCGATCTCGTAGACGCGCATCGGCGGCATGTCGAGCACGCGGCCGATTTCGTCCATGGCCACGCGTGGAATCCAGGCGGAGCCGGTGGTGCGGCCTATCTGGCGCTGGGCGATGTCGAGCAGTGGCATCACGGCGCTGGCCTGCTTGCCGGCGGGGTATTTGGCGATGGCGGTGTCGATCAGCTTCTGGCTGTCGGCATCGAAGGAAAAAGAGGTCGGTTCCATGTCGCTCACCGGTCGATCTCGCCGAACACGATGTCGAGCGATCCGATGATCGCCACCGCATCGGCCAGCATGTGCCGCTTGGCCATCACATCGATAGCCTGCAGATGGGCGAAGCCGGTCGAACGAATCTTGCAGCGATACGGGCGGTTGGTGCCGTCGGCCACCAGATACACGCCGAACTCGCCTTTCGGCGCCTCGACGGCAGTGTAGGTGGCGCCTGCCGGCACGTGATAGCCTTCAGTATACAGTTTGAAGTGATGGATCAGCGCCTCCATCGAGCGCTTCATCTCGGCGCGGGACGGCGGGGTGATCTTGTGGTCGGCGTGCTTGATCGGGCCGGGCTTCATCTTGGCCAGGCATTGCTTGATCATCGACACGCTCTCGCGCATCTCGCCGATGCGCATGAGGTAGCGGTCGTAGCAGTCGCCGTTGCGGCCGACGGCGATGCGGAAATCGAGCTCGTGATACATCTCGTAGGGTTGCGATTTGCGCAGATCCCACGGCACGCCGGAGGCGCGCAGGCAGGGGCCGGAGAAGCCCCAGGCCAGCGCCATCTCGGCCGGCACGATGCCGATATCGACGGTTCGCTGTTTCCATATTCGGTTGTTGGTGAGCAGCGTTTCCAGATCGTCGATGAATTTGGGGAAGGTCTCGGCCCAGGCGGCGATCTTGTCCTCGAGGCCGGCCGGCAGGTCCTTGGAGACGCCGCCGGGGCGGAAGTAGTTGGCGTGCAGGCGCGCGCCTGAGGCGGCCTCATGGAATTCCATGAGGGTCTCGCGTTCCTCGAACCCCCACAGTGAGGGGGTGATGGCGCCGACGTCGAGCGCGTAGGTGGTGAGGTTCAGCAGGTGGTTCAGCACACGGGTGATTTCGCTGAACAGCGTGCGGATCCATTTCGCGCGCAGCGGCGCCTCGATGCCGAGCAGCTTCTCCGTGGCCAGGGCGAAAGCGTGCTCCTGCGTCATCGGGCTCACATAGTCGAGCCGGTCGAAATACGGGACGGCCTGGATGTAGCTTTTGTACTCGATCAGCTTCTCGGTGCCGCGGTGCAGCAGGCCGATATGCGGGTCCGCGCGCTCGACGACCTCACCGTCCATCTCCAGGATGAGGCGCAGCACGCCGTGGGCGGCGGGGTGCTGGGGGCCGAAATTGATCGAGTGGCTGTCGATCTCGACCGTTTTTGTGGTCTTGTCGGCGATCTCGCTCATGAGCGCTTGGCCTTCTCGTCGCCGGGCAGCGTGGTCATGGCTTCCCAGGGGGAGACAAAATCGAAGTTGCGGAAATCCTGGGTGAGCTTCACCGGCTCGTAGACCACGGCCTTGCGGTCCTCGTCATAGCGGACCTCGACATAGCCGGTCAGCGGGAAGTCCTTGCGCAGGGGGTGCCCCTCGAAGCCGTAATCGGTGAGGATGCGGCGCATGTCCGGCTGGCCGGCGAACAGAATGCCGAACATGTCCCACGCCTCGCGCTCCCACCAGGTGGCGACCGGCCAGACGGTGTGGACGGAGGGGACCGGGGTTGCGTCGTCGGTGGCGACGATGACGCGGACACGCTGGTTCAGGCTGACCGAGAGCAGATTGTAGACGACTTCGAAGCGCGGGGAGCGGTCCGGCCAGTCGAGGCCTGCGATATCCATCACCTGCTCGAAGGCGAGGCCCGGCGTGTCGCGCAGGGCGATGCAGAGTTCGACCAGGCTGTCGCGGGTGGCGTGCAGCACCAGCTCGCCAAGCTCGACCGTGACGGCGGTGACCCCTGGAAGGGCGGTGTAGGCCGCGTGGCCCGGCGCTTCGATCACGTCAGCCACGGAGAATGGTCCCGGTCCGGCGGATCTTCTTCTGCAGCTGCATGATGCCGTACACCAGGGCTTCGGCGGTGGGCGGGCAGCCCGGCACGTAGATGTCCACCGGCACCACGCGGTCGCAGCCGCGCACCACCGAGTAGGAATAATGGTAGTAGCCGCCGCCGTTGGCGCAGCTGCCCATGCTGATCACCCAGCGCGGCTCCGGCATCTGGTCGTAGACCTTGCGCAAAGCGGGGGCCATCTTGTTGGTCAGCGTGCCCGCGACGATCATCACATCGCTCTGGCGGGGCGACGCGCGCGGGATGATGCCGAGCCGGTCGAGATCGTAGCGCGGCATGTAGGCGTGGATCATCTCCACGGCGCAGCAAGCCAGGCCGAAGGTCATCGGCCAGAGGCTGCCGGTGCGGGCCCAGTTCACCAGACGGTCGATGTTGGCAACCACGAAGCCTTTGTCGTCGATGGCGCCGGTGATGCCTTTGATCACGGCATCCTGGGCGGGACCCGGCGGCAGCGCGTCCTTGTTCCAGGCGATGGCGTCAGACATCGATGTCACTCCCAATCCAAGGCACCCTTGTTCCATTCATAGATGAACCCGACGGTGAGAACCGCCAGGAACCCGATCATGGACAGGAAGCCGAAAACTCCGATCTCGGACAGGCTTACCGCCCAGGGGAACAGGAACGCCACTTCGAGATCGAAGATGATGAACAGAATGGCCACGAGGTAGAAGCGCACGTCGAACCGGCGGCGCGCGTCGTCGAACGCCTCGAAGCCGCACTCATAGGCGGAGAGCTTTTCGGCATAGGGTTTCTGCCGGGCCAGCAGCAGCGAGCCGGCCACCATGGCCGTTGCGATCACGCCGGCGATCACCAGGAACACCAGTATGGGGAAGTAATCCGCCAGGATCGGTGCCATGCCCTCAGCCCCTTTTATGCCGCAATGCAACGCGGCCGGACCTTAGCCGTATCGCGCGCGCACTTCCATAGGGGTGCACCGGCTACGGAACGTCAATTTAGGTGGACATGTCCGCAGGAGACCGGGCGCAAGGGCGAGAGGCGCGGGCAAGACGCGTCGCTGCCATGCACAATCGGTTGCGCATCGCTTGATGTCTCTTGGACATCTTTGAGGGGATCGGTTCCTGCGCTGCTGGCGCGAGTGACGGGGCTCGAACCCGCGACCTCCGGCGTGACAGGCCGGCGCTCTAACCAACTGAGCTACACCCGCAGCGGCAGGGCGCACGATCTACGGCGACCCGATAGGCACGTCAAGCTGTCTTGTTGAGAAAGTCGGTGACGGCCCGACCTGTCATGAAGCGTATGGGCGGTGACGGGATCGAACCGCCGGCCAACTCGGTGTAAACGAGCCGCTCTACCTCTGAGCTAACCGCCCCTCGGACGCGTGGAACAGAAAAAAAGCCGGAGGTGACCCCCCGGCCCTGGTCTTCTGGCTCAGTTCACGGCGTCTTTCAACGCCTTGCCCGGCTTGAAGCGCACCGAGGTGCTCTCGGGGATGTCGATCTCCACGCCGGTCTGCGGGTTGCGGCCCTTGGACGCCTTGCGGGTGGCGGTGGCGAAGGAGCCGAAGCCCACCAGGCGCACCTCATCCTTCTTCTTCAGCGCGCCCTCGATGGCGGTGAACACGGCATCGACGACCTCGGTGGCTTTCGCCTTCGGCAGTTCGGTGTGTTCGGCCACGGCGGCGATCAGGTCCATCTTGTTCACGCTTAAACTCCTTGGGTGGTGGTGGGACGCTGGCACAAGCGATTCGGTGTCTGCGGTGGCGCGACACTAGAGGCGCGTTTTCGCACGCGTCAACGAAGCACCCGTCAAAATCCGCGGATTTCTGCGGTTGCCCGAGTCGCGCAGACCCGGTCAATACGAAAAGCGGCGCAGGGATGGTATCCCTGCGTCGTTTTCCAGGATCGTCAGACGAGGCTTCAGTGCGGCAGCGAGGCCGAGGCTGGGGTGGCTGCGGCGGCAGCCGGTTCCGGCGGCTCCACCCATTCGATCGCCACCGGTTTGCTGGCCAGCGCCTGGGCGATGACATCATCCACATGGGCGACGGGGATGATCTTGAGGTGCTTCTTCACGTTGTCAGGCACCTCCGCCAGATCCTTCTCGTTGTCCTTGGGGATGAACACCGTGGTGATCCCGGAACGCAGGGCAGCCAGCAGCTTTTCCTTCAGCCCACCGATCGGCAGCACCCGGCCCCGCAGGGTGATCTCGCCGGTCATCGCCACGTCGCGGCGGACGGGAATGCCGGTGAGCACCGAGACGATCGAGGTCGCCATGGCGATGCCGGCGGACGGGCCGTCCTTCGGCGTGGCGCCTTCGGGCACGTGGACGTGGATGTCCCGTTTTTCGAACAGGGTGGGCTTGATGCCGAAGCTGATCGAGCGGCTGCGGACGTAGCTGAGCGCCGCCGAGACCGATTCCTGCATCACGTCGCCCAGCTTGCCGGTGTGCTTGACGTTACCCTTGCCGGGCAGCAGCACCGATTCGATGGTCAGAATCTCGCCGCCCACCTCGGTCCAGGCCAGGCCGGTGACGACGCCGACCATGTCCGAGTCCTCGAGGTCGCCGTAGCGGTGCTTCTGCACGCCTGCGTATTTCTCAAGGTTCTTGCGGGTGATCGTCACCTTCTTGGACTTCTTGGTGACGATCTCCTTCACCGCCTTGCGGGCGAGGTTGGCGATCTCGCGCTCCAGGTTCCGCACGCCGGCTTCCCGCGTGTAGTAGCGGATGAGGTCGCGCAGTGCGTCCTCGTTGATCGACCATTCCTCGGGCTTGAGGCTGTGCTGCTCACCCTGCTTGGCGATCAGGTGACGTTTGGCGATCTCGACCTTCTCATCCTCGGTGTAGCCGGGGATGCGGATGATCTCCATGCGGTCCAGCAGCGGCTGGGGCATGCGCAGCGAGTTGGCGGTGGTGACGAACATCACGTCCGACAGGTCGTAATCCACCTCCAGATAATGGTCGGCGAAGGTGGCGTTCTGCTCGGGGTCCAGCACCTCCAGCAGGGCCGAGGACGGATCGCCGCGCCAGTCGGCGCCGAGCTTGTCGATTTCGTCGAGCAGGAACAGCGGGTTGGAGGTTTTGGCCTTCTTCATGCCCTGGATCACCTTGCCGGGCATGGAGCCAATATAGGTGCGCCGGTGGCCGCGGATCTCCGCCTCATCGCGCACGCCGCCCAGCGACATGCGGACGAAATTGCGGCCGGTGGCCTTGGCGATGGATTTGCCGAGCGAGGTTTTGCCCACGCCCGGCGGGCCGACCAGGCACAGGATGGGCCCGCGCATCTTCTGGCTGCGCGACTGCACCGCCAGATATTCGGTGATGCGCTCCTTCACCTTGTCCAGGCCGTAATGGTCGAGATCGAGCGTGGCTTCGGCTTCGACCACGTCGTTCTTCACCTTGCTGCGCTTCTTCCACGGGATCGACAGGATCCAGTCGAGATAGTTGCGCACCACGGTGGCTTCGGCCGACATCGGGCTCATGGTCTTGAGCTTCTTCAGCTCGCCCATGGCCTTCTCGCGGGCCTCCTTGGAGAGGCGCGTCTTTTTGATGCGGGCTTCGAGTTCGGCGGTCTCGTCCTTGCCTTCCTCGCCCTCGCCCAGCTCCTTCTGGATCGCCTTGAGTTGTTCGTTCAGATAGTACTCGCGCTGCGTCTTCTCCATCTGCCGCTTGACGCGGTTGCGGATGCGCTTTTCCACCTGCAGCACGCCGATTTCGGACTCCATGTGCCCGAACACACGCTCCAGCCGCTCGCCGACGCGCTGGATTTCCAGCAGCTCCTGCTTTTCCGCAATCTTGAGGTTGAGGTGGCAGGAGACGGTGTCGGCCAGGGTCGAGGGGTCCTCGATCTGGTTCAGCGAGACCAGAACCTCTGGCGCGATCTTCTTGTTGAGCTTGATGTATTGCTCGAACTGGGTGACCACGGTGCGGCCGAGGGCTTCCAGCTCCTTGGCATCGGTGTCGAGATCCGGCATCGGGGTAACGAAGGCCTCGAAATAGCTCTCGGTCTCCTTGAATTCGGTGATGCGGGCGCGCTTGCCGCCTTCGACCAGCACCTTCACGGTGCCGTCCGGCAGCTTCAGCAGCTGCAGGATCGTGGAAACCGTGCCGACACGGTAGATGTCATCGGAGGATGGATCGTCCTGCGAGGCGTTCTTCTGGGCAATCAGCAGGATCTGCTTGTTGTCCTTCATCACGGCTTCCAGCGCCCGGACGGATTTCTCACGACCGACGAACAGCGGCACGATCATGTGCGGGAAGACGACGATGTCGCGCAGCGGCAGAACCGGCATCACCTCCGGTTCGATCTTCGGCTCGCCGGATGGCTTCGGGCCGGGAGACTTTGGCTTGTCAGTCATAGTGACCTCCTAAAGGACAGTCGGCAGATCGGCCCGCCCGTATCGGCACGGGCCATTCCGGATGGTGTCGCCGATGAAGACCACCACACCTGTGCTCTCTCACTTGGCCCGCCCCACACCGCCTCACAAGACTGTGACAGCAATATGACAGGGCAGGCCAGATGCGTCTCAGGCCGTGTTCTCCGAGCGTTCCTTGCCGTGGATGAACAACGGGTTGGCCCGGCTTTCCGCCACTTCGCGGTTGATGACCACTTCCTCGACGCCGTCGAGCCCGGGGAGTTCGAACATGGTGGAAAGCAGGATCGCCTCCATGATCGAGCGCAGGCCGCGCGCCCCGGTCTTGCGGGCAATGGCGCGCTTGGCGACCGAGGCCATGGCGTCCTCGGTGAAGGTCAGCTTGACGCCTTCCATCTCGAACAGGCGGCCGTACTGCTTGACCAGGGCGTTCTTCGGCTTGGTCAGGATCTCGATCAGCGCGGGCTCGTCGAGATCCTCCAGCGTAGCCACGACCGGCAGACGGCCGATGAACTCGGGGATCAGGCCGAAGCGCAGCAGATCCTCAGGCTCGACCTCGCGCAGGATGGCGCCGGTGCGGCGTTCATCGGGGCTGCGCACCTCGGCGCCGTAGCCGATGCCCGAGCCCTTGCCGCGGGCGGAGATGATCTTTTCGAGGCCGGCGAATGCGCCGCCGACGATGAAGAGGATGTTCGTCGTGTCGACCTGCAGGAATTCCTGCTGCGGATGCTTGCGCCCGCCCTGCGGCGGCACGGAGGCGACGGTGCCTTCCATGATCTTGAGCAGGGCCTGCTGCACGCCCTCGCCGCTGACATCACGGGTGATGGAGGGGTTGTCCGACTTGCGGCTGATCTTGTCGACCTCGTCGATATAGACGATGCCGCGCTGGGCGCGTTCGACGTTGTAGTCCGCCGCCTGCAGCAGCTTGAGGATGATGTTCTCGACATCCTCGCCCACGTAGCCGGCCTCGGTCAGCGTGGTGGCGTCGGCCATGGTGAACGGCACGTCGAGAATACGCGCGAGCGTCTGGGCCAGCAGCGTCTTGCCGGAGCCGGTGGGGCCGACCAGCATGATGTTGGACTTGGCGATCTCGACGTCGTTGTTCTTCGCCCCGTGTGCCAGGCGCTTGTAGTGGTTGTGCACGGCCACGCTCAGCACCTTCTTGGCGTGGGACTGGCCGATCACGTAATCGTCGAGGACCTTGCAGATCTCTTTCGGCGTCGGTACCCCGTCGCGCGACTTCACGAGGTGCGTCTTGTGCTCCTCGCGAATGATGTCCATGCACAGCTCGACGCACTCGTCGCAGATAAAGACCGTCGGTCCTGCGATGAGTTTGCGGACCTCGTGCTGCGATTTGCCACAGAAAGAGCAGTACAGAGTGTTCTTTGAATCGCCAGACTTGCTGCTCATGCGCGCTCCTGCCCCGGGCCACCGGGGTTGACCTCCCGAAACTCTAGACCCCGGCCGGAGCCGGGGACAAGAACCCGCCGGGAGACGGCCCGACAGCGGCGAGGCGCCGGGTCAAACGTTAATGTTACCGGCACGTGACTCGCAAGCGTCGTGCCGTTTCGCGATGACGATCCGATCGCGGCGACGCGGCGCCGGCGATCAGACCTTGGTTTCAGTGTCCGTGGGGACGGGCCGATTTTCGACCACTTCGTCAACGAGACCGAAATCCCGTGCTTCCTCTGCGGAAAGATAGGAATCACGCTCCAGCTTGCGCTCGATCGCCTCGATAGGCTGACCTGTGTGGCGCACATAGATCTCGTTCAGGCGCTTGCGCAGCGTGAGGATCTCACGGGCCTGAATTTCGATATCCGTCGCCTGGCCCTGGGCGCCGCCGGAGGGCTGATGCACCATCACGCGCGCATTCGGCAATGCATAACGCTTCTTGGCCGCACCCGCGCACAGCAGCAGGCTGCCCATGGAGGCGGCCTGGCCGATGCAGACGGTGCTCACGGGGGAGCGGATATACTGCATCGTGTCATAGATCGCGAGGCCGGAGCTGACCACGCCGCCTGGGCTGTTGATGTAGAACGAGATGTCCTTGTTGGGGTTCTCGCTCTCCAGGAACAGCAGCTGGGCACAGATCAGGGAGCTGACCTGGTCATAGACCTGGCCGGTCAGAAAGATGATCCGCTCCTTCAGCAGGCGCGAGTAGATGTCATACGAACGCTCGCCGCGCGCCGTCTGTTCGACGACCATCGGCACGAGGTTGTTCGCGTAGATCTCAACCGGGTCGCGGTCCAACATAGCAGTTTCCTCTGTTCAGCCGCGTCGCCCGAGTCCGAAGCAGACTACAATCCGATGAGACGCGAAAACCATCACCAGTCGCTTAACATGGGTGTCAGAATCGCAGCTACCAGCGTGCCGCGACCAGCCCGGTCAATCACCCGGCAGACGTCTCGGCCGTGTTGGCTTCCTTGGCGAGGTCTTCGGCCGAGATCGGCTGGTCGGTGACATCGGCCAGTTCCAGCACGAAATCGACCACCTTCTCCTCGAAGATCGGGCCACGCAGCGATTCCGCCGCCTGCGGGTTCTTGCGGAAGAAGTCCATGACCATCTGCTCCTGGCCCTGATAACGCTGGGCCTCGCGGATCATGGCGCGGTTCATCTCGTCCGGGGCGACGGTGATGCCGTTGACGCGGCCGATCTCGGCCAGCAGCAGGCCCAGGCGCACGCGGCGTTCGGCGATGACGCGGTATTCGGCCTTCAGCGTCGCCTCGTCCTTGCCGGCGTCCTCGCTGTCGGTCTCGCCCTTGGCGCGGTCGGCCTCGACACGCTGCCAGATCTGCTCGAACTCGGCGTCGACCATGCTCGGCGGCACGTCGAAGCTGGCCTGGGCGGCCAGCGCGTCCAGCAGATGGCGCTTGAGGCGTAGGCGCGACATCTGGTCGAGCTCACGCTGCATCGAGCTTGCGATGGCCTTGCGGACATCTTCGAGGTTTTCGAAGCCGAGCTTCTCGGCCAGGGCGTCGTTCAGCTCGGGCGTGACGGCGCGCTTCAGCGCCTTGGCGGTGATGTCGAAGGTGGCGGCCTTGCCGGCCAGTTCCTTGGCGCTGTATTCCGCAGGGAACGTGACGTCGATGACGCGGAAATCGCCGGGCTTCATGCCGATCATGGCTTCGGAGAAGCCGGGGATGAAGCCGCTGCCGCCGATCTCGACATCCATGTCGGTGCCGGTGCCGCCTTCGAAGGGCACGCTGTCGACCTTGCCGAGGAAATCCACGGTCAGGATATGGCCGGCCTCGGCGGGGACGATGTCCTCGCCTTCGAGGGTGACGGTCTCGCGCTGGCGGGCGGCGATCTCGCTGAGGGTCTTGTCGGTCTCTTCGGCCGAGGGTTCGGCCTTCAGGCGGGTCAGGCTGATGGCCTTGAAGTCCGGCATGGTGATCTCGGGCAGCAGCTCGACATCGACCTTGAACTCGACGTCCTTGGCGTCCTCGATGGTGACGACCTCGATCTTGGGCTGGCTGGAGGCGCGCAGGCCGCGATCGGACAGCAGCTGGGTGGTGGCGTCGTTGACGCTCTGCTCCAGCACCTCGGCCATGATGGCGCCGTCATAGCGCTTCTTGACCAGGGCGAGCGGCACCTTGCCGGGGCGGAAGCCAGGCAGGTTGACGGTCTTGGCCACCTCGGCGAGGCGCTTGGCGCGCTTGTCGGCGATGTCGGCGACGGGGAGAACCACGGTGAAACCGCGCTTCAGACCCTCGGAGAGCGTCTCGGTGACCTGCATCTGTCGGAAATCCCTGTCCTCACGTCCTGGACCGGCCGGTGGTGCGGGCGAGAGGACTTGAACCTCCACGACTTGCGCCACCAGAACCTAAATCTGGCGTGTCTACCATTTCACCACGCCCGCATGGTACGACCGTGAGCGCGGGGTGGTAGCGCAGGGGGCGGGGGAAGGCAAGATAGCGCTGGGCGCTGCCCAGACCCGCCAGGGGGCCGAGCCCCCTGGACCCTCCTGTTTTGAAGAATATCCTGGTTTGAGGCGGGGTCTGGGGCAGCGCCCCAGCGCTTGCTTGGCTTCACCCGACCACCCGCAGCCTCGGCCAGGTGGTGCACCAGGCCTTGTCGCGGAGTCTGGCGTGGAAGATCGGCGCCTTTTCGGCGGTGAAGCGGGGTGTGGGGTGAGGCGGGGCGGCCGTGTTGGTGGTCCCACACGGCGTTGCGCGCGAAGCCGGCGGCGATCCAGCCATCGGGCAAGGCGAGGTCGCGGACGAGGGACAGCAGGTGCCAGCGGAGGAGGTCGGCGCGCATCAGTGCGGCAAGCTGCGCTGCAGGATCCGTCAGCGGATCAGTTCCACACGGGCAAGCCCCGCCCAGGCACGGTCGGCGGTCAGGGCGATGCCGCCGAGTTTACGGGTCAGGGCCAGACAGGCGCGATCCCCGAGTGACAATCCCTTCGTTCGGGTCATGCCGCGCAGTGCGGCCGATCCGAGAGCCTGATCCACATCGAAGCCTTGAACGTCAAGGTTCAATCCGCGCAGGGTGACCTCGATGTCGGGCCAGGCAACACCGCGGTCGGCCAACTTGGTCGCGACTTCCGCCAGATTGACGGCGCTGATGCAGGCACGTGAGAGAAACGGCTCGACTTTTTCCTGGCCCGGCTCATCCTGCAGCACCGCCAGCAAGGCCGATGCGTCCAGAATGATCGGCGTCGGCGCCACGCGCTGTTACTCCTGCTCCTCTCGCAGAGCCTCAAGACGGCGGTCAGCGATCAGCTCGTCGGCGAGGCTTACGCCCTCGGGTATGTAGCGTCGGATCACGGCCTGTGCATCCTTGATCACCTGCCTCATGGTCCGGATGCGCAGAGCGCCGTCCACCACGTCCATGACAATGTCGGTGCCGGTCTGCAGCCCGAGTTCGCGGCGCAGCTCCACCGGCACCACCAGACGTCCGCCATCCTGAACCTTTGTGCCCATCGTGCCCATATTATTTTCCTGGATGGAACTTATGGCAGAAACTTCAGTTCTGCCATTTAATTCGCTTCAGCCTAGAAGTGCCTGGGCACAGGCGTCGAGGATGGCGTCTGTGTCCAGGGCATATTCCTTGTAGAGATCGATCAAGTCGCCGCTTTGGCCAAACCGATCCGGGCCCAGCGGCACCACGCGCTGGCCGCGGACGGCGCCGAGCCAGGCGTGGGCGGCGGGGTGGCCGTCGAGGATGGTGACGAGAGCGGCGTTGCGTGACAGCGGGGCGAGGATGGTTTCGATGTGCGCAGTGGCGGTGCGGTCGCCGGTGCGGCGGGCTCGGCTTGCTTTGAGCCAGTCGGCGTGGAGGCGGTCGGGGCTGGTGATGGCGAGCAGGCCGGCGCCTTGTTCCTCGGCGGCGAGGTCCGCGAAGGCGGCCTCGGCCTCCGGGGCGATCGGGCCCTGGTAGGCCAGCGCGATCCGCGCACCCGGGGCCGGCGGCACCACCCAATGGGCGCCGGCGATCACCGCGGCGGGATCGAGCGTGCGGGTGGGTTGGAGCAGCTGGCGGGTGGACAGGCGCAGCCACACGGCCGAGCCGTCGGGCTGCTGCATGTGGTGGAAGGCGTGGCGGAGCAGGATCGCCAGCTCGTCGACATAGGTGGGCTCGTACGAGGCGAGACGGTCGGCGGCCATGCCGATCAGCGGGGTGTTGATGGATTGGTGCTGGCCGCCTTCCGGCGCCAGGGTGAGGCCAGAAGGGGTGGAGACCAGCAGGAAGCGGGCGTCCTGGTAGCAGGCGTAGATCAGCGCATCGAGGCCGCGGTTGACGAACGGGTCGTAGACCGTGCCGATCGGCAGCAGGCGGGCGCCGTGCAGGGCGTGGGACAGGCCCATGGCGCCGAGAATGAGAAACAGGTTCTGTTCGGCGATGCCGAGCTCGATGTGCTGGCCGGAGGGCGACATGCCCCAGCGCTGGGCGGAGGCAAGCTTCGCGTCGCGGAACACGTCGTTGCGGGTGTGGCGGTCGAACACCCCACGCCGGTTCACCCAGGGGCCGAGATTGGTGGAGACCGTGACGTCGGGGCTGGTGGTGACGATGCGGCTGGCGAGGTCCTTGAAGGCGCCCTGGCCGCGGCCGATTTCCGCTAGGATCTCGCCGAAGCCGCCCTGGGTGGACATCTTGCGGCCGGAGGCGTCTGGCGCGGGCAGTTGGTCCGGCACATGGATCTGCGGGGTCGGCAGCGAACGGCCGGCGGGCGAAAGGGGCGTGGCGAAGGCGCGGCTGGCGATGAAGGCCTGCAGTTCCTCGGGCGTTGCGTCCAGGCCCTCGAACAGGTCGAACTCGTGGCCCGGACGAATACCCATCTGGCGGCGGAACAGCTCCATCTGTTCCTTGGTCATCAAGCCGGAATGGTTATCCTTGTGGCCGGCGAAGGGCAGGCCCATGCCTTTGATGGTGTAGGCGATGAAGCAGGTGGGCTGGTCGCCGGCGGCGTCGGCGGCGCGCAGCTCCTCCAGCACGGTCTCGATGTCGTGGCCGCCGAGATTGGTCATCAGCTCGGCCAGCTCGTCATCGGTCATGCCGTCGATGATCGCACGCAGGCCAGGCTCGCGGCCGAGATCGGAGAGGATGGCGCGGCGCCAGGCGCCGCCGCCCTGGAAGGTCAGCGCGGAATAGAGGCTGTTGGGGCAGTCATCGATCCAGCGTTGCAGCGCCAGACCACCTTCGCGCTGGAACACCGCCTGCAGCTTGCGGCCGTATTTAAGGGTGACGACGTTCCAGCCCATGTCGCGGAACAGGCCCTCGATGCGGCCGAACAGACGGTCCGGCACCACGCTGTCCAGGCTCTGGCGGTTATAGTCGATGATCCACCACACGTTGCGGACATCATGTTTCCAGCCTTCGAGCAGCGCCTCGTAGATGTTGCCCTCGTCGAGTTCGGCGTCACCGGCGATGGCGATGTGGCGGCCGGCGGGCAAAGCGGGGTCCACCATCTCGTGCAGGCGGACATAGTCCTCGATCAGGGCGGAGAAGCTGGTGATGGCGACGCCGAGGCCCACGGAGCCGGTGGAGAAATCGACCTCCGGGCCGTCCTTCACCCGGCTGGGATAGGGCTGCACGCCGCCGAACTGGCGCAGGCCGGCCATCTTTTCCGGCGTTTGCCGGCCGTAGAGCAGGTTGACGGCGTGGAAGACCGGGCCGGCATGCGGCTTCACGGCGACGCGGTCCTGCGGGCGGAGCATGTCGAAATACAGCGCCGTCATGATCGAGATCACCGAGGCGCAGCTGGCCTGGTGGCCGCCGACCTTCAGCCCGTCGCGGTTGGGGCGGATGTGGTTGGCGTTGTGGACCATCCAGGCCGACAGCCACAGCAGCTTGCGCTCGATCTGCCGCAGCAGTTCGATGCGCCGTGCCTCGGACAGGACCGGGACCACGGGCAGCGCCGGGGCGTTCACCGGACTATGCCCAGCCGCGCGCGAGCTTGCGCACGGCGGTGGAGGCGTGGCGCCGGCCTTCGCCCGCATAGTCCTCGTGATAGACCTCGATCTTGGCGGGGTCGTAGAGATAGTTGACCATCAGCGAGAAACTCTCCTTCACGCCTTTCTCCGACACATCGGCCGCCATGTTGATGCGCTCGACCCGCGCGCCGTTGGAGAGATGGAAATGCGCCACCGAATCGGCGGCGCGCTTGCCGCGGCTCTCGGCCAGCAGATAGCGCGCGCATAGCCGGATCAGCACCGGTTCCAGCACCTTGGCCGCCGTCGCCTCGCGCCACCAGCGCGGCCGCGCCAGCAGGGCGGACAGCGCGGCAGGGCCGGTTTCGGCCTTCTCCAGCGCGAGCAGGGCGGTGGTTTCCTCCTCGGTCAGCAGCGTCGTGTCGTCCTCGGCGATCTGCTTTTCCAGCCAGCGGCGCAGGCCGGGGATGGGGCTCAGCGTGGCGAAGGTCTTGAGGTTGGGGAACTCGGCCGACAGCTCGCCCACCACGCGCTTGATGAGGAAGTTGCCGAAGCTGATGCCGGCGAGGCCGCGCTGGCAGTTGCTGATGGAATAGAAGATCGCGGAATCCGCGACCTTGGAATCCTCCACCGGGGCCTTCTGGTCGAGCAGGCGCTGCACGCTGTCGGCCAGGCCTTTGACCAGGGCGACCTCGACGAAGATCAGAGGCTCGGCCGGCATGCGCGGATGGAAGAACGCGTAGCAGCGGCGGTCGCTGTCCAGCCGGTTCTTCAGGTCGCGCCAGGAGCGGATGAAGTGCACCGCCTCGTAGCCGACCAGCTTCTCGAGCAGGGCGGCCGGGCTGTCCCAGTCGATGCGCTTGAGCTCGAGGAATCCCACGTCGAACCAGTTGGCCAGCAGGCCGCGCATGTCCGCCTCAAGCGCGGTCAGATGCGGGTCGCCCTTCATGATGTCGAGCAGCCTCGTCCGCAGGTCGACGATGAACTTCATGCCGTCGGGGATGGTGGTGAACTGGGTGAGCAGACGCACCCGCGGCGGCTCCAGCGCGCGGCGCAGGCTGGCCTTGGCGGCGGCGCTCTCGGCGGGCGTTGTGGCTTCGAGCAGGCGGCCATAGGCGGCGGTGAGGCCGTCGGCGTCCGAATCGAACTCGGCGATGATGCGCAGGAAGCCGCGCTTGCCCTCGGCATCGAGCGACAGATAGGTCTCGGCCAGCTTGGCGGCACGGTTGCGTGCCGAGACCTCGCCGCCGCGTCCGGCCAGGCAGGCGCGCATCTGCGCCTCGATGCCGTCCCCCTCCTCACGCGAGACGCCGGACGCCATGTCGCGCCAGACGCCGGTGATGCGCTTGATCGCGCGGTCGAACAGTCCTGGTGTGGCGACTTCGCTCATGGGGCACTCCCTGTCACCCCCAGACTAGCTTGTCCCGATGCCCGATGCGACCGATCCGTTTGCCAGCCTCACCCGTGCATGCGTTATTGTTGCACCGCGGCAGGTGGGGTGTTTGGATGGCATTGATCATCACGGTGGCGCAGCAGAAGGGCGGTGCCGGCAAGACCACGCTGGCGGCCAATCTGGCGGTGGGGCTTGCCCAGTCGGGCCGATCGGTCGGCTTGCTGGACATCGATCCGCAGCGCAGCCTGTCGCGCTGGCACGCGCTGCGGGCCGGCAAGACCAGCAGGGTCAGCCTGCATCTCAGCGAGGTGGCCGGCTGGCGGCTGGCGGCCGAGCTGGAACGGCTGGGCAAATCGCATGACGTGGTGATCATCGACAGCCCGCCGCAGATCGAGACCGATGCGCGGCTGGCCATCCGCGGCGCGAACCTGGTGCTGGTGCCGGTGCAGCCGAGCCTGCCCGATCTGTGGGCGGCCGAGGGCACGTTGAAGCTGGCGGCCGCCGAGAAGCGGGACGCACGGCTGGTGCTCAATCGCGCGCCAGCTTCCGGCAAGCTGCGCGACCGGGTGCTGTCCGATATCGGGCGGCAGGGCTATCGGCTGTGCGCGACCAGCTGGGGCAACAGGGTGGGGCTGGCGACGGCCTTCGCCGATGGGCTGTCGATCGTGGAGACCAGCCCGAAATCGGTGGCGGCGCGGGAGGTGCTGGCGTTGATGGCGGAGGTTTTGGGGTGACGGAACGGGGCTTTCGGAGGCGGTAGGCTTTTTTTCTTGTCATGCCGCGTCGTTTGAGATAGGAAAATAAGCATGACCTCGATGGCCCCTCCCTTTATGAACCTCCTCGCCGTGATCGCCGGATTGCGTGCGGCGGTGGCGGCCTGGGGTGGGCGGCGCTGGCTGGAGGAGGCGCTGGTGCATCTGGTGCATCGCAGGCTGGGGCAGATTTTGCGGCGTATGGAGGGGATGGCAGCGCGGTTTCAGGCAGGGAATTTGCCGCCGGCCGGGGTGAGGGACGCAGCGGTGCCCGACCGGGTGAAGGCGGCGCGGCCGCGGCGGAAGGCCGGTGTGCGGCTCTGGCCCGGCCGGTTCGGGTGGCTGGTGCAGGCGGCGGCCTGGGAGGCGGCGGGGTTCGGCTCGCAGCTGCGCGCCGCGCTGGAGACGCCGGAGATGGTGGCGTTGCTCACTGCCTGCCCACAAGCGGTGCGGGTGTTGCGGCCGTTGTGCCGGATGCTGGCGATTGAGACTTCGGTGTTGCGGCCTGGCGCAGCGCCGGGCGCGGAGGCGGTGCGCCGGGCTGTGCGGGTTCGAACGGTTCGGGTCGCGCCGGACTCTGGGCGCGCGTTGTTGCCACAGGGGATGATGGGAACGTTTTGCCGGCGGGCTCCCACAAGAGCTTGATGTGAGAATCGCCTTGGTGTGCTCATTTCATTACGATTTCAATCCAAATAGGATTGAGCTGGAATCGCGGCCTCACTCGGACCGCCCTCGCCACAACGCCGGATTGCGGCTTGTGTGTATCACACCCACGATCTGCACGAGGCCCGGCAGAACCTGAAAAAACACACCAAACGGGAACCTTGACAGCAAGGCCCGGCGGAGTTGCCAATGGACCAGCTGGTATCGCTCGGGTTGCTCGGCTATCCGCCGAACCGTCGTGTCCAGATGCGCCTGAAAGGGCTCGGCGATCGACGGATTGCGCTCGGCATACCAGTCGTAGGCCGCCAAGATATCGACCCGCGCCGCGGGCATGACAACGACGCGGAGGCTCAAAGCCGCCGGCGGCCGAGCTCCGCAACCATGCTCGCCCAGGGAATGCACCGGGACGGTTCGACATCAGCGGACTGCAGCCGCCTGTCCAACTCATCCAGCACAGCCGGCCGCACAGGCACCGATCCGGGCTCCAGACTGTCCCACAGGCGTTCAATCAGCGCGAGACGCTCCTCGGGCGAAAGCTGTGCGATGTCCGTAACGGTCATGCGGAAAGACTACCCGAGTGCGGGCGCGAAGTCGAGAAATCGGCAAGACCCGCTCAGGGTGGCACGCGTGCGTCCGCCGTCGTGGTGAGGGACGGAAGAACGCCCCACCCTACGCGTTGGCGACCACCACCTCGCCATGGCACACCACCTCGGGCCCGCACAGATCGGCGATCGCCGGTGCCACCGTCTCCGGTCCCGGCACCGTGCGGGGATCCTCGCCCGGCATGGCCTCGGCCCGCATCGCCGTGCGGACCACACCGGGATCGAACAGGTTCACCCGCAACGGCGTCGTGCGCACCTCGTCCGCCCAGGTGAGCACCAGATGCTCCATCGCCGCCTTGGTCGCGCCATACGCGCCCCAATAGGCCTTCGGCCGGCGCACACGACCCGTGGTGAGAAACACCGCCCGCCCCGCCGGCGCCGTCATCAGCAACGGGCCGCAACTCCGGATCAAATGCCACTGCGCCGCAAGGTTCACCCCCACCACCTCGGCCCAGTCCTTCGGAAAGATGTGCCCCACCGGCGTCAGCTTCCCCAGCGACCCCGCATTGGACACCAATACATCCAACCGCCCGAACCGCGCATGCAGACTCGGACCCAACGCATCCACCTGGTCCCCATCCAACAGATCCAACGGCACCAACGTCGCACGGCCGCCCACCGCCCGAATGGCATCGTCGGTGGCCTCAAGCCCGCCCTGCGTGCGCCCGGTGATCACCACATGAACCCCACGCCGCGCCAACTCCACCGCAACCGAAGCCCCAATCCCCCGACTGGCCCCCGTCACCAACGCCACCGTGTCCGACATGCTTCGTCCTGCTCGGTAAGAAAGGAAGGCCAGGGGCGCTGCCCCTGGACCCCGCCAGAGGCAGAGCCTCTGGACACCATTCGTTTAAGAAAGTTTGTGTCAGAGGAGGGGGCCAACCGGTACCTTGATGACGGTACGTGCTGGCCCCCTCCTCTGACACAAACTCACTTCAATGCATCGAGGTCCAGGGGCTCGGCCCCTGGTGGGGGTCGAGGGGGCAACGCCCCCCGCCTTGCTTGCTTACTCAGCCGGATGCAGCACGCCGGCTTCGGTGAGCAGTTCGGTGAGTTCGCCGGACTGGTACATTTCGGTGACGATATCGCAGCCGCCGATGAATTCGCCTTTGACGTAGAGTTGGGGGATGGTGGGCCAGTTGGAGAAGGTTTTGATGCCGTCGCGCAGCTCGGCGTCTTCCAGGACGTTGGCGGTGGCGAAGGGCACGCCGACATGGGTGAGGATCTGCACCACACGGGCGGAGAAGCCGCATTGCGGGAACATGGCGTTGCCCTTCATGTAGAGCATGACGGGGTTGGTTTTGATCTCGGTCTGGATGCGGTCGGTGATGTTGGCCATGGGTGTGTCCTTTATTCGGGGGCGGAGGTTTGCAGGGCGAGGGCGTGGAGTTCGCCCCCCATGCGGCCGCGCAGGGCGGCGTAGACGATCTGGTGCTGGCGCACCCGGCTGATGCCGCGGAAGGTTTCGCTCACCACGGTGGCGGCGTAGTGGTCGCCGTCGCCAGCGAGGTCTTCGATGCTGACGCGGGCATCCGGCAGGGCGGCCTTGATCAGGGCTTCGATGTCGGCGGCGTGCATGGCCATGGGGTCGGTCCTCTAGCTCATCCAGGCGGGGAAGAACCGGTTGTGTTCGCTGGTCAGGTCTTCGAGCGATATGGTTGCACCGTCTGCGAGTTTCAAACCAGTCCCCCCTGTTCGCCCGAGGCGCCGCGTGGGCAGGTCGGCGACCGAGGCTTCGACGATGAAGGCGCTGGGTTCGAGCACGGAGACGACGTAGCAGCCCTGGTCTTCGCCGAACCACCAGGCGTGGGGGGCGATGCCGGGTGGGGGCGGTTCGAGGATGGCGCCGCAGGTGCCGGCCATGGCCATTTCGGCGATGGCTGTCAGCAGGCCGCCGTCGGAGATGTCGTGGCAGGCCTGGACGGCGCCGGATTCGATCTGGGCGCGGATGAAGTCGCCATGGGCGCGTTCGGCGTCGAGGTCGACCGGCGGGGGCGCGCCGTCCTCCAGGCCTGCGATTTCGCGCAGCCAGAGGGACTGGCCGAGATGGCCGGTGATCTTGCCGACGAGGACAAGGCCCATGCCGGGCTTGAGGCCGATGCCGACGGCGGTGCTGGCGTCATCGAGCACGCCGAGGCCGCCGATGGCGGGGGTGGGCAGGATGCCGCGGCCTTCGGTTTCGTTGTAGAGCGAGACGTTGCCGGAGACGACGGGGTAGTCCAGCGCCAAGCAGGCTTTGGACATTCCGCGGATGGCGGCTGCGAACTGGCCCATGATCTCGGGCTTTTCGGGGTTGCCGAAGTTCATGTTGTCGGTGATGGCGAGCGGGCGGGCGCCGACGGCGGTGAGGTTGCGCCAGGATTCGGCGACGGCCTGCAGGCCGCCCATCTCGGGGTCGGCGGCGACGTAGCGGGGCGTGCAGTCGGTGGTGATGGCGAGCGCGCGTTTCAGGCCTTCCAGCTTCACCACGGCGGCGTCGGCGGCACCGGGGCGTTTGACGGTCTGGCCGCCGACGGTGCTGTCGTATTGGTTGGTGACCCAGGCGCGGGAGCACAGATCGGGGCAGCCGATCAGCTTGAGCAAAGCGGGGGCGATGCCGACCGGGTCGGCGACGGGTCCGAGGGGTTTGGGTTTCGGCGTTTCGGCGGTGGGGCGGGTGTAGAGCGGGGCCTGTTCGGCCAGGGGGTCGAGCGGGATGTCCGCCTCGGTGACTCCTTTGTGGGTGACGACGATGCGGCCGGTGTTGGTGATGTGGCCGATGACGGCGAAGTCGAGATCCCATTTTTCGAAGATGGCGCGGGCGACGTCCTGCCGGTCCGGCCGGAGGACCATCAGCATGCGCTCCTGGGATTCGGAGAGCATCATCTCGTAGGCGGTCATGCCGGTTTCGCGCTGGGGCACGTGGTCGAGATCGAGCTGGATGCCGACGCCGCCTTTGCCGGCCATCTCGACCGAGGAGGAGGTGAGGCCGGCGGCGCCCATGTCCTGGATGGCGACGATGGCGTCGGTGGCCATGAGTTCGAGGCAGGCTTCGATGAGGAGTTTTTCGACGAAGGGGTCGCCGACCTGGACGGTGGGGCGTTTTTCCTCGGAGTCGGCGGCGAATTCGGCCGAGGCCATGGTGGCGCCGTGGATGCCGTCGCGGCCGGTTTTGGAGCCCACGTAGACGACGGGGTTGCCGATACCGGCGGCGGCGGAGAGGAAGATCTTGGTTTTGTCGAGCACGCCGACGGTCATGGCGTTGACCAGCGGATTGCCGTTGTAGGACGGATGGAAGTTGATCTCGCCGCCGACGGTGGGCACGCCGACACAGTTGCCGTAGCCCCCGATGCCGCGCACCACGCCGTCCACCACGCGCTTGGTGCGAGGGAGCGAGGGGTCGCCGAAGCGCAGGGCGTTGAGGTTGGCGATGGGGCGGGCGCCCATGGTGAAGACGTCGCGCAGGATTCCGCCCACGCCGGTCGCGGCACCTTGGTAGGGCTCGATGAAGCTCGGGTGGTTGTGGGATTCCATTTTGAAGACGGCGGCCATGCCGTCGCCGATGTCGACCACGCCGGCGTTCTCGCCGGGGCCGTGGATGACCCAGGGGGCCTTGGTGGGCAGGGTTTTCAGCCAGACGCGGGAGGATTTGTAGGAGCAGTGCTCCGACCACATCACGCTGAACACGCCGAGTTCGGTGAGCGTGGGGGTGCGGCCCATGATGGCGAGGACGCGGGCGTATTCGTCCGCCGAGAGCCCGAACTGGCGGGCGAGGGCCTGGTTGACCTCCATCACGCGGCCACCGTCAGGGCGGCGGCGAGGCCGTCGAACAGTGGTTTGCCGTCGGTGCCGCCCATCAGCGGATCGACCAGGTCCTCGGGGTGGGGCATCAGGCCGAGCACGCGCAGGTTGGGGGCGTAGATGCCGGCGATGTTGCGGGCCGAGCCGTTGAAATTGGCTTCGGGGATGATTTCGCCTTCGGGGGTGGCGTAGCGGAAGGCGATGAGGCCCTCGCCTTCCAGCCGGTCCAGCGTGTCGTCATCGGCGAAGTAGTTGCCGTCGCCGTGGGCGAGCGGGGCGCGGAAGATCTGGCCGGACTGGTAGTGGCGGGCGAAATCGGTGTCGGCGCGTTCGACGCGCAGGTGGCAGTCCTGCGAGAGGAAGCGCAGGCCGGCGTTGCGCAGCAGGGCGCCGGGGAGCAGGCCGGCTTCGGTGAGGATCTGAAAGCCGTTGCACACGCCGAGCACGTGGCCGCCGCGGTCGGCGTGGGCGCGGATGGCGGGCATGATCGGGCTCTGTGCCGCCATCGCGCCGCAGCGCAGATAGTCGCCGTGGCTGAAGCCGCCGGGAAGGACGACGAGGTCGATCCCGTCGAGCATCGTCTCCTTGTGCCAGACCATGCGGGGCTTGTGGCCGGTGGCCAGTTCGAGGGCGATCGCCATGTCGCGCTCGCGGTTGATGCCGGGGAAGACGACGATGGCGGCGCGCATCAGTAATCAGTCCCCTGGGCGATCTCCACCCGGAAGCTCTCGATGACCATGTTGGCCAGCAGCTTGCGGCCCATCTCCTCGGCGGCGGCTTTCGCGGCGTCCGGGTCGGTCTCGGCCAGCTCGATCTCGATGCGCTTGCCGACTCGGACCTCGCCGACCCCTTCGAAGCCAAGGCCAGTGAGGGCCTGGCCGATCGCCTTGCCCTGCGGATCGAGCACGCCCGACTTCAACATCACCGTCACGACAGCCTTGGTCACTGAAGAGTCTCCGGGCCTTTGAGGTCTCGCACGCCGGCCTCGGGCAGGATGCCCAGGCGGCGCGCCACTTCCTGATACGCCTCTTCGACCCGGCCGAGGTCGCGGCGGAAGCGGTCCTTGTCCATCTTCTCGTTGGTCTTGCTGTCCCACAGGCGGCAATTGTCCGGGCTGATCTCGTCGGCCAGGACGATGCGCATGTCCTCGTTCTCGTACAGCCGGCCGAACTCGATCTTGAAGTCGACCAGGGTGATGCCGACGCCGAGGAACAGGCCGGTGAGGAAGTCGTTGATGCGCAGGGTGAGGGCGACCATGTCGTCCATATCCTGCGTGCCGGCCCAGCCGAAGGCGGTGATGTGCTCTTCCGCCACCATCGGGTTCTCGAGCGCGTCGTTCTTATAATAGTATTCGATGATCGAGCGCGGAAGGCGGGTGCCTTCCGGGATGCCGAGCCGCTTGGACAGAGAGCCGGCGGCGACGTTGCGCACGACAACCTCGATGGGGATGATCTCCACCTCGCGGATCAGCTGCTCGCGCATGTTGAGCCGGCGGACGAAATGCGTGGGCACCCCGATCTCGCCCAGGCGTAGCATCAGATATTCGCTGATGCGGTTGTTCAGCACGCCCTTGCCGGTGATCGTGCCCTTCTTCTGCGCGTTGAAGGCGGTCGCGTCGTCCTTGAAATACTGGACGAGCGTGCCTGGCTCCGGACCCTCGAACAGGATCTTGGCTTTTCCTTCATACAGCTGACGGCGGCGGGCCATGGTCACTTTCCTCGGGGAACCGTTTCCCCACGCGCCGCATCCCAGCGCGCCGTTGCTATAGCAGCGCCGTTCCGATGCTGCCACACACCTGACGCATGGGGGAAGTGAGGCAATCCGCAGACCTATCGGAGCCCCTGCCCGCCGTTGACGCCGACGATCTGCGCCGTGACCCAGCTGGCGAGCGGCGAGGCGAGGAACAGCACGACGTTGGCGACTTCTTCCGGGTAGCCGAGCCGCCCTGCGGGGCATGCCGCCAGCACGCCGTTGTAGAGAGCCGGATCCTCGGTCTTGCGGCGTTCCCAGGCGCCGCCGGGGAATTCGATCGAGCCGGGGGCGACGCAGTTGGCGCGGATGCCTTCGCGCGCCAGGGTGGCGGCCTGGGTGCGGGTGTAATGGATCACCGCCGCCTTCGCCGCCCCATAGGCCGGGGTGCGGACGGAAGGGTTGAGGCCGGAGCCGGACGAGATGTTGATGATGCTGGCGCCAAGCGGCTGGGCGGCGGCGCTGCTGCGCAGATGCGGCAAGGCGGCCTGGCTGGCGCGGACGACGGCCATCAGGTCCACCTGCAGGCTGGCTTCCCAGGCGGCCTCGTCGTTGCCCACCCCCATGCCGGTGGCGTTGTTGACCAGCACGTCGATCCCGCCGAGGGCTGTGGCGGCTTCGGCGATGTAGGCGGTGATGGCGGCGGCGTCCGACAGGTCGCACACGCCGGCATGGGCGATGCCGCCGAACGCCGCGAGCTCGGCGCGCGTGGCCTCGAGATCGGCCTTGCCGCGCGCGCAGATCGACACGGCGGCGCCGGCCTGGGCGAAGCCGAGCGCGATCGAGCGGCCGATGCCGCGGCTGCCGCCGGCGACGATGACGCGGCGCCCTGTGAAATCTATCTGCATGACCATCTCTCCTTCGATGGCACAGCGGAGCGCGAAGCAGGCGCGCGGTCAACGTTGGGGGAGCAGGAATGCAGGCTCTGGCACTGGGTGGATTGGCGGTGGCGGTGGCCTTCGGGCTTTGGCTGGCCTCGTTGCATGCCCGCGCGGTGCCGCGCCGGCCACCGACCTGGGCGCGGCTGGCGCATGGCGTCGCCGGGGCGATCGGCGTGGCAGCACCACTGGCGGTGCTTGCAACGCGGGGCTGGCAGGCATCGGCGCTGGTGTGGGATGCGGTGGGGCTGCTCGGGGCCGCCTTCCTGCTGGGCTTGCTGTATGGGTTGGGCCGATCCTGGCTTGGCGCCCAGCGTGGCATGGTGCTGATGGTGCACGGCGCCTTCGCCGCGTCCGGGGCCGCCATCGTCGCGGGCTGGCTGCTCGATTAGAATCTGAAGGGAGCTGGATCATGGGACTGTACGACATCGCCGCGCGCACCAATGCCGGGGCCGAGGCCAGCCTCGGCGCGTATCGCGGCCAGGTGCTGCTGATCGTCAACACCGCCTCGCGCTGCGGCTTCACCCCGCAATATGCCGGGCTGCAGGCGCTGCAGGACCGCTACGGGCCGGAGGGCTTCTCCGTCATCGCCTTCCCCTGCGACCAGTTCGGCCACCAGGAGCCGGGCAGCGACGCCGAGATCAAGACGTTCTGCGACACCAGCTACCGCATCACCTTCCCGCTGTTCGCCAAGATCGACGTGAACGGCCCCAAGGCGCACCCGCTCTACACCTTCCTGAAGGCGCAGAAGGGCGGCGGGCTGCTGGGCAGCGCCATCAAGTGGAACTTCAGCAAGTTCCTGGTGGGACGTGACGGCACCGTGCTGGAGCGCTTCCCGCCGCAGACCACGCCGGCGGCGATCGGCCCGAAGATCGAGGCCGCCCTGCGCCAGCCTATCGATTGACAGGCGGCGACGCGCCCGTGAGCATCCCCCCAAAAGGGGGAAACACGATGCGCATCCTGCTCTGCCTGGCGGCTCTGCTCGCCGGAACCGCACCGGCCGCAGCCGCCTGGGACGGCGGCAGAGTCAAGCTCGGTGTGCTCACCGACCTCTCCGGCGTGTATTCCGACGCCACCGGCACCGGCGCGATCCTGGCGGCCCGCATGGCCGTCGAGGACTGCCTGGCTGCCGACTGCAAGGGCATGAAGATCGGCGTCGTCTCAGCCGATCACCAGAACAAGCCCGACGTCGCGCTGTCGATCGCGCGGGACTGGATCGACAACCAGGGCGTGGACGCGCTGATCGACATGTCCAACGCGGCCATCCAGCTCGCCATGCCCGGCCTCGTGCGTGACAAGAACCGGGTGGCCCTCTTCGCCGGCGGCACCGCCCGCCTGTCAGGCGACGCCTGCATGCCCGACCATATCGTGCAGTGGATGTGGGACACCTATGTGCAGGTCAACGGCGTGGCGGCCCGGCTGACCAAGCCCGGAACCACCTGGTACATGGTCACCGCCGACTACGCGCTCGGCCGCCAGTTCGAGGAGGACGCCAAAACCCTGGTCAGCGCCGCCGGCGGCAAGGTCATCGGCGTGGCGCGCCACCCGTTCCCCAGCACGGACATGAGCTCCTTCCTGCTGCAGGCGCAGAGCTCCGGCGCGGATGTGATCGCGCTCGGCAATGCCGGCGGCGACACGCTGAACAGCATCAAAACCGCGCATGAATTCGGCATCGGCGACAAACAGAAGCTCGCGGCCCTCTACATCTCGGTGCTGGATATCAAAGGTCTCGGCCTTGCGGTGGCCGGCGGCACGCTGCTGACCGAGGGGTTCTACTGGGATGTCGACGCCGGCACCCGCGCCTTCGCCCAGCGCTTCTTCGCTGTGCAGAAGGCGATGCCCTCGCAGATCCAGGCCGGGCTCTATTCCGCCACGCTGCACTACCTCAAATCCGCCGCCGCCGCGAAAACGCGCGAGGCCGGCGCGGTGATCCGCGAGATGCACACGCTGCCCATCGCCGATGACGTGGTGCGCCACGCCCATCTGCGCGCGGACGGGCGCATGGTGCACGACTACTACGTGTTCCAGGTCAAGCAACCGGCGGAATCGACCGGCCCCTGGGACCTCTACAAGCTTGTCGATACCATCCCCGGCGACCAGGCCTTCCGCCCGATGACCCAGGGCCTGTGCCCCCACCCCCTGCCCTGAGGCGCCCGCCATGACTCATCGCCTGATCGACCTCTCCGTCTCGCTGCGCGACGACATCGCCAGCGACCCACCGGACATGCGCCCGAAGATCGCCTATTTCACCCATCACCAGACCGGCCCGCGCATCGCCGAGTATTTCGGCGTGCCGCTCGAAGCGCTGCCCGAAGGCCAATACGCCGCCGTCGAGTCCGCCACCATCAGCAGCCACAACGGCACCCATGTGGACGCGCCATATCATTACTTTTCAAGAATGAATGAGGCCCTGGTCCCCGGCGGCGAGCCCTCGATGAAGATCGACACCGTGCCGCTGGAATGGCTCTACCAGCCCGGCGTGAAACTCGATTTCCGTCATCTGCCGGACGGCCATGTGGTGCAGCCCGAGGAGATCCAGGCCGAACTCGCCCGCATCGGCCATGTGCTCAAGCCGCTCGAAATCGTCGTCGCCAACACCGCCGCCGGCGCCCGCTACGGCCAGGACGACTTCATCGACACCGGCTGCGGCTTCGGCCGCGCCGCCACGCTGTGGCTGACCGAACAGGGGATTCGCGTCGTCGGCACCGATGCCTGGAGCTGGGACGCACCGTTCAGCCACACGAAGCGGCGGGTTCAGGAGACCGGCAACGCCGACCTGATCTGGGAAGGTCACCGCGTCGGCCGTGACCGCGCCTACTGCCAGATCGAGAAGATGGCGAATCTCGATCAGCTGCCGCCGGACGGCTTCCTCATCTCGGCGTTTCCGGTGAAGCTGCACCAGGGCTCGGCCGGCTGGACGCGGGCGGTGGCGATCCTTCCGGAATGATCCGCAGAGCAACCGCGGCGGATATTCCACGCATCGGCGATATCCGCATGAATGTGCGAGAGAATATCCTGCGCGATCCCTCCCGGGTGACAGATGCGGATGTGCTTTGGTTCATCGACCATCCCGGCATATTTGTCTGGGAGGCGGATGGTGTGATCGCCGGCTTCTCGGCGGCCGATCCGCGTGACGGCAGCATCTGGGCCCTGTTCATGGACCAGGCCTATGAAGGCCGTGGCATCGGCCGCACGCTGCTCGCCCGTGCCTGTGACGTGCTGCTTACGGCCGGATGGCAGCGTATGTGGCTGACCACCTCTCCCGGCACCCGAGCGGAACAATTCTATATCCGTGCGGGTTGGCGGGTCACCGGCATGAAGGGTGACAGCCTGCTGCTGGAGACCCCATGACGGTCAGGTAACGGCGCGGCGAACCTGGAAGCGCGACTCCCGCCACACTCCGGTCGCCATGACATCGCTCAGGATCTCGACCGCGTCCCAGATATCGGCGAACCGCAGATACAGCGGCGTGATGCCGAAACGCAGGATATCCGGTGCCCTGTAATCGCCGATCACGCCGCGTTCGATCAGGGCCTGCATGATCGCGTGGGCCTCCGGGTGTGCGAAGCACACCTGGCTGCCGCGCTGCGCCGCATCGGCCGGCGAGACCAGCCGCAGGCCACGACCCGCGCAGCACGCCTGCACCAGGGCGGCGAACACCGACGTCATCTCCACCGATTTGGCGCGCACCAGCGCCAGATCCGCCTCCAGCGCCAGATCGACCCCGACCTCCAGCGCGGACAGGCTGATCACCGGTGGTGTTCCCACCAAAGCACCGGCCATGCCGGCGCCGGCTCGAAATGACGGCTCGAAGGCGAACGGGCTGGCGTGGCCGAACCAGCCGGTGATGGGGAAGCGGACGGTGGCGTGCAGGCGCGGGTTCACATGCAGGAAGGCGGGCGCGCCGGGGCCGCCGTTGAGGAACTTGTAGCCGCAGCCCACCGCGAAATCGGCGTCGGCGGCCGCCAGCCGCACCGGCATGGCGCCGGCCGTGTGGGCGAGGTCCCACAGCACCAGCGCGCCCTTGGCGTGGGCGGCACGGGTGATGGCCGCCATGTCGAGCAGGCGGCCGGTGTGGTAGTTGACCTCGGTGAGCATCACCACGGCGACGTCGTCGTCGATTGCCTCGGTGATGGCGTCCCAGCGCACCGTGCGCAGGCTGTGGCCGCGCTCGAGCAGGGCGGCGAGGCCTTCGGCGATGTAGAGGTCGGTGGGGAAGTTGCCCTGCTCGGACAGGATCACCCGGCGCCCGGGGCGCAGGGCGAGGGCGGCGCCCAGCAGTTTGAACAGGTTCACGGAGGTGCTGTCGGCCACTACCACGCTGCCTGGGGCGGCGCCGACGAGGCGGGCGATCTTGTCGCCGACCCTGGTTGCGAGGTCGATCCACCCGGCGTCGTTCCAGCTGCGGATGAGGCCGGTGCCCCATTCCCGCGTCACCACGTCGGCCACGCGGGCGGCGGTGGCGCGGGGGAGCGCGCCGAGCGAATTGCCGTCGAGATACAGCACGCCGTCCGGCAGGGTGAAGCGGTCGCGGAAGGGCGCCAGGGGGTCGGCGGCATCGCGCGCGGCCAGTGCATCGCGGGACAGGGGCATGGTCTGTGTCACTCCGGTGAACGGAGCGCGACTATAGACCCGTTGTCACGGGATCGAAGCCATGGCGCTTCAGCATCGCCTGCCCCTCGGGGGCACGCAGGTCGGCCACGAAACGCTCGGCGGCTGTGCGGCGCTGGCCGCCGCCGGCCAGCACGGCGGCGCCGGCGATGATCTCGACGGCGAGCGCCTCCGGCGGAGTCAGCACATCGGCGACCTGGGAGAGCGTGCGCAGGCCGGCGTAGCTGCCGAGCACCACATCCATCTGGCCGGAGACCAGCATCTCCATCACCTGACGATGCGAGGGCGCCTCGCCGCGAACGACCAGCGGGCGGGCGCGGCTGCGCAGCAGCGCGCCGGCGCCGGGATGGAGCCGGTCGATGCAGGCGAAGAAGGCGGCGCCGGGGTCGGCTTCCTGGCCGGCATCGATGAGCGCCGAGCCCAGCCGTAGGGTGCTGGACTGCAGGCGCTGCACGAGGTCCTGCCCGGTCAGGCGCAGATCCGGCCGTGAGACCAGCACCAGGCGGTCGCGGGCGAACGGCAGGGCGGACTGGCCGGGCGGCAGCACCGACTGGGCGACGGCGACATCGGCGAACAGCGCGAGATCCGCGGTCACGCCGCCGCGCAGCCGATCGGCCAGCCGACCGGAGGCGCCGTATTCGATCGTGGCGGCCTGCTGGGTCGACCCGCCCCGCGCCAGCCAGGCGCGCAGCACAAGACGAAGCTGGGTGGAGGCCAGCAGACGCAGCGAGGGATCAGGCATCCCGGCCGCATCGGTCGTGTCAGGCGGCAGGATGGCGGGAGCGAGCTGATCCATAACGATAATCTAACGTGAATGAGGAATAAAATTCACGATTTATTTGCGCTTGTCGAGACCCCCGGATCGGCGCCGGCTCGTGGCGGATTTTGACCGGTTGCCGCGGATGCGAAGGCGTGATTGCCTTCGCCGATGGATGTCACGCAAATCTTCCGCCCCGTGCGGATCCGGCCCGGCCGGGGGCACGCTGCATGAGCGGCCTGCTCGACATGACCGGGCTGCGCGTCGCGTTTCCTGGGGAATCCGGGGATGTCACGGTGATCGAGGGGCTCGACCTTCGGGTGGCGCCGGGCGAGACGCTGGCGCTGGTGGGGGAGTCGGGTTCGGGCAAATCGGTCACGGCGCTGGCCGTCACGCGGCTGCTGGACTTCGCCGGCGGGCGCATCACCGGCGGGCGGATCGGCTACACCGATCGGGCGGGCACGGTTCACGATCTCGCGACGATGCCGTCCGAGGCGATGCGGGCGCTGCGCGGGCCCGAGATCGCCATGGTGTTCCAGGAGCCGATGACGAGTCTCAACCCGGTGCTGCGGGTGGGCGCGCAGATCGCCGAGGCGATCTCGCTGCACCAGGGGCTCGACGGCACGGCGGCGATGGCGGAGGCGCAGCGGCTGCTGGCGCGGGTGCGCATCGCCGATCCGGCACGGCAGCTGCAGCGCTATCCGTTCGAGCTGTCGGGCGGCATGCGCCAGCGGGTGATGATCGCCATCGCGCTGTCCTGCCGGCCGCTGCTGCTGATCGCCGATGAGCCGACCACGGCGCTGGACGTGACCGTGCAGGCGCAGGTGCTGCGGCTGCTGCGCGGGCTGCAGGAAGAGACGGGGATGGGGATGATCTTCATCACCCATGACATGGGCGTGGTGGCGGAGCTGGCGGACCGGGTGGCGGTGATGCGGCTGGGGCGGAAGGTGGAGGATGCCGATGTCACCACCATCTTCGCCGCTCCCCAGCACCCCTACACCAAGACGCTGCTGGCTTCGGTGCCGGTGCTGGGCAGCCTGTCGGGCGAGGCGCTGCCGCGGGCGTTCGATAGCGACGGGGTGAAGGCGCCGCCGCAGGACACGGTGAAGTCAGCCGAGGCGCCGGTGATCGCGATCAGCGAACTGACCACCGGGTTCGATGTTCGCCGCAATTTCCGCCTGCGCGGGCGGGTGCATGCGGTGGAGCATGTCAGCCTCGCGGTGCGGCCGGGCGAGACGCTGTCGCTGGTGGGGGAGAGCGGCTGCGGCAAATCGACCACCGGGCGCAGCATCATCCGGCTGGAACAGCCTTCCTCCGGCACGATCGCGCTGGACGGCGCCGATGTCACCATCCTCTCCCGGGCCAGCGAGGCGAAGCTGCGGCGCGAGGTGCAGTTCGTGTTCCAGGACCCGTTCGCCTCGCTGAACCCGCGCCTGACGGTGGGGTTCTCGATTGCCGAGCCGATGCGCACCCACAACCTCGCCCACGGCGCCGAGGTGGAACGCAGGGTGCAGGCGCTGCTGCAGGAGGTGGGGCTGCCGGCCACGCACGCCCAGCGCTATCCGCATGAGATGTCCGGCGGGCAGCGCCAGCGTGTGTGCATCGCCCGCGCCTTGGCCAGCAATCCCAGGCTGATCATCGCCGACGAGGCGGTGGCGGCGCTGGATGTGTCTATCCGCGCGCAGGTGGTGAACCTGCTGATGGACCTGCAGCGGCGGCTTGGTTTGGCCATGCTGTTCATCAGCCATGACATGGCGGTGGTGGAGCGGGTGAGCCACCGGGTGGCGGTGATGTATCTCGGCCAGATCGTCGAGATCGGCCCGCGCCAGGCGGTGTTCTCCACGCCGGCACATCCCTACACCACCCGGCTGCTGTCCGCCGTGCCGGTGCCCGACCCGGCGCGGCGCAACCGGACGATGACGCTCGATGACAGCGAGGTGCCAAGCCCGTTGCGCCTGCCGGGACAGCCGCCCATCGTGGCGCCGCTGGTCCAGGTCGGACCCGATCACTTCGTCGCCCGCCACGCCGTGGGCGGACAATACTGACACAGGAGACATCCATGTTCCGCCGCACTGCCCTGTTCCTCAGCGTGGCCCTGCCGCTTGCGGCCGGGCTCGCCCTGCCCGCCCAGGCCGCGGGCAACGTTGTGGTGGCGCTCGACGCCAACATCGTCGGGCTCGACCCCGCCGACCTCAACGACAACCTGTCGATGACCGCCAGTCGCACCATGCTGCAGGGGCTGTACGGCTTCGACAAGGACATGAAGATGATCCCGGTGCTGGCCGAGAGCACCGAGGCGAGTGCGGACGCGATGAGCTACGTGGTGCATCTGCGCCACGGCATCGTGTTCCATGACGGCGCGCCGTTCAACGCGCTGGCGGTGAAGACCTCGTTTGACCGGGCGATGGACCCGGCCAACCACCTCAAGCGCGCAGCCCTGTATGCGCCGATCGACAAGACCGGGGTGGTCGATGCGTTCACCGTCAAGATCACGCTGAAATACCCGTTCGGCGCCTTCATCAACAACCTGGCGCACCAGGCCTTCGCCATCTCCAGCCCGAAGGCGATCGCGGAATTCGGCAAGGATCTCTCTCGCCACCCGTCCGGCACCGGGCCGTACAAGTTCGTCTCCTGGGAGACCGACACGCTGAAGGTGGCGAAGAACGAGCATTACTGGAAGCCGGGCCTGCCGAAGGTGGACAGCATCACCATCCGCAGCATCCCCGAGAACGGCGCCAGGCTCGCCATGCTGCAGGCCGGCGAGGCGCAGTACATCTACCCGATGCCGCCGGAGATGGTGAAGGTGGTGGCGACAGACCCCAAGATCGACGTGGTGTCCGCCCCCTCCATCTTTGCCAGCTTCGTGGCGCTGAACGTGATGCACAAGCCGTTCGACGATGTGCGGGTGCGTGAGGCGCTGAACTACGCGGTGGACAAGCAGGCCTTCCTCAAGGTGGTGGTCGGCGGCAACGGCGTGCCGCTCAACGCACCTTTGCCGGCCACGCTGTCGGGCTACAGCAGCCAGGGCGCGCCCTACCCGTATGACCCGGCCAAGGCGAAGGCGCTGCTGGCGGAGGCCGGCTATCCCAACGGGTTCGAGGCGCCGCTGTGGGGCGGCAACGCCACCACCACGCAGCGCGCCATGCAGTTCCTGCAGCAGCAGTTCGCGGCCGTCGGCGTAAAGGTCTCGGTCGAGCCGCTCGAATCCGGCGTGGCCGCGGCCAAGGTGTGGAACGTGAAAACACCCGAGGACGCCACGACGCGGATGTACTACACCGGCTGGTCCGCCTCCACCGGCGATGCCGACTGGGGTCTGCGGCCGCTGTTCTATGGCAAGTCGTTCCCGCCGAACCTGTTCAACGTGGCCTATTACGCCAACCCGATCGTGGACAAGGCGATCGAGGCCGGGCTGACCACGGCCGATCCGGCGAAGCGGCAGGCGGCCTACAACACCGCCCAGGCGCAGATCTGGAAGGACTGCCCGTGGGTGTTCCTGATCTCGGCCAACAACGTCTCGGCCAAGGCGAAGGATTTCGACGGGGTGTATGTGCTGCCGGACGGGCAGATGCTGATGGAAGAGGCGGCGTTCAAGTGACGCTGCTGGCGGATCGGGCTGGTGTCTGTTCGGCTTGGGGGCGGCGGATTGCATCCGCCCTACGGGGCGTCTCTTGCTGACATACCTGGCGAAGCGGCTGGCCGGCACCATTCCGGTGCTGGTCGCCGTGTCGATCTTTGTCTTCGGCTTCGTCCATGCCCTGCCGGGCGATCCGGCGCGGCTGGAGGCGGGGCCGGAGGCGACGCCGGCCGATATCGCGCTGATCCGCCACGACATGGGGCTCGATGGCCCGATCGTGACGCAATATCTGCGCTGGGCCGGCAACACGCTGCAGTTCCGGCTGGGGCGCTCCACCAAGACGCGCCAGCCGGTGGCGCAGGTGATCGGCGAGCGGTTCATGCCGACGCTGTGGCTCACCCTGGTGTCGATGATCTGGTCCACGATCGCGGGCGTGGCGCTCGGCGTGCTCTCGGGCGTGCGGCGCGGGCGGCTGATCGACCGGGCGGCGATGGTGCTGGCGATCTCCGGCGTGTCCTTCCCCGGGTTCTGGCTGGGGCTGCTGATGATCGACCTGTTTTCGGTGCGGCTGGGCTGGCTGCCGACCGGCGGCGCCGGCAGCTGGCAGCATTACGTGATGCCGTCCTTCACGCTGGGGCTGGGGGTGGCCGCCGTGATGGCGCGGTTCACCCGCTCGGCCTTCGTCGAGATCATGGCGGAGGACTATGTGCGCACGGCGCGCATGAAGGGCCTGCCCGAGCGGGTGGTGGCGTGGAAGCACACGCTGCGCAACGCGATGATCCCCGTCATCACCCTCACCGGGCTGCAGTTCGGCTTTCTGCTCGGCGGGGCCGTGGTGGTGGAGACGGTGTTCTCCTGGCCCGGGCTGGGGCGCCTGCTGGTCGACAGCGTGTCGTTTCGCGACTACCCCGTGATCCAGGCGGAGATCATGCTGTTCTCCATCGAGTTCGTGCTGATCAACCTCGCCGTCGATGTGCTGTACGCCGTGGCCAACCCGGAGATCCGGCTGCGATGAGCGAGACGGTTCAACGCATCCGCACGCCGTTCGGCGAGTTTCTGCGCCGGTTCCGCCGGCAGCATCTGGCGATCGCGGCGCTGGCGGTGATCCTGCTGCTGATCCTGGCCGCGGTGTTCGCCCCGTTCATCGCCCCCTACGATCCGGCGACGCCCGATTACGACAGTCTGCTCGACGGGCCGAGTGCGATGCACTGGCTGGGCACAGACGCCTACGGGCGCGACATCCTCAGCCGGATCATCTGGGGCGGGCGGGTGTCGCTCAGCGTGGGGTTCCTGTCGGTGGCGCTGGGTGGCGTGGTCGGCATCGTCATCGGCCTGATCAGCGGCTTCTTCGGCGGGTGGCTGGACGGGGTGCTGATGCGGCTGATGGATGTGCTGCTGGCGTTTCCCGGCATTATCCTGGCGATCGGCGTGGTGGCGCTGCTGGGGCCGGGGATCGACAACGTGATCTATTCCATCGCGGTGTTCAGCGTGCCGGTGTTCTCCCGCCTGGTGCGGGGCACCACGCTGTCGCTGAAGCAGGCGCTGTATGTGCAGGCGGCCCGCTCGATCGGGGTGGGGCGGGCGGCGTTGATGCTGCGCCATATCCTGCCCGGCGCCATGCCGGGGGTGATCGTCTATGCCTCGCTGCGGCTGGGCACCTCGATCCTGACGGCGGCCTCGCTGTCGTTCATCGGGCTGGGGGCACGGCCGCCGAGTGCGGAATGGGGGGCGATGCTGGCGGATGGGCGCAGCTTTCTGGGCGTGGCCGACCATCTGACGCTGTTTCCGGGGCTTGCGATCTTTGTCACCGTGCTGGCGTTCAACCTGCTGGGCGACGGGCTGCGCGACGCGATGGACCAGAAGCTGCGATGAGCCCGACCGTGAACCGGGGCCGCATCACCGATGTGCCGGGTGTGCGTGTCGGCCACCGGACGCTGCGGCACGGCGACATCTGCACCGGTGTGACCGCCATCCTGCCGCATGGTGGCGACCTGTATCGTGACCGGCCGGTGGCGGCGAGCTTTGTGCTGAACGGCTTCGGCAAAAGCGTGGGGCTGATGCAGATCGACGAGCTGGGGCAGCTCGAAACCCCGATCCTGCTCACCAACACGCTCTCCGTCGGCACCTGCGCCACAGCGCTGGTGCGTCGGGCGATCGCGGCCAATCCGGGTCTCGGGCGCAGCCTGCCCACGGTCAATCCCGTGGTGGGCGAGTGCAATGACGGGTTTCTCAACGATATCCAGGCCCTGGCGGTGACCGAGGCCGATGCCTTCGCCGCGCTGGACACCGCCTCGATCGAATTCGCCTCCGGAGCCGTGGGTGCTGGGGCCGGGATGAGCTGCTTTGGCTGCAAGGGCGGCATCGGCACCGCATCGCGCCGCATCGTGCTGGACGGGCAGGAATTCGTCCTGGGCCTGCTCGCTCTGTGCAATTTCGGCCGGGCCGGGGATCTGCGCCTGCCGGACGGGCGGCGCATCGGCCCGCCTTCGCGCGAGACGGAGAAGGGCTCGGTGATCGTGGTGATGGCGACCGACGTGCCGGTCGATCACCGCCAGCTCGCCCGTGTTGTGCGCCGCGGCGGGGTGGGGCTCGCCCGCGTCGGCAGCTTCTGGGGGCATGGCAGCGGCGATGTGATGCTGGGGTTCTCCACCGCCAACCGCACGCCGCACCAGGCCGACGCCGATATCCTCACCCAGCGCGTGCTGGCCGAACCGAAGATCGATCTGCTGTTCGCGGCCATGGCCGACGCGACGCAGGACGCGGTGCTGGACGCGCTGCTGTCGGCCGAGACCACCACCGGCCGCGCCGGCCACACCCGCGTGGGGCTGCGCCACGCTCTGGAGGCTCCATGAAGGTTTTCATCTCTGCCGATATCGAGGGCGTCGCGGGGGTCGTGGTGCCGGCGCATGGCCAGCCCGGCAATCCGGAATACGAGCGGGCGCGGCGGCTGATGACGGTGGAGGTCAACGCCGCCATCGCCGGCGCCTTCGATGGCGGGGCCACGGAGGTGCTGGTCAATGACAGCCATGGCCCGCAGATGAACCTCATTCCCGAACAGCTCGACGCCCGCGCCGAGGTGATCCTGGGCCGGCCCAAGCGCGGCGGCATGTGCGCGGGGCTGGAGGCGGGGTTCGATGCGGTGTTCTTCACCGGCTACCACGCCGGCGCCGGGCAGAACGGCGTGCTCTCCCACACCATCAACGGCTTCGCCTTCGCGGCCATCCGGGTGAACGGCATCGACTGCGCGGAAGCCACGCTGTACGGCGCCTATGCCGGCAGCCTCGGCGTGCCGGTGGTGCTGCTGACCGGCGACCAGGAGCTGATGGCGCAATGCGGACCGCTGTTTCCCGGCGCCGAGCATGCCGTGGTGAAGCAGGCGATCGGCCAGCGCGCCGCCCGCTCGCTCTCGCCCGAGCATGCCTGCCGTGTCATCCGGCATGCGGCCGCGGTCGCCTTGCGCAAGCTGGAGGTGTGCCGGCCTTACGTCATCCCTGGCCCATACCGGCTGGAGGTGGACCTCACCTCGGTGGCCATCGCGGATCAGTCCGCGATCATTCCCACTTCCATCCGCCTGGCCCCACGCACCGTCGCTTTCGACACGACGTCCATGGGCGACGTGCTGGGCTGGATCAACACGCTCTCCGCCCTGTCCGCATCGCTGCGATGACGGCAAAGGATCCATCTGCATGACCCCCATCCTCGCCATCCACGGCGGTGCCGGCACCATCCGGCGTGACAGCATGACGCCGACACTGGAGGCACAGTATCACGCGGGCCTGCGCACCGCGCTGCAGGCCGGCCACGCCGTGCTCGCCCGGGGCGGCTCGGCGCTCGATGCCGTCACCCAGGCGGTGGTGGCGCTGGAGGACGAAAAGCTGTTCAACGCCGGCCGCGGCGCCGTCTACACCTCCGCAGGCGCCCATGAGATGGATGCCGCGGTGATGGACGGGCTGCACCGCGAGGCCGGCGCCGTTGCCGGCATTCTCGGGCCGCGCAACCCGATCCTGCTGGCCCGCGCCGTGCTCGCCTCCGAGCACGTGATGCTGCATGGCGCCGGCGCGCTGGATTTCGCCCGCGCCCATGGCATCGACTTCGCGCCGGCGGGGTATTTTCACACCGACAAGCGCTGGGAGGCGCTGCAGACCGAGCTGGAACGTCGCCGCAAACAAGCGGCCGATACGCGCGACGACGACGCGAAACACGGCACCGTCGGCGCGGTTGCCTGCGATGCCGGCGGCACCGTCGCGGCGGCCACCTCCACCGGCGGCATGACCGGCAAGGCGCCCGGCCGCATCGGCGACTGCCCGGTGTTCGGCGCCGGCACCTGGGCGGACAATGCGAGCTGTGCGGTCTCCGCCACCGGGCACGGCGAGTATTTCATTCGATATGCCGCGGCGCATGAGATCGCCAGCCGGATGCGGTTTCTGGGGGAGACATTGGAGCAGGCCAGCACGCTGGTGGTGGCGGAACTCGGCCGCATCGGCGGCTCCGGCGGGCTGATCGCCGTGGATGCGCAGGGGCATGTCAGCCTGCCGTTCAACTCCTCGGGCATGTATCGCGGCGTGATCGGGGTGGATGGGGCGGCGCGGACCGCGATCTATCAGGAGCCGCTGCGCGGTGCCTGACACCGTTGTCGTCGCGGCGCTGTATCAGTTCAAGGCGCTGCCCGATGCGGCGGGCTTGCGCCTGCCGCTCGCGGCGAAATGCTGCGCCTGGGGCCTGAAGGGCACGCTGCTGCTGGCGCCGGAAGGCCTCAACGGCACCATCGCAGGCTGCCCTGACGCAGTCGCCCGTCTGGTCGACGGGCTGCGGGACGGCAGCCTGCTCGGCGTGGCGCTGGACGGGCTGGAGCTGAAATATTCCACCGCCCGCACCCAGCCCTTCGGCCGCCTCAAGGTACGGCTGAAACCCGAGATCGTCACCCTCGGCGACCCCGACACCGACCCCACCCACAGGGTCGGCCGCTATGTCGCGCCCGCCGACTGGAACGCCGTGCTGGCCGATCCGGACACGCTGGTGCTGGACGTGCGCAACGGGTTCGAGGTGGCGCTCGGCACGTTCGACGGCGCCGTCGATCCGGGGCTGCAGAAATTCAGCGACTTCCGCACCTATACCGAGCAGGCGCTGGCGGCGCACCGCACCCGCCGCATCGCCATGTTCTGCACCGGCGGCATACGCTGCGAAAAGGCCAGCTCGTATCTGCTGGCGCACGGCTTTACCGACGTGCTGCACCTCAAGGGCGGCATCCTGAAATACCTGGAAACCATCCCGGAAGCCGAAAGCCGCTGGCGCGGCACCTGCTTCGTGTTCGACGATCGGGTTTCGCTCGGGCACGGCCTCACCACGCCGGAAGACACTGGCGCGAATTCTGCATAAGCATCAGTATCGATTGAAACGATTTGGTCAGGAGCCCCCATGAAGCGCCGCACCTTCCTTGCCGCCGCCTCCGCCACCCTCGCGGCCCCGCGCATCGGCCACGCCCAGGGGGCGAAGGTGATGAAGTTCATCCCGCAATCCGACCTCGCGGTGCTCGACCCGATCTGGACCACCGCCTACGTCACCCGCAACCACGCCTACATGGTGTTCGACACGCTGTTCAGCACCAACGCCAGGTTCGAGGCGGTGCCGCAGATGGCCGAGGGCCTGACCACCGAGGCCGACGGCAAGCTGGTCAAGATCAAGCTGCGCGACGGGCTGATGTTCCATGACGGCCAGAAGGTGCTGGCGCGGGACTGCGTGGCCTCCATCCAGCGCTGGGCCAAGCGCGATCCGTTCGGCCTCACCGTCATGGGCTTCACCGACGAACTCTCCGCCCCCGATGACAAGACCATCCAGTTCCGCCTCAAGAAGCCCTTCGCGCTGATCCCCGACGCGCTGGGCAAGCCCGGCTCCAACCTGCCGGTGATGATGCCCGAGCGCCTGGCCAAGACCGACGCCTTCACCCAGGTGACCGAAATGGTCGGCAGCGGCCCGTTCAAGTTCGTCGCCAACGAGCGCGTGCCCGGCTCGCTGGTGGTCTACGAGAAGTTCGCCGGCTACGTGCCGCGCTCCGGCGGCACGCCGGAATGGAACTCCGGCCCCAAGATCGTCAACTTCGACCGCGTGGAATGGCATGTCATCCCCGACAGCTCCACCGCCGCTGCCGCCCTGCAGCGCGGCGAGGTCGACTGGTGGGAGAACCCGACCACCGATCTGCTGGGGCTGCTGCGCAAAGCCGGGCTTACCGTCGAGGTGCCGGACCCCACCGGCAACATGGCGTGCATGCGCCTCAACCACCTCACCGCCCCGTTCAACGACCCCGCCATCCGCCGCGCGCTGCTCAAGGCGATCGACCAGGACGAGTTCATGGAGGCCGTCAACGGCGACGACCCCAAGATGCGCTATACCCCGACTGGCCTGTTCTGCCCCGGCACGCCGATGGCCACCGATGTCGGTCTCGAAGTGTTCAAGGGCAAGCGCGACTACGAAGGCGCCAAGAAGGACATCCTCGCCGCCGGCTACAAAGGCGAGAAAGTGGTGCTGCTGGCACCCACCGACTTCCCGATCCTCAAGGCGCTGGCCGATGTGTGCGCCGACACGATGACCAAATGCGGCCTCAACGTCGACTATCAGGCGATGGACTGGGGCACCGTGGTGCAGCGCCGCGCCAAACAGGACCCGACCGACAAAGGCGGCTGGAGCGTGTTCAACACGTTCTGGGGCGGCCTGGACCAGTTCAACCCGGTCGGACACTCCTTCCTGCGCGGCCTGGGCCCGAAAGGCGGCATCATCGGCTGGCCCACATCGGAAAAGATCGAAGCCCTGCGCGACCAGTGGCTCGACACACCCGACCTCGCCACCCAACAGAAACTCGCCGCCGAGATGCAGACCCAGGCCCTGATCGACGTGCCCTACATCCCCCTCGGCCAGGCCCTGCAAGCCACCGCCTACACCAAAAAGGTCAGCGGCGTCCTCGCGGGATCGGTGTTGTTCTGGAACGTCAAAAAGGCTTAGCGGAACAGGAGGGAAGCAAGGCCAGGGGCGGAGCTCCTCGCCTTGCTTCCTGACTCACCCAGTCATATCAACGGTGATGAAGAATGACCGTTGATATGAGCCCTGGTTTGGCGCGCCGCGGCCGGCCAACCCGGCGCGCGATGCCAACGGCCTTGATCGATGGAAGAGTCATCGATCAAGGCCGTTGGTATCACACACCACCCCACACATCCTCGGCGACTTCGACGCAGCGTTCGAGTTTGCGCCACTGTTCGTCCTCGGTCAGCGAGTTGCCTTCTTCGGTGCTGGCGAAGCCGCATTGCGGGCTAAGGGCGAGCTGTTCCAGGGGCAGGTATCTGCTGGCGTCGTCCAGGCGGCGCTTGAGGGCGTCCTTGGATTCGAGTTCGCCGGTCTTGCTGGTCATGATGCCGAGCACGACGATCTTGGGGCCGCGGGGGACGAAGCGCAGCGGCTCGAAGCCGCCGGCGCGTTCGCTGTCGTATTCCATGAAGTAGGCATCGACGCCGATGGTGTTGAACAGCACTTCGGCGACCGGTTCGTAGCCGCCCTGGGCGACCCAGGTGGAGCGGAAATTGCCGCGGCAGAGATGCATCGAGACCACCATGTCGTCCGGCCGGCCTTCGATGGCGGTGTTGATCATCTGGCCATAGGTCTCGAGCAGGCCTTCGACATGTTCGCCGCGCGCCTTGAGGCCTTCGATCTGGGCGGGGTCGCAGAGATAGGCGATGTTGACCTCGTCGAGCTGCAGATAGCGGCAGCCGGCATCGGCGAAGGCATGGACGGCGCCGTGATAGGCGTTGCCCAAGTCGGTGAAGAACTGGTCCATGTCGGGGTAGATCGCGCTGTCGATGGCCCGTCTGCCGCCGCGGAAATGCAGCACGCTGGGCGAGGGGATGGTCTGCTTGGCCACCGCGGTGGTGACGCAGGAGGCGGTGAATTTGTAGTCCTCCACCATCACCGGCTTGGTCCAGCCGACGCGGCTGTTCACCTGCAGCGTATAGGGCAGCATGATGCCGCCTTTGAATTCGACATCGTATTGCGGCTTCACCAGCTCGACACCTTCGAGGCCGGCCATGAAGTCGTAATGCCAGAAGGCGCGGCGGTATTCGCCGTCGGTGGCGGCGCGCAGGCCGATCGATTCCTGCTTGGCGATGGCCTCGCGGATGCAGCGATCCTCGGTCTCGCGCAGCGCCTCGGCGGAGAGCGTGCCCAGGGCGCGGGCGGCGCGGGCCTCGCGCAGCGCCTGCGGACGCAGCAGGCTGCCGACATGGTCAGCGCGGAACGGGGCGCGCGTGCGGGGGGCGATGGCGGTGGTGGTTTCGGTCATGGCGATCCTCCTGTGGGGGCCGTGATACAGGGCTGCGGCAGACGCGGGAAGGCCCGTGGTGGACCCGGGCGGCGGGAGCGACTATCCCGTGCCATGCATTCGGCCGTCATTGGATCTCCCACCTGATGTTCCTGTCATCTCTGCTGGCGCGCCTGGTGGCTGCCTGCTGTGCCCGGGCCTGGCTGTCCGTTCTGGTGGGGGTGCTGCTGGGCGCGGCCTCGCTGGGACTCACAGTGACCCGGCTGGGTGTCTCGACCGACACCGACAAGCTGTTCGCCGACAGCCTGCCCTGGCGGCTGCGGGACAAGGCGTTCAACGCGGCGTTTCCGCAGTTCCAGGATCTGCTGGTGGCGGTGATCGATGGGGCCTCGCCGGAGGTGGCCGATCAGACCGCGGCGGAACTCGCGGCCGCGCTGGCACAGGATCACGTGCATTTCGACTCCGTGCGGCGGCCGGATGCCTCGCCCTATCTGGAGCAGAACGGTCTGCTGTTCCTCGACCAGGCGCCGCTGGGCAAGCTGCTGGACAGCACCATCGACGCGCAGCCTTTCCTGGGGCAGCTGGCGCGCGACCCTTCGGCGCGCGGGCTGTTCGCGGCGCTGGGGCTGGTGGGGCAAGGGATCGAGCATGACCAGGCGGATGTCACGAGCTTCGCGCCGGCGCTGACGGCGTTCCACAACGCCCTGGCGAGCGCCTTGGCGGGACATACGGAGCCGCTGTCCTGGCAGAGTCTGCTGGCGGGGTCGCTGGTGGAGCTGACGGGGCCGTATCACTTCGTGCTGGCGCATCCGCGGCTTGACTATGGCTCGCTGCAGCCGGGCGGCCTGGGCAGCGACGCGATCCGGGCTGCGGCGGCGAAGCTGGAGTTCGTGAAGTCGGGCCTCGCGCATGTGCGCATCACCGGGGCGGTCGCGCTGGCGGACGAGGAATTCGCGACCGTGGCACAGGGGGCTGCCATCGGCACGGCCGGCAGCGTGGCGCTGGTGCTGCTGTGGCTGGTGCTGGCGGTGCGCTCCTGGCGGCTGATCGTGCCGATCGTGGCGACGCTGCTGCTCGGGCTGCTGGTCACCACCGGGTTCGCCGCCCTGGCGGTGGGCACGCTGAACCTGATCTCGGTGGCGTTCGCCATCCTGTTCGTGGGCATCGCCGTCGATTTCGGCATTCAGTTCTCGGTGCGCTATCGCCAGCAGCGGCTGCAAGAGGGAGACGCGCAGGCCGCTCTGCAGGCGACCGCCCGTTCGGTCGGGCCGCAGATTCTGGTGGCGGCGCTGGCGACCTCGGCCGGGTTCCTGGCCTTCGTGCCGACCGACTTCGTGGGCGTGGCCGAGCTGGGGCTGATTGCCGGGGTGGGCATGCTGGTGGCGTTCGCCTGCACGCTGCTGTTTCTCCCGGCCGCGCTGGTGCTGTGCCGGCCGCTGCCGGAGAAGGCCGAGATAGGCTTCGCCTGGGGCACGACCTTGGAGCAGGCCCTGGTGGCCCGCGGGCGGCTGGTGCTGCTCGTCTTCGCGGCGCTGGCGGCGCTCGGCGTGGCGCTGCTGCCGCGGCTGACCTTCGACAGCGACCCGCTGCACACCAAGGACCCCACCACCGAGGCGATGCGCACGCTGTACGACCTGATGGCGAACCCGCTCACCAACCCGTATTCGGTGGATATCCTCACACCGAACCAGGCCGCGGCGGATGCGCTGGCCGCCCGGCTGCGCAAGCTCAAGCTGGTGTCTGAGGTGGTGACGCTGTCGAGCTTCGTGCCGGAGGACCAGACTCCGAAGCTCGCCTTGCTGGCGGACGCGGCCAATATCCTGGGATCGACACTGGCGGCCCATCCGCCCGCCGCCCCGGTGACCGCCGATGATCTGCGGCTGGCCGCCCACAGTGCGGCCGAGCAGCTGCAGCCGGCGGTGGCCAAGGCCCCAGCGCTGCGGCCTTTGCTCACCGATCTCGGCACATTGTCGACGGCGCCCGATGCGGTGGTGCTGGCCACCAATGCCACACTGACACGGTTTCTGCCGCAGCAGCTTTCGCTGCTGCGCTCCGCCCTGTCCGCCCATGCGGTGACGGTGGCGGATATTCCGCCCGATATCGCCGCCGACTGGAAGCTGCCGGACGGGCGGGTGCGGGTGCAGGCGCTGAGCACGCCGGCGGCACGGGACAGCCGCGGGCTGCACGCCTTCGTGGCCGAGGTGCGCAGCGTGGCGCCGGAGGCCGCCGGTTCGGCGGTCACCATCGTCGAGACCGCGGCGACCATCACCCACGCCTTCACCGTGGCGGCGCTGGGGGCGCTGGCGGCGATTGCGGTGCTGCTGGCGCTGGTGCTGCGGCGGGTTCTCGATGTGGCGCTGGTGATGGGGCCGCTGGTGCTGGCCGCGCTGATTACCGTGATTGCGGTGGTCACGCTGCCGCTGCCGCTCAATTTCGCCAACATCATCGCCCTGCCCCTGCTGCTCGGCGTGGGGGTGAGCTTCAACATCTATTTCGTGATGAACTGGCGGGCGGGGGCCAAGGCCTATCTCGGGACGGCCACGGCGCGGGCAATTCTGTTTTCGGCGCTGACCACCAGCACCGCGTTCGGATCGCTGGCGCTGAGCGCACATCCCGGCACGTCGAGCATGGGACGGTTGCTGCTGCTGAGTCTGGCGGCGACGTTGGTGGTCAATCTGATTTGTGTGCCGCCGTTGTTGTTGTCGCTCAAGCATAGGAAGTAGTTCTTTTTTGAAAAAAAGAACCAAAAAACTTTCTATCCGCTGACGTCCTTCTCCGGAGAGAGGTCCGCTCAAACGATAGAAAGTCTTTTGCTTCTTTTCTTCAGAAAAGAAGCGTTTGCTTTCTGTTCCGGAAGCAGGCCCCGGCGGGGGGAACCAGAACCTGCTTCCGCACCCCTCATCGCGGTCCGAGCACTGACTTCACATCGTCCAGGGCACCGGGGTCCTCGATGGTGGGAGGCGCGTTCGGCGGCTGGCCGTCCGCCAGGCGGCGGAGGCTGGCACGCAGAATCTTTCCGGACCGCGTCTTGGGCAGGCGCGGCACCACCAGCGCCTCCTTGAAGGCGGCGACCGGGCCGATCGCATCGCGCACCATCGCCACCAGCTCGCGGCAGATGGCGGCGTGATCGCGCTCGACGCCGGCCTTCAGCACCACCAGGCCAAGCGGCGACTGCCCCTTCAACGCATCGGCGGCGCCGACCACGGCGCATTCGGCAACGTCAGCATGACGCGCCAGGATCTCTTCCATCTGGCCGGTGCTGAGGCGGTGGCCGGCGACGTTGATGATGTCGTCGGTGCGACCCATGATGGATACATCCCCGTCCGCGTCGATCACGCCGGCATCGCCGGTGCGGTACCAGCCGGGGAAATCGGCGAGATAGGCGCGGCGGTAGAGCGCGTCGCTGCCCCACAGAGTCGGCGCGCAGCCGGGTGGCAAAGGCAGGCGAATGGCCAGGTTTCCGCTGTCCCCGCGCGGCTGAACGGCGCCGGCATCGTCGAGCACCTGCACGTCATAGCCCGGGCACGGCCGCCCGCCGACGCCTGGCTTGGGCGGAAACAGGCCGTAGCCGCGGAACCCCGCGGTGATCGGCCAGCCGGTCTCGGTCTGCCACCAGTGATCGACCACGGGAATGCCAAGGTGTTCAGCGGCCCAGATGGCGGTCGGCGGATCGCAGCGCTCGCCGGCGAGGTAGAGCGCGTCGAGCTTCGAGAGGTCGTGCCGGGTGCGCAGCGCCATCTCCGGGTCGCGCTGGCGGATGGCGCGCAAAGCCGTGGGCGCGGTGAACAGCACGCGCACGCCGTGTTCGGCGCAGACGCGCCAGAACGCGCCGGCATCGGGGGTGCCGACGGGTTTGCCTTCATACATCACCGTGGTGCAGCCCTTCAGCAGCGGGCCGTAGACGATGTAGCTGTGGCCGACGACCCAGCCGACATCCGACGCGCACCAGTACACGTCACCTGCGTTGATGCCGTAGATCATCGACATGGAGAGGTGCAGGGCCACGGCGTAGCCGCCGGTGTCGCGCACCACGCCCTTGGGTTTGCCGGTGGTGCCGGAGGTGTAGAGGATATAGAGCGGATCGGTGGCCAGCACCGGCACGCAGGGCGCGGGGCTGGCGGCCGCCATGGCATCGAGCAGGTCTTCGTCGCGGCCTTCGGTGAGTTCGGCTGCCAGCATCGGGCGCTGCAGGATGAGGCAGCGTTCGGGCTTGTGGGCGCTGATGCGGATGGCATCGTCGAGCATCGGTTTGTAGGCGACGAGCCGGCCGGGCTCGATGCCGCAGCTGGCCGAGATCACCATGCGCGGAGCTGCATCCTCGATGCGCTTGGCCAGTTCGGCCGCGGCGAAGCCGCCGAACACGACGGAGTGGATGGCGCCGATGCGCGCGCAGGCGAGCATGGCCATGACGGCTTCGGGCACCATGGGCATGTAGATGACGACGCGGTTGCCCATGGTGATGCCGCGTTCGGTCATGGCGCCGGCGAGTTTGGCGGTCGCGTCGCGCAGTTCCCGGTAGCTCAGCCGACGCTGCGCTCCGGCGGCAGGACTGTCCCAGATCAGCGCGGTCTGATCGGCGCGCCCGCCCTCGACATGGCGGTCAAGCGCGTTGTGGCAGATGTTCAGCCTACCGCCGGCGAACCATTGGCCGAAGGCGCCGAGCGCCGGATCGAACGCCTGGTCCCATGGTTTGTCCCAGAACAGCCCGCCCGCCGCCTTCTCCCAAAAGGCGGCGGGGTCAGCCTGCCATGCGGCATAGGCTGCGTCGTAGCTGGACCGTTCCGGTTCCATGGTTGTGTTTCTCCCAGGCGTTGAATCCGGCGCTCAGGCGTCGCGCTGCGGCATGGCGACAGGCACGATGGTGGAGACGATCGAGGCGTCCAGCGCCTCGTAGCCGGCGAGGTCGATCGTGTCGTACAGCTCCTTGCGGGTCTGCATCCGATCGACATAGGCGTGGGTGCCGCCGTGCTGGGCGATGGAGGCGTACAGCTCGGCCTGCGCCTTGTTGGCGACCCGCAGCGAGCTGACCGGCCAGATCACCATCTTGTAGCCCATGTCCTCGAACTCGGCGGCGGTGAAGAACGGGGTGCGGCCGAACTCGGTCATGTTGGCGAGCAGCGGCACACCGGGCATGCGGCGGGCGAATTCGCGGAACATTTCCGAAGTGTTGAGCGCTTCAGGGAAGATCGCGTCCGCTCCGGCTTCCATATAGAGCTTCGCACGGGCCACGGCGCCGTCCATGCCCTCGGACGAGGCGGCATCGGTGCGGGCGAGGATAAAAAGATGGCGGCGGGCTTTGCGGGCGGCGGCGACCTTGGCGGCCATGTCGTGGGCGTCGGCGATCTTCTTGTCGTTGAGATGACCGCATTTCTTGGGCAGCAGCTGGTCTTCGATGTGGACGGCGGCGGCACCCGCGTCCTCGAAGCTGCGGACCATGTTCATCACGTTGAGCGCCTCGCCGTAGCCGGTGTCGCCGTCGACCATCACCGGCAGCGCCGAGCTGCGGGCGACCTGGCGGACGAAGAAGCACACCTCGTCCACGGTGATGATGCCGAGATCGGGCAGCCCCATCGAGGCGGTCATGGCGGCGCCGGACAGATACAGCGCATCGAACCCGGCGGCCTTGGCCTGCAGCGCGGCCTGGCCGTTATGGGCGCCGGGAATGCCAAGAATGCCCGGGCGCTGCAGCAGGGCGCGGAAGCGGTCTCCCGGTCGGGCTTCGGGGAGGAAATCGCCGGAGAGATAGGTCATGCGCCGCGCTCCGCGAGGGGGACGAAGGTGAGGTCTTCGGGGCCCATGTAGTTGGCGGCGGGGCGGATGATCTTGCCGTCCTGGCGCTGTTCGATGACGTGGGCAGCCCAGCCGGAGGTGCGGGAGATAACGAAGATCGGCGTGAACATGGCCGTCGGCACGCCCATCTGGCGGTAGGAGACGGCGCTGAACCAGTCGAGATTGGCGAACATCTTCTTCAGCTCCCACATCGTGGCCTCGATGCGGTCGGCGACGTTGTAGAGGGTGGTGGAGCCGTTCTCGACGCTGAGCTGCTGCGCCACCCGCTTGATGACGACGTTGCGCGGGTCGCTGACGGTGTAGACCGGGTGGCCGAAGCCGATGACCACCTCCTTGGCGGCGACACGGGCGCGGATATCGGCCTCGGCGAGATCGGGCGTGGCGTAGCGCTGCTGGATTTCGAGCGCCACCTCGTTGGCGCCGCCATGCTTGGGCCCACGCAGGGCGCCGATGCCGGCGGTGATGGCGGAATACATGTCCGACCCCGTGCCGGCGACGACGCGGCAGGTGAAGGTGGACGCGTTGAACTCGTGCTCGGCGTAGAGAATGAGCGAGGTGTGCATCGCCCGCACCCAGCTCGCCGAAGGCTTCTTGCCGTGCAGCAGATGCAGGAAATGCCCGCCGATGCTGTCATCGTCGGTCTCGACCTCGATGCGCTTGCCGTTGGTGGAATAGTGATACCAGTAGAGCAGGATGGAGCCGAGCGAGGCCATCAGCCGGTCGGCGATATCGCGCGCACCGGGGTGGTTGTGGTCGTGCGCCTCGGGCAGCACGCAGCCGAGTGTGCTGACGGCGGTGCGCATCACATCCATCGGGTGGGTGGAGGCGGGGAGCTGTTCCAGCACCGCCTTGAGCGCGGCGGGAATGCCGCGCAGCGATTTCAGCCTGGCCTTGTAGGCGGCAAGCTCGGCTGCGTTCGGCAGGCGCTCATGCACGAGCAGGAAGGCGATCTCCTCGAACTCGCAGCTCTCAGCCACATCGAGAATGTCGTAGCCACGGTAATGCAGGTCGTTGCCGGTGCGGCCCACGGTGCACAGCGCAGTGTTGCCGGCGACGACGCCGGACAGGGCCACGGATTTCTTGGGCTTCAGATTGGCGGTGGGTGCGTCGTTCATCGTCTGCCTCCTGGTGAGATCATCACTTTTAGAACAGTCCGGGCAGGCCTACAGCAAGCTGGCCTTCTGGCAAGACAATGGTCAGCCCCGCGAGTTCCGCGGATGTGAGCGTGGGCAGGCGCTGGGCGACCGCCAGGAACCGCTCGGCCTCGTCCGGGGCAATGATGCCCTCGGTGAGGGTGCGGAACTTGCGGATATAGTCGGCGCGCTGCCACGGCGTCGCTCCCAGCGTGTGGGCGTTGGCAACCGCCATCTCGTCCACGATCTCGGTGCCGTCCGTCATCCGGATGGTGATCCTGCCGCCGAACGCCTTCACCGCGGGGTCGATCGAGTGATACCGCGCGGTCCAGGCGGGGTCCTCGACGGTGCGGATCTTCTGCCACAGCCGCACCGTGTCCTCCCGCTGCGCGCGGGCGGGAAGATAGCTGCGCACGTGGTGCCATTCGCCGTCCTGCAGGGCGACGGCGACGATATACATGATCGAATGGTCCAGCGTCTCGCGGCTGGCATGCGGGTCGAATTTCTGCGGGTCGTTGGAGCCGGTGCCGATGACGTAGTGGGTGTGATGCGAGGTCTCGATGACGATCTCGGCCACATCATCCCAGTTCGCCACCTTCCGGCCCATGCGGAAGGACAGATCGATCAGCGCCTGGCTCTGGTATTCCGCCGAGTGCTCTTTGGTATAGGTGTCCATGATGGCGCGCTTGGCCTCGCCCGGGGCGGGCAGCGGCACCTGATAATGGGCCGATTTCCCGTCAAGCATCCAGGCGATCACCGAATCCTCGCCCTCATAGATCGGGCTCGGCGCGCCCTCGCCGCGCATGGCGCGATCGACCGCCTCGATGGCCAGTTTGCCGGCGTGGCTCGGCGCGAACGCCTTCCAGGAGCTGATCTCGCCTTTGCGGGACTGGCGGGTGGAGGTGGTGACGTGCAGCGCCTGCTGCACCGCCTGGTAGATCACCTCGGTGGGCAGCCCCAGCATGGTGCCGATGCCGGCGGCAGCCGACGGGCCGAGATGGGCGACATGGTCGATCTTGTGGGCGTGCAGGCAGATGGCCTTCACCAGATTGACCTGGATCTCGTAGCCGGTGGCAAGCCCGCGCAGCAGGGCGGCACCGTCGATGCCCTTCTGCTGCGCGACGGCGAGCAGGGGGGGAATGTTGTCGCCGGGGTGGGAGTAGTCGGCGGCGAGGAACGTGTCGTGATAGTCGAGCTCGCGCACCGCGGTGCCGTTGGCCCAGGCCGCCCATTCCGCATGCACCCGCACCTCCGGCCCGCAGCCGAACACGGTAGCGCCGCCGGCGCGGGCATGGTCCAGCGCCTGGGCGCGGGCGGTGACGACGGGGTGGCGGTTGATGGCGGCGATCGCGACCGACGCATTGTCGATGACGCGGTTGATGATCATGTCGGTGACATCGGCCTCGACCGGCACCGGGTCGGCGGCGACGGCTGCGATCTTCCAGGCGAGCTGGGCTTCGCGGGGCAGCCGGTCGCTTTCCGGATGGACCTTCACGTCATGGATCAGCATGGCCGTCTCCCTGGCTTCTCGTTTGGTGGCTGCGTGTGCGCGCCGTTGTGCTGCGTGTCCAATCCGATTGACGTTGGCTTGCGATACGAGAATGCTATCGTCATGGACTTCAACCTCATCAAACGATTTGGCCATTTTCTCGCCGTTGTCGAGGAAGGCCATTTCGGCCGGGCGGCGATCCGGCTCGGCATGTCGCAGCCGCCGCTGACCGCGCAGATCCAGCTGCTGGAGCGCGCCCTGGGCGTGAGGCTGCTGGAGCGCTCGCGCCAGGGCACCAGGCCGACCTGGGAGGGTGAGGTGCTGCTGCCGGCGGTCCGGCGCCTGGAGGAGAGTGCAAGGGCGGTGGAGGCGCTGGCGCGCGAGGTGCGCCTGGGCAAGCGCGAGCTGATCACCATCGGCTGCATCACCTCGGCGATGTTCGAGACGGTGCCGCCGATCCTGCGGGCGATCCGCGCCCGGCTGCCGGAGACGGTGGTGTCGGTGCGCGAGCTCGACACCAACGACGCGGTGGAGGCGCTGCGCCGCGGCGAGGTGGACCTGGCCTTCGCCCGCCTGGAACGCGATCGGTTTCCGATCCGTGTCGTGCCCCTGGCGCCGGACCGTCTGGTGGCGGCGTTGCCGGACGGGGATGTCCTGGCCGCGAGCGAGACGATCGACCTCGCTTCGCTGGAAGGCCAGCCGCTGGTGATGCTGCCGCGTGCGATCAGCCCGGCCTATTTCGACGGCCTGGTGGCGGCCTGCCGGCGCGCGGGCTTCGCCCCGGTGGCGGCGCGCGAGGTGCATTCGGCGATGGCGCAGCTGGCGCTGGTGGCCTCGGGGCTCGGGGTGGCGCTGGTGTCCTCAGGCATGGCCTGCCTGGCGCCGCCGGGCGTGGTGTTCCGTCCGCTCAGCGTGCCGGTGGAGGCGGTGGGGGTGGCGGTCGCGTGGAACAGCGAGCGCGAGAGTGCGATGACGCGGGCGATCGTGGGGATAGCGCGGGAGACGATCGCGTGAATTCGCAACGTCGCCCAGCCATTCAAGTCGTATGGGGACGAGGCGTCATCAATCATATCATTGGATATATTTTTACTCTGTTTTATTGACAAATTTACGTGTCCTGTCGCAAATACATGGTGTGGATCTTTGCCAAATTCTCTGTCTCGGTGCATCTTTTCGTGGGATACCCGGCGTGATAACGTTCAGATCGCGAAAACGAAGACTGAGAAAAACTTGGTATGATCGAACTCGAAATCGCCTTCGCGGAGCCTGATTCGAGCGATCGGTTCCTTGGCGACGGCTGGGGAGCGACAGTCCCTTACGGACGGTGGATGACCGGCAGCCGCAGCACGATGGTGCTGCCGCCCCCGCCGCGCCGCTGCGCGCATCTGGATGTCCGCGCCATCGTCGGCCCGTTCTGGGCCACCGGGCGCGTGCCGAACCAGAAGCTGGCCATCCGGGTCGGCGGGATCGTGGTTCATGAGCACACGCTCGACAACATGGCCGATCTGCGGTTCCGGATTCCCGGTGAGCTGGCACCGGTCGACCGGGCGCTGGAGTTCGAGTTCGCCCATCCGGATCCGATCGACGAGCAGAACCCAGAAGGATTGGGCCAGGCGCTGGCGCTGTCGATCTGGAAGATGACCATCGTCGGACATGGCGACGACATTCCCGGCGAGACGCGATTCCCCCCCGGAACGCCCTCCATCTTTCACGTGCGCTCCGGCGGCAATATCGGCAACCGGATGATCCAGTTCATGCTGGCGCTCTCGGTGTCGCGCAGGGCCGAGAACTGCGCGATGTCGGGCGTTCTGGTGCCGGAATGGGGCCTGGTCAGCGGCAACCATGTGCATGACTGGTGCGATCTCTATATCGACGAGGAACAGCATATCGATCTGTTCTCCGTGACGCAGTTCCTGTCCACGCATCCCGGTGGCAAGGCGGTCTATCGGGGCTATGGCCAGCGGATGGAGAATTTCCTGCCGCTTGAGACCTACCGCAGCATCTTCAAGCCCACGGACTCCACCGCTCCTGCGTTCGGCGAGCGCTATCTCGTTATCAATGTCCGCGCCGGTGACGTGGTCGCCGGGCAGTTCGTGGATTACGTGCTGATCCCCGTGGCCTTTTACCGCGACCTGATCAACCGGACCGGGCTTACACCCGTCTTCATGGGGCAGCTGGCGCCAGATCCGTATACCGACATGCTCCGGGCGGCGTTTCCAACCGCGCTGTTCCTGGAAAGCCAGGGACAGATGTGGGATTTCGAGGTGATCCGCCGCGCGACCAATGTGGTGACCAGCGTCAGCACGTTCTCCTGGATCGCGGCGTGGCTATCGGATGCCAAGCGCATCTACATGCCGGTGAACGGGCTGTTGAACCCGGAGCAGTATCCGAAGGTCGATCTGCTGCCGATCGGCGACCCTCGGTATGTGTTCTATCTGTTCCCCGTGAACAAGGCCGTGCCGCCGGAGGAGCTGGCGGCGGCGCATGCCGCGTTGGACGGCCGGTGGTGCGAGGTGTCACACAACATGCTGAACGAAATCAGGATGCGCGCGGGGTCGTGATGTCACCAGAACATGCGCCCTTCGGCCACACGTCAGGTGGCGGCGGCCGATGAGCGAATATTTCATCGGCACCGGCGGGGTCACGTTTTCGACCGTGGAGACCAACATGCTGATCGGTCTGTGTGAGGGCGAGAACGTTCTGCCGGCCGAGACCGTCAATCTGTGGGCCTCCTGCGTCATCGACCGGTCGGCCCTGATGGGCGGCTGTTCTGTGTTCTTTCTGCAGCTGATCACGCCGGTGCGTCTGAGCGTGTTTCCCGAGCTGTTCCCGCTGCCGGTGGAATATCCGGCAGACTGCCCGGCCGCCCGGATCGGCATTGCCGCGCGCCAATCCGGCGTCGAGCGTCGTGTGGTTGACCTGTCAGCCAGCCTGCGTGCCGCCGCTGACAAGGCGAGCCTGATCGACGCCGGGTCGGGCTTGTGGTCGAGCAGGGTTGGCGCGGCTGCGGCCGAGATCGTGCTGTCGGCGCTTGCGGCCAGCGGATGCCCGGCCGAGAGCCTTGCGCCCGACGAGCAGACCATCGCTCTGACCCAGGCCAGTTGCGACGCCAACGCGCCAGGGCGCGCGTTTCTGGAGGGCGGGCGTGCGGCGCTGGAGACCGGCGCCCGGCTCACCTTCGGGACCCGCCCGGCCGAGATGGATGACGGCGCGATCATCGTCTTCGATGACGGATTTCTGTTCGACCATCACAGAACCTTCGTGGCCGGGCTGGCCCGCCGGTTTCACGAGATCCACCTGGTGTGCAGCCGCGATGTGGATTTTTCCTACATCGCCCGCGTGGGCGCGACGACGGTGCTCTCGGCCGTGTCCATCGCCACGCTGGCGCGGCCGCCTCTGGGGCGGTTCCACCTCGATGCGGCCGAATGGCACTACAACGAAAAGCTGCGGGAGACGAACAACTGATGGCGTCTCAGCCCCCAACATCCGAGACACCGACGATTGACATGGTGATCCCGCAAGATCCCGTGATCGGATCGTTCTTGATCCATTACGTGGAGCGGGGCGACTCGCAGGCGATCCTGCACATCGCCGACAGTGTGGACGTCACGCGGCCTGGGTTTCTGGTGTCGGTGAAGGTTGATCGTCAGCAGGCGATATTCTCGCACACGATGGAGGAACCTGGTTTCAAGGCCTACGTGTCGGAGCGTCTGCGGGTGTACCGCCTGAAGGATGCAACCTTGGTGGGGGCGGACGGCATTTTGCTGCACGGCCGCGAGGTGATGCTGGACAGCCTGCGGCATATCATGAACTGGCACCCCGATTCGGTGGTGGAGAGCTATACCTCCTGCCAGGCGCTGCGGCTGAAACAGGCGATCACACCGCATGACGCCACCGACCCGGCGCTGCACATGATCGGCTATACCGGGTCCTGGCGGAACTATGCCCACTGGCTGCAGGAAACCCTTCCCAAGCTCGTGGTGTTCGCCGAGCATTTCGCGAGCGGCGGCCATGTGAAGCTGGTTCTGCCGCATTTTCCGCCCGGATCGTTCCAGTGGCAGACTGTGGAGCTGCTGGGCATTCCGGAATCCGCGATCACGCGGATCGGCAATACGGAGGCGTTGCATTTCGCCACCGCGCTGGTGATGAGCGCAACGGATCTGTGGAACGTGCCGCCGTACGTCTATGAAGCGGCGCAGTATCTGGCTGCGCGCGCGGCGGCACGCGGGCATGGGCCCAACCGGGTGGGACGCCGCCTGTTCATCCATCGCGGCACAGGGCTGCGCCAGCTGGCCAATTTCGAGTCGCTGCGCGGCATCATCCAGCGGCACGGCTATGAGATCTTCATGCCGGACGAACTGAGCCTCGCCGAACAGATCATGGCCATGAGCGCGGCGACGCATGTGGTGGCCGAACATGGCGCCGGACTCGCGAACATTCTGTTCTGCCGGCATGGCTGCAAGGTGATGGAGCTGTTCAACCCCGCCTGCGTGCAGCCGGCGTTCTGGTCGGTCGCGGGCGTCAGCGGATTGCAGTTCGGCTATCTCGTGGGCGAACATGTGCCGACTCCGGAACGGCCGGAGCTGGACTGGAACTCCGCCTACAGCATCGCGCCGGAGATGTTGGATGCCGCCCTGTCCGCTCTGTCCTGACCTGGGCGGGAGGCGGCGGGACACGAGCCGCAAGGATGCTTGCTGCATCTGGATGCTTCAGAACGACCTCGCCTTCACGCGAACGAGACACACATGAAAAACCCCCTGGCTGTCGTCACGATGGTCTACAACGAGGCCGATTTCCTGCCGATCTGGCTGCGGCACTACACGCGGGCGGTCGGTGCCGCCAACTGTTATGTGATCGATCACGGCAGCAACGACGGCAGCACCGACAATCTCGGGCAGGTCAATGTCATCCGCATACCGCGCTCGCCGATGGACGAAAACAAGCGCTGCCGGTTCGTCTCGGACCTCTGCAGTTCGTTGCTGACCTGGTTCGACGCCGCCGCCTACACGGACGTGGACGAGATGTTGGTGGCCGACCCGGCCATCGCACCCGATCTGATCTCGCTGCTCGACCTTGCCGCGCCTGAGGTGATCACCGCCTTCGGTGTCAACGTGCTGCATCGGCTGCATCACGATCTGCCGCTGCACGACGGCGCCCCCATCTCGGCCCAGCGCCGCTGGATCTACCCGACCGGGGCGATGGCCAAGCCCTTGATCACCCGCAGGCCGATCCAGTGGCCGCCGGGCTTTCATTCGTATGACGGCCGCCCGCTGTTCCACGGCCTGTTCAACATGCATCTGGCGCAGGTGGACTATGACATGGCGCTGCGTCGGCAGGCCAAGCGGCGCAGCGTGCAGTGGGCGTACGACATCGGCGGCACGCACCCCCACAAAGTGGCTGACGAGGCGGTGTTCAACGATTTCATGCGGTGGTCGTCCATTCCCGCCGTCGAGGATGTGTCGCTTGACGAGACCTGCCGCCGATACCGGATGTTCAGGGATCGAATCATTTTGTCGCGCAACGATCGTGATCATCTGGAGTTCAAGACCGAGATGAATATCTGGGGTCGGGTGCTCTGGCGATCGCCGGAGCGCTTCCTCGGTACTTTCTAGGTTGCGCTCCAACTTAAAGAAAAAATTCTTCATCAATCAACGCATACCTTTTTCAAAAGGCATGCATTGCAAACGTATAAAAGTCTTTTGCTTCTTTTCTTCAGAAAAGAAGTCTTTTCTTTCTATCATTCCGATTCAGAAAGTCGATCGCGAGTTCGTAAGTCAGAAAGGATGCTTCGGCTTTGCCACAACGAGGCAAAGCCGAAGCATCCATCCGTGGGGCACCGCCGCGCAGGCCCGCCAAGGGCGAGATGAACGCCGTCACAGCAACCGCTTCAGGGCGTTGCGCAGGCGCCGGATACGACCTCGGATCGACCCGCGCGCCAAGGTATCCAGGATCTCCTGATGACGGAGCCGTGACAACTCGGCGAGCCTGTTCACACTGCCTATGACATCACGATCCAGGGCCGCTGCCCCGCGCGCGCCCGGCGCCCACTCCGGCGCCATCGGCTCATCTGGCGCAACGCCTGCAAACCTCGCCTGTTCCGCCTGCTCGCGCAGCCCATCCAGCAGCAGACGCATGCGGCGCTGGGCGAGAATATTGGGAGAGGACACAGTCTCGGCACCACGGCGCAAGGTGACGATGAATTCGTTGCCTGCTGTCGGGTGCAGGGTCTCGATGTGCCAATTCATCAGCCCCAGGGTGCTGAGTTCAAGAACCGCCAGGCTGAAGCGGCTCGGGGTCATCTGCCAGGCATGCACATCGATGTAGGGACCGGGTTGCGCCGCCTTCTGTGATTCGCTGTAGGCATGTTGAATGTTCGTGGCAAACACGAAATTGCCGACAGCGTGCTGTCCCCACGACCCATTTCCGTCAGCCGTCACATAATAGGCTGAATTGTCAAAGCACTCAGCGGGGGAATGGCGGGTCCTCCTGGTCAGGTAGGCGCTCAACAGGTCGCCGGTGGTTGTCCAGGGACGAAAACAATCGAAGATAAACCGATAATCCGGGATCGCCAGGATGACCGCGCCGTTTGTGGTTAACAGCTGTTCGCACGACATGAAGAAGCGAATGGGGTCGGGTAGATGTTCAAAGACGTGGCTGGCGATCAAGGCGTCAAATGTGCCGTGCAGTTCGGTTGGAATGGCGTCGCTCAGCGGACCGCCTTGCCAGATGAAGTCGACCTCTTCGATCGCATCGTTGTCGATGACGCCAGGGCTGACGAGAGAGTATTTATCTATCAGTTCGTCACGGCTGGCGTGATCGACGACCGTGGTCTTCCATCCGTCGCGCTTTGCGGCGATCGGAGCATTGCACGGACCGATCTCCAGGATACGAGATGATTTCGTGCAGCCATCGAGAAGCTTCTCAAATCGGGTCATGAATCATACCTCCAAACCACGCATGCACAGGAACACAATATATCCGGTAGTTTACCGATCCCATTCAGTCGAAAAAGCACAATATTTATTGACCCGTTTCATCAATAAAAATCAGCCCAAAAGCAATGAGTTTCGTTATGCACTACTTATCATTGCGAGCTCAGAAACGCATGCCACGATGAATTCGTGATCGCCAGCACCTGCTCCGCGGCCCGGGGTGCAATGATCAACAGGGCATCACCGTCCGTCCAACGCCAGGCCCTGCCCTCACCCGATTCCGCCTGGTGGAAGCCACGGACAAGCGCAGGGCTCTCCAAGGGAATGCTCACCTCATCGATGGAGAGACGAAAGATCGCCACACCGAGATGCCGCGGGTCACCCGGCGGCTGGACGCTTTGGCTGGACAGACGGATGGTGGTGGTGCGCGGTGGGACCAGGTATTGCCAGGTCGACAGATCGCCCTCGACCTGGGCGCCTTGCAGCGGCAGTTCGCGCAGTCCGGCATGAACCCGCAAAGGAGGTGTCATCTGTGCCGGATCCGGCTGTGTCTCCTCGGCGTCCGGTGCCTCGGGCACGGTGTTCGGCTGGTCGGGGATGGCCCAGGGGCCGGTCTCAAGCCGAAGTCCTTCGGCCACAACCGCTTCGGCATCCTGCACCGTGATGGCCATCCAGTCGTCGCCGGGCTCGACAGGTGCTGCACTTGGCAGCTCGAAGGCTGCCACCGGCGGGATGCCGATCGGGAAGGCGATGCTGAGGCGTTGGTAGGCCGAGACCGCAATGGCGCGGGCGGGGATGCCAGGAGACAGGCAGCCATCGGTGAAGACCACGCTGGCGGCGGGGGCATGGCACGGTGCGAGCTGGGCGAAGGGCCGGTAGCTCGGGCGGCCGTTGACGATGACGAGGATCTCGTCGGTCGGCTGCAGGTCATCGGCACAGCGCTCGGTCGGGCCTGCCACGCTGTCCATGACCTGGAGTGTGGCGCTGGCAGGCAAAACCGTCGTGAAGGAGGCGACTTGGGTCATTTGTGTCCTGCGTGTTCGCATCAAATCGTAGCGGCTGCAGCGCAATCCAACCTGAATCGCGCCGTGGAGCAAGACGTGCCGGGCGGTTTTGTGCCAAGCTTGCGCCAACAGGTCGGTGACGGGGCGCTGTTTGGGCGGCACGTGTGACCGAGCAGCCCTGCCCTGCGGCACGAAGGGATAGTGCCCGTGCCACTGCTGTGGGGAAGTTGTGATCCTTTGTCAGGATTTGAGTCTGATGCTTGCACATGTTCTTGCCCCCGCCTTGATGCGTCGCGGCATCCACTACGGGTGGGTGATGGTCGCACTGACCTTTCTGACGATGCTGTCGACCGCGGCTGTGATGGGACTGCCGGGCGTGCTGATCGGGCCGCTGCAGGGCGAGTATGGCTGGAAGATCGGGGATATTTCCGGCGCCCTGGCGCTGCGACTGGTGCTGTTCGGGTTGGTGGCGCCGTTCGCGGCCGCCCTCATCGCCCGGTTCGGAATTCTGAGGGTGGTCGGCGTCGGGCTGCTGCTGATCGTGGGCGGTGTGGGACTTGCGACACGCATGGACAGCCTGTGGCAGCTCTGGCTGAGCTGGGGGCTGATGGTGGGGTTCGGCACCGGCCTGACCGCACTCGTGCTGGGTGCCACCGTTGCCAACCGCTGGTTCACCCGCCGGCGCGGACTGGTGATGGGCCTGCTGACCGCCAGCAATGCGACGGGGCAGCTGCTGTTCCTGCCGATGGATGCCTGGCTGGTCGAGCATGCCGGGTGGCGCCTGGCCGTGCTGCCGCCGCTGTTGGCCTGCGGCGCGGCCTGGCTGCTGATGATGCTGCTGGGGCGTGATCACCCGGCACAGGTCGGCCTGCCGCCTTACGGCGAGACCGCGGTGCTGCCGCTGCCCCAGCCGCCGCGCGGCAATCCGTTTCTGGCCAGCCTCGTGGTGCTGCGCGACGCGGCACAGGATCGGACGTTCTGGGTGCTGTTCGGCACCTTCTTTGTGTGCGGGCTTTCGACCAACGGGCTGGTGCAGAGCCATTTCATCCCGTTCTGCGTCGATTACGGCCTCGATGCGCTGGCCGGGGCGAGCGTTCTGGCCATGATGGGGATGTTCGACTTCTTCGGCACCATCGTGTCCGGTTGGCTGTCCGACCGCTATGACGTGCGGTGGCTGCTGTTCATGTATTACGGTCTGCGCGGCCTGAGCCTGATCGCGCTGCCGTATTCCAGCTTCACGTTCTTCGGCCTCAGCCTGTTCGCCATGTTTTATGGGCTTGACTGGGTCGCCACCGTGCCGCCGACGGTGAAGCTGGCGGCCGCGCGGTTCGGGCGCGAGCGCGCGGCGCTGGTGTTCGGCTGGGTGTTCACGGCGCATCAGCTAGGTGCGGCCGTTGCGGCCGCGGGGGCCGGGATGGTTCGGGACGGGACGGGAACCTATCTGCCGGCGTTTCTGGCCGCAGGCGTGGCCTGCCTCCTGGCCGCCGCTGCGGCACTGTCGCCGCGCAAGCCGGCCATGGCGTGATGCCGGGTAGGGCGCCGGCCGTGCCGCCCGGCCGGAGCCTGTGGCGTTGATCAGCGCTTTTTCCGCATGGCGCGCCGATGCGGCTCTGTCATGCTGGGCACCGGATCGGTGCGCGGGTGCGGGTGAGACGTCACCGGGTGATCACGGGGGCCCGGCATCCGGATCGCCGCGGGCGCAGTGGTGGCTGCAGCCTGTGCCGGCATAAGGAGAGACCACCCGTTGCTGCCGCCGCTGCTCCTTCTGGCCGGATTCGCATGTGGCGTGCTGCTCATGCTGTGGATGCGCCGGCGCGACCGGGCGGCGCTTGCGGAGCTTGCGGCACGTCATGACGCCGCGATGCAGAACAGGGCCGACCTGGACCGGCTGATGCAGGGCTCGCCGGCATTGCTGTATCTCGGGCGCGTCGATCCGGATGGCACGTATCATCGGCTGTTCGCGACCAGCAACGCCGAGACTTTGACCGGGTGGCCCGAGGAGTCGATGAGCTCGCCGGATCTGGTCTGGTCGCATGTGTTTCCCCAGGACGCCGAGATCCGCAACACCAACTTCCAGCGCGCGGTGCGGCTGGGGCGCAGCACAGCGGAGTTTCGCTATCGCCGGCCCGACGGCAGCGTGGTGTGGCTGCGCAACGAGGTCATCTGCCTCGGGCGGGATGCCAGCGGGGCCACCGATGTCGCTGGGGCGGTGACCAATGTGACACGCGAGCGCGAGCTCGCGGGAATGGCGGCGATCAGCAGCCGCATGGCCACGCTCGGCGAGCTGGCGACCGGGTTGGCGCATGAGCTGACGCAGCCGGTGTCGGTGATCGCGATGGCGGCCGATCTGGCGCATGAGCTGGCGCAGGAGGCGGACAGCCCTGCCCTTCTGGTGCGGCAGATCACAACCATGCAGGAGCAGGCGGCACGGGCGGGCGAGATCATCAGCCATCTGCGGCTGTACGGCCATGCCGAGGGCGGCCGGCTCGGGGCGGTGGATCTGCGACGGGCGGTGGACGGGGCGATGACGCTGGCGACCAGCCCGTTGCAGCGCGCCGGCGTGCGGGTGCGCCTGGAGCTGGCGGAGTCGCTGCCCGCGGTGCGGGCGCGTTCGGTGCAGGTGGAGCAGGTGCTGATCAATCTTCTGCTCAACGCGCGCGACGCCATGGCGCTGGAGCCCGACGGGCGGCGGGAGATTCTGGTCCGAAGCCGTTTCAACGCCGCCGACCTGACCGGGCCGGTGCTGGTGGAGGTCCGTGACACCGGGCCGGGCATCGCGCCCGATCTGCTGCCGCGGCTGTTCGACTCGTTCTTCACCACCAAGGCGCCCGGGGAAGGCACCGGGCTGGGACTTTCCATCTGCCGGACGCTGATGCAGGGGTTCGGCGGCGAGATCACCGCCGCGTCCGGTGCGGACGGGGCGGTGTTCACGTTGCGGTTTCAGCGCGTCTGATCAGGGCTTGAGCGACACCCCGGTGAGGCGGATCAGGCCGTCGGGCAGCACCTTGTAGCCTTCGATCTTGCGGCTGGCGCCGACGATATAGCTGGGGGCGTAGAGATAGATGATCGGCAGGTCGACACGCTCCTGCGTCCACATGCTGGCGTAGATGTCGCGGCGTTTGGCAGGGTCGGTCTCGACGCGCGCCTGGTCGAGCAGGCTGTCGACCTTGGAGTTGCTGTAGTTGGTGGTGTTGAGCGGGCCGCCGGTGTGCAGGAAGCTGTAGATGTTGCTGTCGGCATCGAGCAGGCCGGACCAGCCGATGAGGAAGGCGCCGTAATGGCCGGCCTGGGAGGCGGCGAGCGCGGTGCCGAAATCCATGTTGGTGACGTTGATGTCGAACCCGGCCTCCTTGGCCATGGATTGGATGACCTCGGCGACCTGCACGCTTTGCGGGCTGTTGGGGATCATGAGATTGACGACGACGGGCAGCTTCACGCCGGCCTCGGCGAGCAGCTTCCGGGCGGCCTCGACGTCACGCGCCGGCGGTTTGATGCTGGGGGCGTTGAGCGGGCTCAGCGGCGAGACGGCCTGGGCGGTGGGGGTGTATTTGCCGTTGAACACGACCTGGACGAGGGCGTCACGGTCGATCGACAGTTCCAGCGCGCGGCGAACCCGGGGGTCCCGGCCGATCGGCGTGTTGGCCGTGGGGTCGGCGCCGAGATTGATGCTGATGCCGGAATAGCCGAGGCCGGGCGAGCTCAGCAGCTGCAGATTGGGGTTCTTGCTCACCGTGTCGGCGTCGGTGGGGACGGTGTCGGCCATGTCGACGGCGCCGGCCTGCAGGTTGGCCAGGCGCACGGAGCTGTCGGTCATCGGGCGGTAGATGACATGGTCGAAATGGATGTTCTTGGCGTTCCAGTAGCCCTCATAGCGGTCGAGCGTGATGTGGTCCTGGGCGACGCGTTCGGCGAACTTGAACGGGCCGGCGCAGACGGGGTGGAGGCCGAAATCCTTGCCGGCGGCTTCGGCGGCCTTGGGGGAGACGATCATGCCGGCGCGGTCGGTGAAGGTGGCGAGGAAGGGCGAGGAGGGCTGCTTCAGCGTGATCTTGACCGTGCTGTCATCGACGACGTCCACATGGTCCATGGCGCTGAGCTCGGCGCGGCGGAAGCTGGTGGGCAGCGTTGCGTGGCGGTCGAGCGTGTATTTGACGGCGGCGGCGTTCAGCGGTGTGCCGTCCTGGAAGGTGACGCCCTGGCGGAGTTTCAAAACGACCGTCTTGGTGTCGGTCCATTCATAGCTGCTCACCAGGACGGGGACGAGGTTCAGGTGTTCGTCGAAGTCGAACAGCTTGTCGCAGATCGCGGTCATCACCGCGGTGCCGACGAAGGTGCGGCTTGTGGTGGGGTCGAGCAGGTCGGGGTCGTTGTTGAGGCCGAAGCGCAGGGTCTGTGCGCTCGCCTGGGCGGCGATGGCGGCGAAGACGGTGGCGAGCAGAATCTTGCGCATGGTTGGTGTCCCCCTTTGGTGAGACGTATGACGCAAGACGGGTGCCAGGATCTAGGAGGGATGGTCGCGGACGTAGAGCGCTGTGATCACAAGGCGAAGACGCACGCGGGCGCCGGGATAGGGTTTGGCGGTGAGCAGCAAATGGGCGCTGTCATTGCCTGGGGCGACCACGATCTGGGCAAAGCCTGCGACGGCGGCGAGATTGTCGTAGGGCTGCCAGAACGTGTCGAGCAGGCGGAAGCCCAAGGGGGCGGCCGGGATTTCGACGTTGATGGTGCTGCCGTCCAGCGCGATGTTGTACTCGTGCTTGCCGGCTGCGCCGAAGCCGCCGGAGAAGATGACGGGGTAGAGCTTGACCACCGACAGGTCGCCGATGGTGGTGGCGAAGCTGCTGGGCTGGGCGTGAGCGGATAGCGGCAGGCAGGCGAGCAGGAGGGCTGCGATCCAGCTTCTGATGCGCCCCCCTGCCCTGCTCATGTCAGCCGACGATCTCGGTGCCGGCGAAGAAATAGGCGATTTCGATGGCGGCATTCTCGGCGCTGTCGGAGCCATGGACGGAGTTGGCTTCGATGCTCTCGGCGAAGTCCTTGCGGATGGTGCCCTCGGCGGCGTTGGCCGGGTTGGTGGCGCCCATGATCGCGCGGTTGGCCAGCACGGCGTTCTCGCCTTCGAGCACCTGCACGACGACGGGGCCCGAGGTCATGAAGGTGACGAGGTCGCGGAAGAAGCCGCGCTCGCGGTGCACGCCGTAGAAGGCTTCGGCCTGGGCGGTGGTCATGTGGATGCGCTTCTGCGCCACGATGCGCAGGCCGGCGGCCTCGAACTTGGCGTTGATGGCGCCGGTGAGGTTGCGGCGGGTGGCGTCGGGCTTGAGGATGGAGAAGGTGCGTTCGATGGCCATGGTGGTGATTTCCTGCGGCTTGCGTTGTCCGCGCGGCTTTAGATGAGTGACCGCGGTGCAGCAAGTGCTTGGACGTGAGGTCGGGGAGGCGGTAAACCCTGGGCCATGAGCCTCCTGACCCTGACTGACATCACGATCCGCATGGCCGGACGTACCCTGTTGAACCATGCCGAGCTGACGGTCGATCCCGGCCGGCGGATCGGGCTGGTGGGGCGCAACGGCGCCGGCAAGTCCACCCTGCTGAAGGCGATCTCGGGGACGGTGGCGCTGGATGGCGGGGAGATCCGCCTCGCGCAGCGGGCGCGGATGGCGCAGGTGAAGCAGGAGGCGCCGTCCGGGCCGCAGTCGCTGCTGGAGACGGTGCTGGAGGGGGACGAGGAACGCTCGGCGCTGATGGCCGAGGCGGAGGACCCGACGACGGAGCCGATGCGGCTGGCCGAGGTGCATGACCGGCTGCACGCGATCGGCGCGGATGCGGCGCCGGCGCGGGCGGCTACGATTTTGGCGGGATTGGGGTTCGATGCCGCGACGCAGCTGCGGCCGGTGGAGGAGTTCTCCGGCGGGTGGCGCATGCGGGTGGCGTTGGCGACGGCGCTGTTCGCCAATCCGGATCTGCTGCTGCTCGATGAGCCGACCAACCATCTGGATCTGGAGGCGACGCTGTGGCTGGAGACGTGGCTGGCGAAGTTTCCGGGGTCCTGCCTGCTGGTGTCGCATGATCGCGGGCTGCTGGATCGGTGTGTGGACAGCATCGCGCATCTGGACCAGGGCAAGATCAATGTGACGCCAGGCGGGTATGACGAGTTTGTGCGCATCCGCACCGAGCGGGCGATGCAGATGAAGAGTGCGGCCGAGAAGGTGGCCGATCAGAAGGCGCATCTGCAGGCGTTCGTCGATCGATTCCGGGCGAAGGCGAGCAAGGCCAAGCAGGCGCAGGCGCGGATCAAGGCGATTGCCAAGCTGCCGCAGATCGAGAGCGTGGTGGAGGATACCGTCACGCGGTTCAACTTCCCCGAGCCTGCGATGATGGCACCGCCGATTTTGTCGATGGAGCAGGTTTCGTGCGGGTATGATGGGCGGGTGATTTTGAAGGGGATTTCGATCCGGATCGATATGGAGGATCGGATTGCGCTGCTGGGGGCGAACGGCAACGGCAAGTCGACCTTGGCGAAGCTGATCGCGGGACGGATGGACGTGATGGGCGGCCAGATGCGGCGCGGGCCGAAGCTTCGTGTCGGGTATTTCGCGCAGCACCAGGAGGAGGAGCTGATCGATCACGAGACGCCGATCGATCATATGCAGCGGGCCTTGCCGCAGGCCACGCTGCAGCAGGTGCGCGCGCAGCTGGCGCGGTTCGGGCTGGATGCGGACCGGGCGAACAATCGGGTCTCGGCGTGTTCGGGGGGCGAGAAGGCGCGGCTTTTGTTGGCGCTGGCGACTCGGGATGCGCCACAGCTGCTGATTTTGGATGAGCCGACGAACCATCTGGACATCGACGCCAAGGATGCGCTGGTGCGGGCGCTGGGGAATTTCTCGGGCGCGGTGCTGCTGATCACGCATGATCCGAATTTGGTGGAGCTGGTGGCGGATCAGCTGTGGCTGGTGGCTGACGGCACGGTGAAGCCGTATGACGGGGATATGGACGAGTATCGCGTGTTCCTGGCGGAGCGGGCGCGGATTTCCGGGCGCCCGGCGGGGCGGGGCGATGCCACGGGGATGCAGGGGAACCACAAGAAGAAGCAGGTGGATCTGAAGGCGGTGCTGGCGCCGCTGAAGAAGCAGGCGAAGGCGGCGGAGGCGAAGCTGGCGAAGCTGTCCGAGGAGCGCGCCAAGGTGGAGGCGCTGCTCGCCAATCCGGCCCTTTATACGCCGGGGCGGACGGCGGACATGATCACGGCGAAGACGCGGATGTCTGACGTGGCGCGGGAGATCCGCGCGGCGGAGGCGGAGTGGCTGGCGGCGGAGGAGGCGCTGGAGGCGGCGGCGGAGGCGCAGAAGGTTTATTGATCAATGGTCTGATCGAGGGCGCGCGCATGATCGGCGCGGCGAAGCCGTTGCATGATCAGGTTCCTCGCTTTGTCCAAGGGGACGGACTGTCCTGTCGCGCGGAAAGCGGCCCAGCGCTCATCGGCGAGACGGTGGAGCTGCGCGCTCTGGTCGTGCGGTTGGGTATCGTTCATCGGCGTATCTTTCGCGGCGGCGACGGTGGACATGGCATGCTCTGCTTGCGACGATCCTCCGGTAGCATGATGATCGCGGAAGCGAGCGACGAAACGCTGATCTGCCCTTCAGATAGATACTCACTGCTGTTGATTTCCCGGCGTGAAGGGCATTCATGCCGACCATCCACAGGAACGTCTGCGACATGCCGGTTTTGGAGAGCGGAGCCGGAATTCCGCTCATTCTCATCCGCGGCATGGTGCGCGGCTATCGGAGGCCGAGCGCGTGGTTATGTTTGAAACGCATCGTCGAACATCCGTATGCTTCACCGCGATGCCATGAGCTCAGGAACAACATGACTGTCGCCGAGCAGGTTTATGAATATACCAAACTGCTGCCGCAGCCCTTGGTCCAGGAAGCACTTGATTTCGTGTTGTTTTTGCGTGCCCGCGTGGAGAAGGGCGAGTGGCGGGATCTGATAGAGGCGCAAAGCGCATCGCTTTTATCGGTTTGGGACAACACGGAGGACCAGGCCTGGGATCATGTTTGAGGCCTGAGATGTCGTGCTGCTGCCGTTTCCGTTTTCGGATCTGACAAGCGCGAAGAAACGCCCGGTGCTCATGCTCACCGATGCCGACGCACATGGTGACTTTATCAGCTGCCCCATCACATCACGCGGAGGGTGGCAGCATTCCAGACCGGTGACCACGCATGACATGGTGGACGGAGCCATGCCCCTCGCCAGCTGGGTGCGAACCGATCGGGTGATCACGTTGAATATCGGGTTGATTGTCCGCAGGTTTGGCCGGTTGACGGCCGAATTCCGCCTCGCCATCGCGGATGACGTCTGTCGCATGGTGCATGCGAGCAAGGTCACCTGAAGCGATGCTCAGGCGGCACGGTCCTGTCGTCGCATTTCCACGGCGAAGGTATCGGTGATGTGCCGGGCCAGCAGGTCCGTCACCGGCTGGGCCGCTTCGGCACCCTTGAGCAGCAGAATCCGAAAATCCGGCAGTTCGGGCAGGCCCTCCTCCGGGCGGATCAGGCGGAGACCCTCCGGGAGCCAGGAGATCGTTGACACCGTCACGGCCAGGCCGGCCATCACTGGGGCGTGGGTGCCGATCTGGGTGGCGCTGGTATAGGCGATGCGGTAGCGCAGGCCGGCGCGCTCCAGGGCGGTGACGGCGGCGGCGCGCCAGGAGCAGTCCTCGGTGGCGAGCGCCACCGGGAGCGGGGTCTGGCGGTGGGGGGCGTAGCGGTCCGACGTGATCCAGCAAAGCTTGCCGCGCCAGAGCTCCTCGGCGGGCCAGAGGCGGGGTTCGTGGCCTTCTGAGATCAGCGCGATGTCGAGCGTGCCGTCCTTCAGCTTGGGGACCAGCTCGCGGGAGGGGGCACAAAGCACGTCGACTTCGACGGTTGGGTGGCTGTCGGCGAAGCGGCGCAGCAGGGTGGGGAGGTAGCGCAGCGCGTAATCGTCCGGCGTGCCGAGACGGACGACGCCGCGGGTGGCGGGGGCCTGGAAGTTGTTGAGGATCGAGTCGTTGAGAGCGAGCAGTTCGCGGGCGCGGTCGAGCAGATAGGTGCCATGCGCGGTGAGCTGGACGCTGCCGCCCTTGCCGCGCAGCAGCAGCTTCTGGCCGAGCAGCTGCTCGAGGCGCTGCATCTGCATCGAAACCGCGGATTGGGTGCGGCCGACGCGTTCGGCGGCGCGGGTGAAGCTCGATTCCTCGGCGATGAAGGCGAAGCTGCGCAGGAGATCGGGGTCGAGGGCGGCTTGTTGGGTCATGCGGATCAATATCGTTGATCCGTCACATATGGGCAATTCGTTTCCCTTATTGGCTGGGATGCGGGATTGTCCGGCCAGGGATTTTTGACAGGAGGCCGTCATGGCCGCGACACGTTCTCTGGGTTTGCCGATGCTGGGTCTGTCCGCGCGGGCGGGGGCCGGGGTTTCGCAGGTGTTCGCCTCTGTGTGGCGCGTGGTCAGCACGCGGCATGGGCTGGCGGAGCTGGATGAGCGGATGCTGAAGGATCTGGGGATCTCGCGGGCGCAGGCGCAGTTCGAGGTGTCCCGGCCTTGGTGGAAGCTGTTCTCGTAAGCAGCGCGGCGGATTGCATCCGCCCTACTTCTTTTCCCAGCCCTTCTGGGTCTGTTGCCAGTAGGTGAGGGTGTGGCCGGCGGATCTGGCGGTGCGCCAGCGTTGGCGGGCGGCGGCGAGGGCTGCTTCGTCGTTGCCGTCGAACAGGTCGAAGATACGGTCGAACCGGTCGAGGTGCTGGGAGCTGGCGCCGTCGATGAGGAAGAGGAAGCGGGCGCCGTTGGGGGCTTCGTCCTCGGTGGTCAGCCAGATCGGCTGCAGATCGGCTTCGCCGGTGGCCGATGAGCCGTGGGGCAGCCAGTCGGGTTCGGGGCACAGCCACAAGGCCGCGTCGAGCGCTGCCACGCGTTCGGGGCTGCCGCAGATCACCACCGCGCGGTGGCCGGCGGCCAGGGTGCGGCCGAGCAGGGTGGGCAGCGCCTGGTCGGGGCCGGTGCGGGTGAGGTGATAGAAGCCGATCTCGGCCATGGTCAGGCCCGGTGCGGGTCTTCGAAGCGCAGCGTCACCAGCCGGTCGAGCAGATGCACGCCGAAGCCGGTGGCGCCCTGGGCCTGGGCGTCGTCGGCGGTCTCGTGACTTTCGACGCCGGCGATGTCGAGATGCGCCCAGGGCGTGTCGCCCACAAATTCGCGCAGGAAGGCGGCGGCCTGGCAGGCGTCGGGCTGGAAGCGGCCGGGGTGGCAGTGGCGGATGTCGGCGATGGCGCTGTCGAGGTCGCTGCGGTGGGTCTCGCCGATGGGCATGCGCCACAGGCGCTCGCCGGTGAGGCTGCCGGCGGCGGCGAGATGGGCGGCGAGCGCGTCGTCATTGCTGAACAGGCCGGCCATGTGGTGGCCGAGGGCTGTGACGATGCTGCCGGTGAGGGTGGCCAGATCGATCACCGCGGCGGGGCGGTGGCGGGCGATGGTCCAGGCCAGGGCATCGGCGAGGACGAGGCGGCCTTCGGCGTCGGTGTCGATCACTTCGATGGTTTTGCCGGAAAAGCTGCGGAGCACGTCGCCCGGGCGGTAGCTGTCGGCGCCGATGGCGTTTTCGGCCAGGGCCAGAACCGCGATCGCCGGTGCGGGGGAGCCGCGCAGGGCGAGGCTCAGCATGGCGCCGGCGGCCGCGGCGGCGCCGGCCATGTCGGCGCGCATCTCCCACATCTTGTCGACGGGCTTGATGGAGATGCCGCCGGTGTCGAAGGTGATGCCCTTGCCGACGAACGCAACGGGGCGGGTCTCCATGGCGCCGGGCCAGCGCAGCAGCACGAGACGCGGGCGGTGGACGGAGCCGCGGCCGACCGCGAGCAGGGCGCCGAGGCCCTCGCGTTCGAGGTCGCGGCGTTTCAGCACGGTGACTTCGACGCCGGCGTGTTCCAGCCGGTCGAGCCTGGCGATGAAGCCGTCGGGGGTGAGAGTGTTGGAGGGTTCGGTGACGAGATCGCGGGCGAAGGCGGCGCCGCGCAGGGCGGCGGAAGGGCCGTTCCAGGCGGCCTCGATGCCGGGGGACCCGCTGAGCAGATGCAGGGCCGCAAGACGGATCGCGTCGGGATCGTCCTGCGTCTTCAGCGTGGTGGGGCGCCAGGCGCGGTGAACGGCCCCGGCGGCGAAGTCGACCGCCTTGTCCGGCAGCAGGGCGCGGGCGTCCAGCGCGAGGCGCACGACCTGCGGCAGACGCGCCACGGCGAGGGCACCTGCGGCGCGGTAGGATGCCTCGGTGGGCTGCGGACCCAGGCCCACCAGAAGAACGCGGCCGTCGGCGGTGAACACGTCACAGCTTTGACCGGCGGCCCCGGTGAAGCCGTCGGCCGCGGCGGCCGGGCGGGCCGCTTCAGGAAATTCGGCGCCCTCGGCCACCGGGATCACGGTCACCGCCGCCTTGGGGGCGGAGGTGCCGATCCGGAGCTTGAGCATCAGGCTTCGTAATGCGTGGCGACGAGACGGTCGAGCAGACGCACGCCGTAGGCGGTGGCGCCCTTGGGCACGGTCGCGGTGTCCTTGCTGCTCCAGGCCATGCCGGCGATGTCCAGATGCGCCCAGGTCTTGCCGTTGACGAAGCGCTGGATGAACTGGGCGGCGGTGATGGCGCTGCCGGGGCGGCCGGTGATGTTCTTCATGTCGGCGATCTCGGATTTCAGCTGCTTGTCGTAGGCCTCGGCCAGCGGCATGCGCCAGAGCTTCTCGCCGGTTTCCTCGGCGGCGGCGAAGAGCTGGGCGGCCAGGGTGTCGTCGTTGCTGAAATAGCCGCCGTATTCGTGGCCGAGGCTCACGATCATGGCACCGGTGAGGGTGGCGAGGTCGATCATGAATTTCGGGTCGTATTTCTGTTGGCAGTAGTAAAGCACGTCGGCGAGCACCAGCCGGCCTTCGGCATCGGTGTTCAGCACCTCGATGGTCTGGCCGGAATAGGACTTCACCACGTCACCCGGGCGCTGGGCGGTGCCGCTGGGCATGTTCTCGACGAGGCCGACCAGGCCGATGGCGTCCACCTTGGCCTGGCGGCCGGCGAGGGCTGCCATCAGGCCGACCACGGTGCCGGCGCCGGCCATGTCCCATTTCATGTCCTCCATGCCGCCGGCCGGCTTGATGGAGATGCCGCCGGTGTCGAACGTGACGCCCTTGCCGATGAAGGCGATGGGCTGGGGGCGGGTGGTCTTCTTGCCTTTGGTGGTGCCGCCGGCGCCGTGCCAGTGCATGACCACCATGCGGGGCTCGCAGGCGCTGCCCTGGGCGACACCCATCAGCGCGCCGAAGCCGAGCTTGGTCATCTCCTTCGGCCCGAGGATCTCAACCTTCAGGCCCAGCGATTCCAGGGCCTTGCAGCGATCCGCCATTTCCGCGGGGGTGAGCACGTTGGCGGGCTCGCTGACGAGATCGCGCGACAGGAACACCCCGTCGGCCACCGCCTTCAGCGGGGTCCAGGCCTCCTTGGCCTTGGTGGCGGAGGCGGCGAGCACGGTGAGCCTGGCGAGCTTCGGCTTGTCCTCCGGCTTCAGCGTGGTGCGGTATTTGTCGAAGCGGTAGCCGCGCAGCGCCACCCCGAGGGCCACGGCGGCGGCAAGCTCGGAGGAGAGCGCGGCTGCGGCGATGCTGGCGGCGGGCTCGCGGGTGAGGGCGGCACAGGCGTGGCCGCCGGCCTCCTCGGCGGCGCGCTGCACCAGCTTGGCGGGATCGCCGATGCCGACGGCGACCACGCGCGACAGGCCGGCGCCCGGGGCGAGGATGGTGCAGGTGGTGCCGGGCTTGCCTTTGAACTCGGCGGCGGCGATGGCGCGGGAGATCGCGCCGCCGGTGGCTTCGTCGAGTGCCGGCAGCAGGTCCGCCGTGCCGTCCTCGCCGACCAGCAGCACGAGGGCGCCGGATTTGGGGAGAGCGGACCGGGCGAAGCTGACGTCGAGCATGACAGATCCTTGTGCGGATGATGCGTGAAGCCCTGACTGTAGCAGTGACGCAGGTCTTGACCAGCGTGAACGCTTGGCGGCGGGGCCGGCCGGCCTGTAAAGATGGGGGATGAACGACACAGAACGCCTCGAACTCTGCTTCTCCCTCGCGCGCCAGGCCGGCGCGCTGATCATTGCGGTGCGCGAGCGGGGGTTTGAGACCCTGCGCAAGGCCGATGCGTCGCCGGTGACCGAGGCCGATCATGCGGCCGAGGCGCTGATCGCGGCGGGGCTGCGGGCGGCGACGCCGGAGATTCCGGTGGTGGCCGAGGAGGAGATGGCGGCGGGGCATGTGCCGCGCGAGGCCGGCAGCTTCTGGCTGGTGGATCCGCTGGACGGCACCAAGGAGTTCGCGGCGCTGCGCGACGATTTCGTGGTGTGCATCGGCCTCGTGCGCAACTTCGTGCCGGTGCTGGGCGTGGTGGCGGCGCCGGCCTATGGCGAGATGTTCGGCGGCATTGTCGGCCAGCACGCGGTGAAGCGGGATGCGGCGGGGGAGCGGATCATCACGGCGCGGCGCCCGCCCGCCGAGGGCCTGACGGTGATCGCCTCACGTTCCTCGGCGCAGCACCCGAAGGTGGCGCCGTTCCTGGCGGGCCGGCAGATCGCGGCCACGGTGAGCATGGGCTCGGCGCTGAAGTTCTGCCGCATCGCCGAGGGGGCGGCGGATCTGTATCCCCGTTTCGGGCGCACCATGGAGTGGGATACCGCGGCGGGACAGGCGGTGCTGGAGGCAGCCGGCGGGACGGTGCGCGATGTGGAGACCGGGCTGGCGCTGCGGTATGGCAAGCCCGGCTACGAGAATCCGCATTTCGTGGCGGCCGGGGTGGCGTGACCGCTGTTCTGGCGGAGTCGCCGCAGGGCGTGGCGCAGGCGGCGGCGCTGCTGTGCCAGGGCGAGCTGGTCGCGTTCGGTACCGAGACGGTCTATGGGCTGGGGGCCGACGCCACCGACGCGCGGGCGGTGGCGAAGGTGTTCGACGCCAAGGGGCGGCCGCATTTCAACCCGTTGATCTGCCACTATCCCGATGCGGCGGCGGCGTTCCGCCATGTGACGGCGGGGGCGCTGGCCGAGCGTCTGGCGGCGGCGTTCTGGCCGGGGCCGCTGACGCTGGTGCTGCCGCGGCGGGTGACCTGCCCGGTGGCGCTGCTGGCCGGCGCCGGGCTCGACACGCTGGCCGTGCGGGTGCCGGCGCATGCAACGGCGCAGGCGCTGCTGCGCGCGGTGGGACGGCCGGTCGCCGCCCCCTCGGCCAACCGGTCGGGGCAGGTGAGCCCGACGACGGCCGCACATGTGCTCGATGGGCTTTCCGGACGGATCGCGGCGGTGCTGGACAGCGGGCCCTGCCCGGTTGGTGTCGAGTCGACGGTGCTCGATCTGTCGGGGGCGCGGCCGTTTCTGCTGCGCCCGGGCGGGGTGACGCGCGAGGCGATCGAGGCGGTGATCGGGCCTGTGCAGCTTGGTGTCACCCCGTCCGCGGCGGAGGCGAGCCGGTGTCTGCGGTCGCCGGGTCTGCTGGTGTCGCATTATGCGCCGGAGCTGCCGGTGCGGCTCGATGCGGTCTCGGTTGCGCGGGATGAGGCGCTGCTGGCGTTCGGGCCGCCGCTGGCGGGGGCCGCTGTGGTGTTTCAGCTCAGCGCGGCCGGCGATCTGGTGGAGGCGGCGGCGCGGCTGTTCGAGGGGTTGCGGAGCCTGGACCGGATCGCAGGGCTGCGGGGCATTGCGGTGATGGCGGTGCCGCATGACGGGCTGGGGCTGGCGATCAATGATCGGCTGCAGCGGGCGGCGGCGCCGCGGGGGTGAAGACAAGAAGCAAAAGACTTTTTGATCGCTTGACCCGCTCTTTCCGGATAATCCCGCCCAAGTGTTAAAAAGTTTTTTGGTTCTTATTTTCAAAAAAGAACCGCTTCCTCTGCCAGATCCCGCCGCATGATCAGCGACGGCCCATGGCGCGTGACGATGGGCGCGAAATCGTGCCAGCCAAGCCGGCGATACAGCGGTGCCGCCGTCCAGGTGAACAGCCAGAGCGTGCTGGTGCCGACCGCTGCGGCGTGCTGCTCGACCCGCCGCACGATCCGCACGGCATGGCCGCGGCCGCGGAATGCGGGCGCGACGTAGACGCCGGCGAGCCAGGGGAACAGATCGGGCCGGGCGTCCAGATCGGTGGCCGAGAAGCTGGCCATGGCGGCTGGCGTGCCGTTGTCCAGCAGGACGTAGCACTGGTCATGGCCGTCGGGGTCGGCGTAGCGGGCGCCGCGTTCGCGCACCGATTCGAGGGTGCGGCCGGCGGAGGCGCCCCATTCGCGCCAGGACCATTCGGCGGTGCCGGGCAGCAGGTCGGGGCGTTCGGACAGTCTGTGGATACTGATCATGTGCGGGCCTGCGAGAGGATGATGGCGGCGCCGGCCAGGGTGACCAGCCCGCCCAGCAGGTCCAGCCGCGTCGGGGCCTGGCCTTCGACCAGCCAGAGCCACAGCAGCGAGGCTGCGATGTAGACGCCGCCATAGGCGGCAAAGGCGCGGCCGGCGAAGTCCTGGTCGCTGCGGGCGAGCAGCCAGGCGAACACGGCGAGGCAGGCCGCCGCGATCGGCAGCACCCAATGCGGCGCGCCGCGGCGGAGCACCGCCCAGACGGCAAAGCAGCCGCCGATTTCGGCGATCGCCGCCAGCCCGAAGATCCCGACCTGCCTGAGCATGATGCTTTTCATTGACCCGGCGCCGACCGCGGATACGGTGGCGACGGAGATGACCATGCCAGACACACACACGCCCGACCAGATGACCGCCCTGCTCGCCCGCATCCGCGCCATCGTGGGGGATCGTGGCCTGCTGACGGCGCCGCAGGACACCGCCCCCTATGCCGTGGACTGGCGACGGCTGTTCGAGGGACGCACGCCCGCCGTGGTGCGCCCGGCCGATGCCGGGGAGGTCGCGCGCCTGGTGCAGGAATGTGCCGCGGCCGGGGTTGCGGTGGTGCCGCAAGGGGGCAACACCTCGATGGTGGCCGGCGCCACGCCCGCGGCCGACGGCAGCGCGCTGGTGCTGAGCCTGGCGCGGCTGAACCGGGTGCGGGCGGTCGATCCGGTGGATCTGACGCTGACCGTAGAGGCGGGGGTGACGTTGAAGGCGGCACAGAATGCGGCGGCCGAGGCGGGCTGCCTGCTGCCGCTGTCGATCAGCTCCGAGGGCACGGCGCAGATCGGCGGCGTGCTGGCCACCAATGCAGGCGGCAACAACACCGTGCGCTACGGCAATGCGCGCGACCTGGTGCTGGGGCTGGAGGTGGTGATGGCGGACGGGCAGATCTGGAACGGGCTGCGGCGTCTGCGCAAGGACAACACAGGCTACTGCCTGCGCCAGCTGTTCGTGGGCTCGGAAGGCACGCTGGGAGTGATCACCGCGGCGGTGCTGAAACTCGCCCCCCAGCCGCGCGAGCGGGAGGTGGCGCTGTGCGCGGTCGGCAGCCCGGCGGCGGCGCTGGCGCTGTTCACGCGGTTCAACCGGCATGATCCCGCGGCGATCCAGGCGTTCGAGTACATGTCCGGCGCGGGGATGGATTTCGTGCTGCGGCATATCCCCGGCGCGGCGCTGCCGTTCGCGCCGGCTTCGCATTACGCGCTGGTGGAGCTGGCCACGCCGCGCCAGGGCGCGGGCCTGCGCGAGAGCCTCGAGACGGTGCTGACGGCGGCGATGGAGGAGGAGCTGGTCAGCGACGCCGTGATCGCCGAAAGCGAGGCGCAGCGGGCGGCGCTGTGGAAGCTGCGCGAGGAGCATGCCGAGGCGCAGAAACGCGAAGGGGCCAGCGTGAAGAACGACGTGTCGGTGCCGGTGTCGCGCGTGCCGGAGCTGCTGGCGCGGGCGGAGGTGGCGGCGGCGGCACTGATCCCGGGCATGCGCATGGTCCCGTTCGGCCATATGGGGGATGGCAACATCCACCTGAATTTCGAGCAACCCGTGGCGATGGACGCAGCCGCGTTCCTCGCCCAGGATCACGCGATCATGGACATGGTGGGCGATATCGTGAAATCGCTGGACGGCAGCTTTTCCGCGGAACACGGCGTGGGCATGCTCAAGCCCTACATGATGGATGCGTGGCGCGGCGGGGCGGAGCTCGACGCGATGCAGCGCATCAAGCAGGCGCTGGATCCGCTGGGGATCATGAATCCCGGCAAGGTTCTGCCGCCTGGCGCGAGAGCCTGAGTCGCCTGCCGCGATCGGTGCGGCTAGACTGCGCCGAGTTCAGGAGTCCCCCCGCACGTGCCGATCGCGACCACGCTGTCCCTGTATATCTCGCGCGTGTTCATGATGGCGGTGCTGGCCATGCTGGCAGGGCTGTCCGCGCTGGTGGCGCTGTTCGACTTCATCGAGCTGCTGCGTCGCTCGTCCACCCATCCGGAGGCGAATTTCGGCATCGTGGTGTCGATCGCCGCCCTGCGGCTGCCATGGATCAGCATGCAGATCCTGCCGTTCGCGGTGCTGGTGGGCGGGATCATCGCGTTCTGGCGGCTGACACGGTCCTCGGAGCTGATCGTGGCACGGGCGGCCGGCGTGTCCGCCTGGCAGTTCCTGGCGGCCCCGGTGCTGTGCGCGATCGCGCTCGGCGCCCTGGCGACGGGTGGGGTGAGCCCGCTTTCGGCGGTGATGCGGGCCAGGGCGGAGTCGCTGGATCTGACCTATCTGCGGGGCGGCGGCGGGCCGCTGACGCTGGCCGGCGGGCAGCTCTGGCTGCGCCAGGCGGATCGGCAGCTCGATCCGCAGGGCATCGCCATTCTGCATGCCGAGCGTGTGTCGGTGCAGCACGGGCTGATCGAGGCGGATGGCGTGAGCGTGTTCCGGCTCGACGGCAAGGACCATCTGCTGGAACGGCTGGAGACGCCGCACGCCACGCTGGACAGCGCGGGCTGGCTGCTGCAGCAGGCGCGTTCGGTGAAGCCGGCGGAGCTGCCGGGCAAGCCTGCCACGCTGCGTCTGCCCAGCGACCTGACGGTGCAGCGCGTGCAGGAGAGCTTCGCGCCGCCGGACACGCTGAGCTTCTGGGCGCTGCCCGGGTTCATCCGCCTGCTCGACCGCTCGGGATTCTCCTCGATCCGGCACCGGCTGCACTTCCAGTCGCTGCTGGCGCTGCCCCTGCTGGCGGGCACGATGTCGCTGCTGGCGGCGGGGTTCTCGATGCGCCAGACGCGCCGCGGCGGCGTGGCGCAGATGATCGGCTCGGGCGTGGCGGCGGGATTCCTGCTGTTCGTGGTCTCGAAGGTGGCGGAGGAGTTCGGCCAATCCGGCGCGCTGCCGCCGGCGCTGGCGGCCTGGGCGCCGACCGTGTCGGGGCTGATGCTGTCGGTGGCGCTGCTGCTGCATCTGGAAGACGGTTGATGATGCGTCCTCTGTTCCTCGTCTGCATCGCGGCCGGCGTGGTGCTGGCTGTCTCGGTGCAGCCTGCCCGGGCGCAGGACAAGAACGCGCCGGTGACGTTCACCGCCGATGACGTGCAGTACGATCGCGACCAGGGGATCGTCACCGCGACCGGGCATGTGGAGGCGTATCAGAACGATCGCACCCTGCGGGCCGACAAGATCGTGTTCAACCGCAACACAGGTGTGGCGGCGGCCACCGGACACGTGGTGCTGCAGGACGCCGACGGGCAGGTGACGTTCTCGGACTATGCCGAGCTGACCCAGGAGCTGAAGGACGGCGTGCTGAAGGGCATGCGCGCACAGCTGTCACAGAACGGCAAGCTGGCGGCGAACGGGGCGCGGCGGATCGATGCGCAGCTCAACGAGCTGTCACGCGCGATCTACACCACCTGCAACCTGTGCGCGCAGGACCCCACGCGTCCGCCGCTGTGGGACATCAGAGCGCGCGAGGCGGTGCAGGATGTCGCCAACAAGCGCATCGAGTACCGCGACGCGATCATCGATGTGTATGGCATTCCGGTGATGTACACGCCGTATCTGACCCATCCCGATCCCTCGGCGAAGCGTGCCACCGGGCTGCTGGTGCCCTCGTTCGGGTCGGGCAGCAAGCATCTCGGCGCCTTCCTGTCGGTGCCCTACTACATCGTGCTCGACGGCCAGTCCGACCTGACGCTGACGGGGATCGTCACGCAGAAGGCGGACCAGGAGCTGGGCTTCGCGTATCGGCGCCGGTTCAACGACGGCCACGTGACCGTCAACGGCTCGATCTCCGATGAGAATCTGAAGGCCAACGGGCATATCTTCGCGCATGGCGATTTCGCCATCAACGACGAGTTCCGCTGGGGCTTCGACTTCAACCGCGCCTCCAACGCCGCCTATATCCGCGATTTCCGCATCGCGCCCAACGTGCCGGTGCTGACATCGTCGGTGTTCGTGGAGGGGTTCGGACAGGGCGCCTACAGCCGCAGCGACATTCGGCTGTATCAGAGCATGAACGCCACCGCCATCTCGAGCCGGCTGCCCTATGTGCTGCCGCGCACCCAGTACAGCTTCGTGGGCGAGCAGGACCCATGGGGCGGGCGCTTCGCCTTCGACACCGAGGCGTTCAACCTGCTCCGCAACTCCGGGACCCGGACCCAGCAGGTCAGCGCCGATCTCGACTGGTCGCGTCCGTTCACCGGGGCCTTTGGGGATCTCTGGAAGTTCGACGCGCATGTCGACAGTGCGGCCACCAACGCGACCGGGCTCAACCTGCTGCCGAACTTCTCCGCCATCTCCTCGGCCAACAGCACGCAGGCGATGCCGACGGTGTCGCTGGAGATGCGCTGGCCGTTCCAGCGCAGCGCGGGGGACTGGGGCACGCAGGTGCTGGAACCGATCGTGAAAGGGTTCCTCAGCCCGAAATCACCCAGCTATGCCAACGGGCGGATTCCGAACGAGGATGCGCTGGTGACCGAGTTCACCGATGCGACGCTGTTCAGCACCAACCGCTTCCAGGGCAACGACCGGCTGGAAGGCGGGGTGCGGGCCGCCCTGGGCCTGCACGGCAACTGGAGCTTTCCGGACGGCGGCGTGGTGGACGGGCTGGTCGGGCAGTCCTTCCGCACCGAGAAGGACCTGGCGTTCAACCGGTATTCCGGCCTGCGGGGCACAAGGTCAGACTATGTGGCGCGGGTGAGCTACACGCCCACGGGCAATTTCGACCTCACGACGCGGGGCCGCTTCGATGCGCGGACATTCAACGTCAACTTCGCCGATGTGACGGCCTCCGCCGGCAACGACCGGCTGGCGGTGAACGCCGGCTACCTCTACTCCAACACCAACCAATACATCTACTACGACAACCCGCCGGCCAACTTCGTCAACGCGCCACGCGACGAGGTCTCGCTGGGGGCCACCACGAAATACGGCGTGTGGAAGTTCGGTGCCAACGCAAGGCGGGATCTGCGGCTGAGCAAATTCGTCAGCATCGATGCCGGCGCCACGTACGAAGATGAGTGCTTCATCTTCGATGTGCGCTATTACCGGCGCTACGTGTCCGTCCTGTCGGACGGCGGGGACAGCGGATTGCTGTTCAACATCACGCTCAAGACCGTCGGCGAGTTCGGGTTCCATGGCAGTTGACGTGGGACCGCATTGGAGTTGAAACCGCGTCCATGACCCAGCGCCTTCCCGCCCTGCCGATCCTTCTCTCTCTCGCCGCCATGCTGCTGGCATCGGCCGCAGGCGTGACGCCGGGGCTGGCGCAGGTGCAGGGACCCCGCCAGGCGCCCGCGGCGGCGAGCGGCGGCAGCGTGGAGATCGTCGCCATCGTCAATGGCGACGTGATCACCCGCGGCGATGTCGAGAATCGCCGCCGGTTGTTCGCCCTGTCGTCAGGGCTGCCGATCACCAACGATGTGCTGGACCGGCTGACCCCGCAGGTGACCCGCCAGCTGATCGATGAGCGGCTGCGGCTGCAGGAATCGCAGCGCCGGCGCATCGTGGTGCAGGACAAGCAGGTGGCGGCCGCCCTGGCCGAGGTGGAGCAACGCAACAACATGGCGCCGGGCGGGCTTGCCAGGCAGCTTGCCGCCAACGGCGTGGCGCTGCGCACGCTGATCGACCAGATCCGCACGCAGCTGGCCTGGACGCAGCTGGTGCGTACCCAGGTGGCGCAGAACGGCCCGCCGACGGATGCGGATATTGCCGACCAGGAAGCGCAGCTGAAGGCACAGATCGGCAAGCCGGAATACCGCGTGGCCGAGATCTTCGTGCCGGTGGCCAACCCCGCCCAGGACGGCGAGGCGCGGCGCTTTGCCGACACCATCATCCAGCAGCTGCGCGCCGGCGCGCCCTTCCCGGTGGTGGCGGCCGAGTTCAGCCAGTCACAGACCGCGCTGGAAGGCGGCGACATGGGCTGGGTGCAGGGCAACCAGCTGGACCCCGCCGTGCAGCGCGTGGTCGGCGAGATGCCGGCCGGGGCGATCAGCAATCCGCTGAAGGTGCCGGGCGGCTATGCGATCGTGACGCTGCACGGCAAGCGCGAGATCGGGCGCGATCCCGGCACGGTGATGCATGTGCGCCAGGTATGGCTGCCGTTCAAAGGCCATCTGGACCCCAACGCGCTCACGCCGGAGCAGATCGCGGTGCTGGAGAGGGCCAAGCGGCTGTCCACCACCATCAAGAGCTGCCCCGAGGCGGAGGCCGCCAACAAGGAGGCCGGCAATATCCGCAATTCCGATCCCGGCGAGATCCGGCTCGAAGCGGTGGGCAACCCGAACCTGCGGGAGGTGCTGTCCAAGCTGCAGGCCGGACAGATGAGCCCGCCGCTGCCGAACCTGGATGGGGTGTCGCTGATCTTCGTCTGCTCGCGCGAGACCAAGGATTTCGGCATCCCGACCAGGGACCAGCTGGCGGAGCGGATTTTGAACGAACGCGTGGAGCTCGCCTCGCGGCAGATCATGCGGGATCTGCAGCGCAAGGCGGTGATCGATCAACGCTCCTGAACACCAGCCGGTGGTGCCCCTGCCGCCACTGCGCGAGGTCATCACCCGGTTCGGGCTGGATGCGCGCAAGTCGCTCGGCCAGCATTTTCTGCTCGATGCCAATCTGATCGCACGCATCGCCCGCCAGGCCGGCGATCTGGCGGGGCGGCATGTGGTGGAGGTGGGACCCGGGCCGGGCGGGCTGACGCGCGCGCTGCTGGAGACGGATGCCGCCGATGTGACGGCGGTTGAGATCGACGCGCGGGCTGTGCTGGCGATGCGCGATCTGCAGACCTTGTTCCCCGCGCGCCTGCGCGTGATCGAGGGTGATGCGCTGGAGATGGACCTGGCCGAGGCGGTGCCGGCGCCGCGGCAGGTGATTGCCAATCTTCCCTACAATGTCGGCTCGCCGTTGCTGGTGGGGTGGCTGCGCCATGCTTCCGCCTGGGAGCGGCTGACGTTGATGTTCCAGCAGGAGGTGGCGGAGCGGATCTGTGCGGCGCCGGGGAGCGACGCCTATGGAAGGCTGGGTGTGCTGGCGCAGTGGACCTGCCAGGCGGAGTTCCGGCTGCGGATTCCGCCCGAGGCGTTCGCGCCGCCGCCCAAGGTGTGGTCGGCGGTGGTGGTGCTGACGCCGCATGCCGTGCAGCCGTCGGCGGAGCTGTTCCGGGCGATGGAACGGGTGACGGCGGCGGCGTTCGGGCAGCGGCGGAAGATGCTGCGGGGGTCGTTGAAGTCGCTGGGCGGCGAGGCGCTGCTGGGGCGTGTCGGCATCGATGGGGCACGGCGGGCGGAGACGCTGGCGGTGGCGGAGTTTGATGCGTTGGCCCGGGAGGTCGCAGGCAGAAGTTAAGCAAGCGCTTCTTTTCTGAAGAAAAGAAGCAAAAGACTTTTTATTCGTTTGGCTGCGCCTGTCCGGCAAGGTCGGCGCCAGACGAATGAAAGTTTTTTGGTTCTTTTTTTCAAAAAAGAACCTCTTGCTTTCTATAAGGGCGCCTTGCCCGGCGGCGCCGCCAGAATCCGCCCCGACAGCGTGGGCGGCAAGGCGCCCGTCACCCGGGCCAGCGCTGCCATCCACCAGGGAAACGCAATCCGCCGCCGGCTGGCCAGAACGCCACGCAGAATGATGGCCGCGGCCCGGTCCGCGTCCATCAGCCCGGGCATGGGAAAGCGGTTTCCCGCCGTCATCGCAGTGCGGACATAGCCGGGGCACACGCTGGTGAGCTGCACGCCGTACCGGGCCGCATTGTGGGCGGAGGCCACGGTCCAGCTGTCAAGCGCGGCTTTCGCGGCGCAGTAGCTGGCGGCGTGGGGCGCCGGCACGAACGCGGCGATGGAGGCGATGACGGCGATGCGACCCCGCAGGCCTGCCGAATCGGCCGGCTGGGCGCGCATGCGATCGAGCGCCGGCAGCACGGTGTTGAGCGCGCCGTCGAGATTGGTGGCGAACACCGCGCGCACCTGGGACACGGCTTCGGGCGCGCCATCCTCGCTGCCCGCGCCGATGCCGGCATTGGCGACCACCAGATCGAGCCCGCCGGCACCGGCGATCCAGTCCGCCATGGCGGCGGCATCGCACACATCGATCACACGTTCGTGCACCACGGCACCGCTGGCGCGACAGGACTGTGCGACGGCGTGCAAACGGGCCTGATCGCGCCCGGCGAGGTGGAGGACGGCGCCCGGCCGGGCCAGGGCCACGGCCAGGGCGCGGCCGATGCCGCTCGACGCACCGGTGATCAAGGCTGTGTTGATGTGACTCATGTTCGCAAGCTAGCGCATGACTGTTAGACAGTCGCGCCTTGCGAAGGAGAGCCGGATGCCACCCTCATCGATGACCGGCTTCGCCCGCACTGAGGGTGCCATCGAGGGGACCTCGTGGGCCTGGGAGCTGCGCAGCGTCAACGGCCGTGGCCTCGATATCAGGTTCCGCCTGCCCGGCGGCACCGACCCTCTGGAGCCAAGGCTGCGCGAACTGGCCGGCACCCGCCTGAAACGCGGCACCGTGACGGCGAACCTGACCGTGCGGCGCGAAGAGGCGGCCCGGCTGTCCGTCGATGAGGTCGCGCTCGATCAGGCCCTGTCGCTCGCGCTGGCGCTCAGCGCGCGCATCCCCGGCGGCAGCCCGCCGCGGGCGGAGGCATTGCTGGCCTTGCCCGGCATTCTGCGGGCGGCGGCACCGCAGGAGAGCGAGGCGGTGCAGAAGGGGCTGGCAGAGGCGGTGGTCGCGGGATTCGCCACCGCCCTGGAGGCGCTGGCCCTGGCGCGGGGCCAGGAGGGGCAGCGCCTGGCGGTGGTGCTGTCCGGCCAGATCGACGAGATCGAGGCGCTGTGCGAGGGCGCGGCCCTGGCGGCGGCGGATCAGCCGGCGGCGCAGCGGGCGCGGATGATCGAGACCGTGCAGGCGCTGCTGCGCGAGGCCCCTGCCCTGCCCGAGGAACGCATCGCCCAGGAAGTGGCGCTGCTGGCCGCACGCTCGGATGTGCGTGAGGAGCTGGATCGGCTCACTGCGCATCTGGACGCGGCGCGGGCCCTGCTGGCAGAGGGCGAGACGATCGGCCGGCGGTTCGACTTCCTGGTGCAGGAATTCAATCGCGAGGCGAACACGCTGTGCTCGAAATCGGCCAGCATGGCGCTGACGGCGATCGGACTGAAGCTGAAGGCCACCATCGAACAACTCCGCGAGCAGGTGCAGAACATCGAATGACCATCTCCCGTCGCGGACTGTGCCTGGTGCTGGCGGCTCCCTCGGGGGCCGGGAAATCCGCGATCACCCGGATGCTGCTGGCGAGCGATGCCTCGCTGATGCTGTCGATCAGCGTCACCACCCGCGCCCCGCGCTTCTACGAGCAGGACGGGGTGCACTACCATTTCCGCACCCAGGAGATGTTCGACGCGATGGTGGAGTCCGGCGACATGCTGGAATGGGCCGGCGTGTTCGGGCGATCCTACGGCAGTCCGCGCGGCCCGGTGGAGCAGGCGCTGGCGGCCGGGCGCGATGTGGTGTTCGACATAGACTGGCAAGGCTACCGCCAGGTGCGCGCGGCGCTGCCGGGCGATGTGGTGGGCGTGTTCATCATGCCGCCCTCGCTGGTGGAGCTGGAGGCGCGGCTGCGGGCGCGCGGTGACGGCGAGGCCGAGGTGCAGCGGCGGATGGCCACCGCCGAGGCGGAGATCAGCCATGTCCGGGAATTCGACTATCTCGTGCTGAACCAGAATCTGGACACCGCGGTGGCGGAAACCCGCGCCATTCTTCTGGCGTCGCGGGCGGCGATGGCGCGTCAGACCGGGTTGGATGATTTCACGGAACGGATGGCCAAGGAGCGTCCGCCGGGTTAGCGTTAACATCGGGCTGGGGACGGAAACACACCAAGGTGGACTACACCTTTCACTTCATCGATGTGTGGCGCGCGCGCGACGAGCTGCTGTGGGGCGCGTGGCTCACGGTGCAGCTGTCCGCCGTCTCGATGGTGTTGAGCCTGATCATCGCCGTGTTCGGCGCCCTGGGGCGCACCTCGGGGCCGCGCTGGCTGCGCTGGGCCATCGCCGCCTATGTGGAGTTCGTGCGCAACACGCCGTTCCTGGTGCAGGTGTTCGTGATCTTCTTCGGCCTGCCGGGGCTCGGCATCCGGCTTGAGGCCAACACCGGGGCGCTGATCGCGATGGTGCTCAACGGCAGCGCCTACACGATCGAGATCGTCCGCGCCGGCATCGAGGCGGTGAGCCACGGGCAGGTGGAAGCGGCCTACGCGCTGGGGCTGCACCGCATCCAGACCTTCCGCTCGATCGTGCTGCCGCAGGCGCTGCGGGCGGTGTTCGCGCCGCTGGGCAGCCAGTTCATCCTGCTGATGCTGAACTCCTCCATCGTCTCGGTGATCTCGGCCGATGAGCTGACGGCTGCGGCACAGGACATCCAGTCCCGCACGTTCCGCAGCTTCGAGGTCTATATCGTCGTCACCGCGATGTATTTCGTGCTGTCGCTGGCGTTCTCCGGGGTGTTCCAGGGGCTGAACCGGGTGTTCTTCCCAAAGCTGGAACGTCGCTGATGCGCGCGCTCAACAGCGGTGATTTCCTGTTCCTGGTGCTGGCGGCGCGCTGGACCATCCTGCTGTCGCTGTCGGCCTTCGTGGGCGGCGGGCTGATCGGCATCGTGATCGCCCTGCTGCGGACGTCCTCGAACACGGCCGCACGGGCGGCGGCGATCGCCTATATCCAGCTGTTCCAGGGCACGCCGCTGCTGCTGCAGCTGTTCCTGGTGTTCTTCGGGTCGGACCTGCTGGGCCTGGCCCTCGGCCCCTGGGTGTCAGCGACGCTGGGGCTGTCGCTCAACGCCGGCGCCTTCCTCGGCGAGATCTGGCGCGGCGCCATCCAGTCGGTGCCGAAGGCGCAGTCGGAGGCGGCGATGGCGCTGGGGCTGCACCACCTGCCGCGCATGCGCCACGTGGTGCTGCCGCAGGCGCTGCGGATCGCCACCGCCCCCACGGTGGGGTTTCTGGTCAACCTGGTGAAATCCACCTCGCTCGCCGCCGTGATCGGCTTTGTCGAGCTGACCCGGGCGGCGCAGCTGCTCAACAATGCCACGTTCCGGCCGTTCACCGTGTTCTTCACGGTGGCGGTGCTCTACTTCCTGCTGTGCTGGCCGCTGACCATCGCCAGCCGCAGGCTGGAGCGACGCCTCGCCGTCGCGACACAACGATAACCACAACGGGAGAGTTCGAGATGCGGATCCTGAAATACGTGATGGCCGGACTGCTGGCGCTGGGGCTCGCCCGCCCCGCCGCGGCGCAGACGATCGATGACATCCTGTCCAAAGGCACGATCAAGGTCGGCGTGCTGATCGACGTACCGCCCTACGGCACCGTCGACGACAAGCAGCAGCCGGCGGGCTACGATGTCGATGTCGCCAACCTCATGGGCAAGTATCTCGGCGTGAAGGTGGAGCTGGTGCCGGTCACCGGCCCGAACCGCCTGCCCTTCCTGGTGACGGGCAAGGTGGACATCCTGATCGCGACCTTCGGCATCACGCCGGAACGTGCCAAGCAGGTGTGGTTCAGCATTCCCTATTCGGCGATCGAGAACGCCGTGTTCGCCAAGAAAAGCGCCAAGATCACCCAGGTGTCCGACCTCAAGGGCCTGCGCGTCGGCGTGCCGCGCGGCGCGGTGCAGGACGTGCTGCTGACCAACGCGCTCGGCACCACGGCGCGCATCCAGCGCTTCGACGACGACGCCAGCACCTACCAGGCCCTCGCCTCCGGCCAGGTGGACGCCATCGCGGAGACCGGCTTCACCGGGCGTGAGCTCTACAACAAAACCCCCGAACTCGGCCTCGAACAGAAGTTCGTGCTGCTCAACCAACCCAACGGCATCACCCTGCGCAAAGATCAGACCAACCTGCGCCAGTGGCTGAACACCTTCGTCTACTACACCAAAAACAACGGCGAACTGGCCGCGATCTGGACCAAATGGTTCCACTCAGACTTCCCGACCCTGCCGACGTTCTGAGGGCGGGCTGCGGTTGAAGGAAGGAAGCAAGGCGGGGGGCGTTGCCCCCTCGACCCCCACCAGGGGCCCAGCCCCTGGCCTTTCTGCCTTTCTTGGACCGCGACCCCACCCTCAGAACGTCTGCTCAGCCGCGCGGGGGGTTTCTGCGACGGGGCGGGGTTCGGTGATCATTTCGATGCGGCCGGTGATCTGGCCGCCGTCTTCCACCTGCAGGCGGCGGCAGCGGGCGACGCCGAGCAGCTTGCCGGTGGAGCGCACGACGAGGTTGCCGCGTGCGGTCAGTGTGCCGTCGATGGTGCCGGCGACTTCAGCGTCCTCGACTTCGATTTCCCCTTTGAACACGCCGCCGAGGGCGACCGAGAGTTCGTTGGCATGGATCATCGAGGCTTCCACGGTGCCTTCGACCACGAGGCGCTCGGCGTCCTGCACGGTGCCCTGCACCGAGATGCCCCGGCCGACGACGAGGGTGCGCCGCTCGGCGGGATCGCGGCCCTGGGGGCGGCCGGTCGGGTTGGCCGGGCGCGGGGCCTGGGTGGTGGGCTGCGGGGCGGGGGCAGCGGGGAACGGCGGACGGCTCATGCTGGTGGCCTCCTTCGGAGGAACGGGGCGGAAGGGGGGCACGCCCAGGCCGGAATCGCCCGGTCGCGTGGCGGCGGATGAAGGCGGCGAAAACAGCGGTGCGGGTTCCGCTGCCTCTGGGGTCTCGGGGGCCGAGGTATCTTCAGGCTTGCGGCGTTTGAACACGGCCACTCCATTCAACTCTGGAGACGTTGACCCGGCTGGCCTAACACGCTGGGTGCGGGCGGGACAACCCGGCTATGGAGGATGTGCACCATGACGGCCACCCCCAGGATCGGCGCGAGCAGGTTCAACACCGGCACCAGCCCGGCCGCCGTCATCAGCGCGCCCTGAAACAGCACGGCGGGGCGATGGCTGCGGTAGAGCACGGCCGCGGTCGCGCGGTCGGTGCGCAGCAGGGCGATCGGCTCGAACAGACCGCGCCCCACCGCCCAGGAGGCGACGAACCAGCCGATGGCGACGCCGAACCCCGGCAGCAGCAACGAGGCGACCAGCGCCACGAGCTGAACGCCGAGGATGCGCAGGCCGAGCAGCAGCGCGTCCCAGCTCTGCGCGGCCAGGCTGGCGGGGGTCGGTTGCGGCAGTCCGGGATACCAGCGGGCCTCGACCGCATCGGTGAGCCGTTCGATGAACAGGCTGGCGATGACAGTGGCCAGCGGCAGGAACAGCCACAGCGAGAGGATGATGGTGGTGGCCCCGCCGGCGAATCCCGCCAGCCAGCTCCACCAGCCCTTGTCGGCCAGCGCCGCGTGCACGCCGGCGGTGACCAGGGCGGCCAGCGCCGCAAACGCCAGGACGGACCAGACGACGCTGCGCAGCACGACTCCGATGAACACCGGATCGTCCAGCTGGGCGATGGCGCGCAGGGCAGGGCGGAAGAACATTCGGGCGGCTCCGGTTGCAGCGTGGCGGGGGTGGTGATACCGCACCCCGGACAGAAATGGGGTGCGGCAATGGCCACGACACGGTTTGACATTCTCGGCATCGGCAACGCCATCGTCGATGTCGTCGCCGCGGTGCCGGACTCGTTCATCACCCATCACGACATGCGCAAGGGCGGCATGGCGCTGATCGACACCGCAGCGGCCGACGCGCTGTATGCGGCGATGCCCGCCGGCCTCGAGACCAGCGGCGGATCGGCCGCCAACACCTGCGCCGTGGCCGCCATGCTCGGCGCCCGCGTGGCCTACCTTGGCCAGGTGGCCGACGACCAGCTGGGCGAGGTGTTCCGCCACGACATCACGGCCGTCAACGTGCATTTCCCAACCGCCCCGCTGCGCCACGGCGCCCCCACCGCGCGCTGCCTGATCATGGTGACGCCGGACGGGCAGCGCACCATGAACACCTATCTCGGCGCCTGCGTCAGCTTCGGGCCGGACCAGCTGGATGCCGAGGCCATCGCCGCCTCCGCCGTCACCTATCTCGAAGGCTATCTGTTTGATCCCGAAGCCGCCCAGGCGGCATTCCGCAGCGCCGCCGCCATCGCCCACGCCGCCGGCCGCCAGGTGGCGCTGAGCCTGTCCGATGCGTTCTGCGTCAGCCGCCACCGCGCCGCGTTCCGCGACCTGGTGGCCGGACATGTCGACATCCTGTTCGCCAACGAGACCGAGATCACCAGCCTCTACGAGACCAACACCTGGGAGGAAGCCGCCGAACGCGCCCGCACCGACGTGGCGCTCGCGGCGCTGACCCGCGGCGAGGACGGCAGCGTCATCCTGCGCGGCGCCGAGACGGTGCGCATCGCAGCCGAACCCGCCGAGGTGGTCGACACCACCGGCGCCGGCGACGCCTATGCCGCGGGCTTCCTCGCCGCCTACACCGCCGGCCGCCCCCTCGCCCAATGCGGCAGGCTCGCCAGCATCGCCGCCGCGGAAGTGATCGCCCAGTACGGCGCCCGCCCGCGCACCGATCTGTCCGGAGCACTCGCCCGGTCCGAGGTCCTCGGCCCGCTGACATAGGGTCTGACGCGCGTCAGCCCCGCCTTTTTGATCTCGCCTCTCGCGCCTCAATTGACTATGTGTGCGGCGCAATATGACGAACCGTGCCGGGGATCGCCCCCGGCGCGGCAATCGCCACAACCGACCAGGCGGCCCAATGGACATCCGTAACATCGCCATCATCGCGCACGTCGACCATGGCAAGACCACGCTGGTGGACCAGCTGCTCAAGCAGTCCGGCACGTTCAAGGAGCACCAGCAGGTCGCCGAACGCGCCATGGACCGCAACGACCTGGAACGCGAACGCGGCATCACCATTCTCGCCAAGTGCACCTCGGTGGTCTGGAAAGGCACCCGCCTCAACATCGTCGACACCCCGGGCCACGCCGATTTCGGCGGCGAGGTCGAGCGCATCCTCAACATGGTGGACGGCGCCATCGTCCTCGTCGACGCAGCCGAAGGCGTGCTGCCGCAGACCAAGTTCGTCGTCGGCAAGGCGCTGCAGCGCGGCCTCAAGCCCATCGTCGTCGTGAACAAGATCGACCGTCAGGACGCCCGCGCCGACGAGGTCCACAACGAGATCTTCGACCTGTTCGCCTCGCTCGACGCCACCGATGAACAGCTCGATTTCCCCACACTGTTCGCCTCCGGCCGCCAGGGCTGGGCCGTCGTCTCGCTCGATGACGAGCGCCGCGACCTCTCGCCGATGTTCGACCTGGTGATGACCCATGTGAACCCGCCCAAGCTCAACGCCGACGCGCCGTTCGCCATGAACGCCTCGATCCTCGACTATGACAACTTCCTCGGCCGCGTCCTCACCGGCCGCATCGAGCAGGGCCGCGCCCGGCTCAACATGCCGCTCAAGGTGATCCGCTCCGACGGCACCATCGTCGAGACCGGCCGCCTGACCAAGCTGATGAGCTTCCGCGGCCTCGAACGCGTGCCCGTCGAGGAGGCCCAGGCCGGCGACATCATCGCCGTCGCAGGCCTCACCGAAAGCACCATCCCGGACACGATCTGCTCGCCGGAGGTCACCGCCCCGCTCCCCTCCATCCCCGTCGATCCGCCGACCCTGGCCATGACCTTCCGCGTCAACGACGGCCCGCTCGGCGGCCGCGAAGGCAAGAAGGTCACCTCCCGCCAGATCCGCGACCGTCTGATGCGCGAGATCGAGGGCAACGTCGCCATCAAGATCACCGAAAGCCAGGAGGCCGACGCGTTCGAGGTCGCCGGCCGCGGCGAACTCCAGCTCGGCGTGCTGATCGAGACCATGCGCCGCGAAGGCTTCGAGCTCACCATCGGCCGCCCCCGCGTGCTGATGCGCACCAACGAGGAGACCGGCGAGCGCGAGGAGCCGATGGAGGAGGTGCTGGTCGATGTCGACGAGCCCTATTCCGGCGTCGTCGTCGAGAAGATCAGCCGCCGCAAGGGCGAGATGCAGGACATGCGCCCCTCTGGCGGCGGCAAGGTGCGCCTCACCTTCCTCATGCCCTCGCGCGGCCTGATCGGCTATCACGGCGAATTCCTCACCGACACGCGCGGCACCGGCATCATGAACCGCCTGTTCGCCGGCTACGGCCCGTGGCGCGGCAAAATGGAGGGTCGCCGCAACGGCTCGCTGATCTCCAACAACGACGGCGAGGCGACGCAGTATTCTCTGTGGTATCTGCAGGAGCGCGGCACGCTGTTCATGAACCCCGGTGAAAAGATCTACACCGGCATGATCCTGGGCGAGCATTCCCGCGAGAACGATCTGGACGTGAACGCCATCCAGGAAAAGAAGCTCACCAACATCCGCGCCGCCGGCAAGGACGAGGCGATGCTGCTGATTCCGCCGCGGCGCATGAGCCTGGAGCAGGCGATCGCCTATATCGAAGATGACGAGCTGGTGGAGGTGACACCAAGCGCGATCCGCCTGCGCAAGCGCTATCTGGATCCGCATGAGCGGAAGAAGAACGCCCGGAAGTCGGAGAGTGCAGCGTAAGCAATCGCTTCTTTTCTGAAGAAAAGAAGCAAAAGACTTTTCATTCGCTGAGCCTCGCCCTCTCCGGAGAGGCGAAGCCCAGCGAATGAAAGTTTTTGGTCTTTTTTTCAAAAAAACTTTTTTATTTCGAACATGGAACAAATAGTGCGCATGATTGCGCAGGCCCCTATCACCGTTTTGCGGCACGTTCCCGCCGCACCCACGCCATCACCCCGCGCGGGATCGGCACACGCCCCAAATCCACTTTCACCCGAACCCGCGCCGCCTTCACCACTGAGGGCCGCAACACCGACGTTTCAATCGCCAACGCCCGACACAACGGCAGCAGCACCCGAGCGGCCTGCGGACAGGCCGCCAGCAACGCCACCATCTCCGGCGTCTCCAGCACCGCCCGAAGCTGGCACCCGAACCCCGCCGCCTCCCAGCCCGCCCGCCGCACCAGCCAGCCGAACGGCCCAGGCCAGAGCCGCTTTCCACGCACCGCCGGTTTCACGCCAGGCAGCCGTGCCTTCCGCACCCCGGCCGGCTGCAACCGCCCCGCCTGGAACCGTGCTGCCATCCCCTCCATACGACGCAGGATCTCACCCAGCCTGCGATGCACCAGCCACACCAGCGCCACATCCAGCCAGCGCCGCCCACCCCAGGCCGCCAAAGCCGCCCGCAATCCAAGGATCACGGCCGAGAGAGTCTGAAAGGGAGAGGCAACGGAATTCATGCTTTTAGTCCTAGCAAAGCGACCCGCCCTGCACAAGAAAAAAAACCTAAACCCCGTGGGGTGGGGCGCCCTTCCGCACCCCACCAGCTAGCCCCGCGCGATCATGGCAGCCGGAACAGGCGCCCCAGACCCTACCCCTTCAACTTCAACAACCTCACCGCATTCCCCCGCTCGATCTGCCGCAGCGTCTCCCCCGAAAACACCGTCGCCAGACTCGCCACCTGCTCAGCCGCCGTCCGATACGGATAATCCGTCCCGAACAGAATCTGGCTCGGCGCCACCACCTTGGTCAGCCCCGCCATCGCCACCGGATTGGCCGCCTGCGCCGTGTCGTAATAGAACCGCTTCAGCTGGCCAAACACCGCATCCGCGGTGAAAGTCTTGAACTGCGGCATCTGCAGCATCTGCACCGTGAACCGCTCGGTCACCGAAAAAACCGTCCCGCCGGCATGCGAAAAGATCCAGTTGATTTCAGGCGTCCGCGCCGCCGTCCCGGAAAAGATAAGATTGCCGATCGTGCGCGTCGTGTCCGTGCCGTATTCCACCGCCGTGTCCGGCAGACCGGCCAGATTGACACAGCAGGCCGGCGTCGCCGGATGCGTGTAGAGCGTTGCCTTGCGACGGTTCAGCTCGTCCATGATCGAAGCGAAAGCCGGGTCACCCAGAAAGGTGCGGCCATAGCTGGTCAGCATGCCGATGCCATCCGCCTTCAGCACATCCAGCGCATAGGCCAGCTCCACCAGGCTTTCCGCCACATGCGGCAGCGGCAACGCGGCAAACAGGCCGAACCGCCCGGGATATTTCTGAACCAGCTCATGGCTGTACTCGTTGCACGCCCGTGCCACCTCGGCGGCCTTCCTGGCATCCAGAAACCCCATGCCCGGCTGGGTCACCGACAGAATGGCCGTTTCGATGCCGCCGCGATCCATCTCGGCCAGCGAATGCTCAGGCGTCCAGTTGTTCACCGGCGGACTGTCGAGCTTCGCCTCCTTCAGCGCCGCGATCCAGGCCGGCGGACAGACATGGTGGTGCACATCGATGCGGAACCGCGCCGCCGGCTGCGCCAAAGCGGGCGTGGCCAGCGTGGCGGCGGCGAGGCCGCCCAGAAAGGCGCGGCGTCCCACCGGCGTGGGGCAACAGGTGCAGCCAAACCCCGGAATTCCACGCATGGCCGTGCTCCCTTTTATATAACCGACGATCATGCAGACGTCGTTGGGCGTAACGTTAACCTTTGGCCTTGGGCAGGCAAGCCGTAAAAAAACGCTCGACGGACTCGGGCCATGGCGGCGCGAATGCCTTGGACGCAGCGATTGCCTGAAGCAGGGATCTGTGTCTGCTGTGTGCCCATGGAACAGTGCTGATGGCCAAGCCCGCCGCCCGCTTCGTCTGCGCCGAATGCGGCGCCGTCACGCCGAAATGGGCAGGGCGGTGCGAGACCTGCGGCGCCTGGAACGCCATCACCGAGGAGGCGGTGGAGCAGGCCCCCGGCATCTCGGCCAAAGGCACCAAGGCCGCCGCCCGCAAGATCGCCTTCGTCGACCTCGCAGGCTCCGCCGCCCCCCCGCCCCGCGCCCCCACGGGTATCGCCGAGCTGGACCGCGTGCTGGGCGGCGGCCTGGTGGCGGGCTCGGCCATCCTGCTCGGCGGTGATCCCGGCATCGGCAAATCCACCCTGCTGCTGCAGGCCGCGGCCTCGCTCGCCGCCTCAGGCCGCCGCGTGCTGTACATCTCAGGCGAAGAGGCCATCGAGCAGGTCCGCATGCGCGCCCGCCGGCTCGGCCTGTCCGGCGCCAAACTCGAACTCGCCGCCGCCATCAACCTGCGCGATATCATGGGCAGCCTCGAGACCGCCACCAACGCCGCCCTGGTGGTGATCGACTCGATCCAGACCATGTGGCTCGACGAGATCGACAGCGCGCCCGGCACCGTCAGCCAGGTGCGCGCCTGCTCGTTCGAGCTGATCCGCGCCGCCAAAACGCGCGGTTTCGCTGTCGTGCTGGTCGGCCACGTCACCAAGGACGGCGCCATCGCCGGCCCCCGCGTGCTGGAGCACATGGTGGATGCGGTGCTGTATTTCGAAGGCGACCGCGGCCACCAGTTCCGCATCCTGCGCGGCGTGAAGAACCGCTTCGGCGCCACCGACGAGATCGGCGTGTTCGAAATGGGCGAGGCCGGACTGGCCGAGGTCCCCAACCCCTCCGCCCTGTTCCTCGCCGAACGCCGCGGCAACATCGCGGGCTCCGCGGTGTTCGCCGGCCTGGAAGGCTCGCGCCCGGTGCTGGTCGAGATCCAGTGCCTGCTCGCCCCCAACCCCGGCGGCAGCCCCAGGCGCTCGGTGATCGGGTGGGACGGCGGCCGCCTGTCCATGCTGCTGGCCGTGCTGGAAACCCGCTGCGGCGTGCGCTTCAACGCGACGGACGTGTATCTCAACGTGGCCGGCGGCCTGCGCATCACCGAGCCCGCGGCCGATCTGGCGGTGGCCGCGGCGCTGGTCTCGGCCGCCTATGAGCTGCCGACCGATCCCGGCATGGTGTTCTTCGGCGAGGTCGGGCTGTCGGGCGAGGTGCGCCAGGTGGCGCAGGCCGAGGCACGGCTGAAAGAGGCGGAAAAGCTCGGCTTCGATCAGGCCTGCCTGCCACGCCGCGTCGCGCGCGGCAATGCCAGGCTGGCGCCGCCGGCCGGCATCACGCTGCGCGAGATCGGCCATCTGTCAGACCTGGTGGCGCGGTTCGCCGCCCCCTCCGGTGGCAAACCGGCCACGGTACCGCGCAATGCAACCATGCCGACCTGACGACATGTGTGTCATCGCGATGACAGGGTGGCATAAGACCAGCTTCGCGCGATATATGCGGCGCACCATGACGAGGGCGTTTGTGTGAACTGGGTCGATCTCGCCATCCTGGGCGTCCTTGTCGTGTCCGCCCTGCTCGCGTTCATGCGGGGATTCATGCGCGAGGTGCTGGGCATTGGCTCCTGGATCGGCGCGGGATTCTTCGCCATCTGGGCCTTCCCCTTCGTCAAGGACCGTTTCCACGGCTGGATCAGCAACCCCGACATCGCCGATCCCGTGGCCTTCGGCGCGATGTTCCTGGTGGCCCTGCTGTTTCTCTCCATCCTGGCCGGCATGCTCGGCTCGGTGATCCGCGGCTCGGTGCTGGGCGGGGTCGACCGCACCCTGGGCGTGGCCTTCGGTCTCGCGCGCGGTGCCGCCCTGATCGTGTTCGCCTATATCGCCGGCGGCATGATCGTCACCCCCGACCGCTGGCCGGACCCTGTGTTGCAGGCGCGCGCATTGCCCTACGCCTATGCCGGCGCCATCTGGGCGGTAGGCTTTCTCCCTGATGAATACCGCCCGCGTGTCACCGCCCCGCCAGCCGGGCGCGAGACGAAGGCCGTTGATTTGCTGCACGCCACCCCCCAGGGCCGCGCCCTGGGACAGCCCTGACGGGTTTGGAGGATCGCGATGTTCGAGAGTGAAATCGAGGACGACAAGCCGCATGAGGAATGCGGCGTGTTCGGCGTCTGGAACTGTGCCGATGCCGCGGCCGTCACAGCACTGGGTCTGCACGCGCTGCAGCATCGCGGCCAGGAGGCCACCGGCATCGTCTCCTATGACGGCGCCCGCTTCCACTCCCACCGCGCCCTGGGCCTGGTCGGCGAGACCTTCTCCGACGCACGGGTGATCGGCGCGCTGAAGGGCAGCCGCGCCATCGGCCACAACCGCTACGCCACCACCGGCGACACGGTGCTGCGCAACGTGCAGCCGCTCTACGCCGATTTCGAGTTCGGCGGCTTCGCCGTCGCCCATAACGGCAACCTCACCAACGCCACCCAGCTGCGCCGCGCCCTGGTGCGCCGCGGCTGCCTGTTCCAGTCCACCACCGACAGCGAGGTGTTCATCCACCTCATCGCCATCAGCCTCTACTCCACCGTGGTGGACCGCCTGATCGATGCGCTGAAACAGGTGATCGGCGCCTATTCGCTGATCGCCCTCTCCAACGAGGCCCTGCTCGGCGTGCGCGATCCGCTGGGCGTGCGCCCGCTGATTCTGGGCCGCCTCACCCATGCCGACGGCTCCCCCGGCTGGGTGCTGGCCAGCGAGACCTGCGCACTCGACATCTGCGGCGCCGAGTTCGTGCGCGACGTCGATCCCGGCGAGATCGTGGTGATCGACGATCGCGGCGTGCACTCCATCAAGCCATTCTCCAAGGAGCCCAGCCGCTTCTGCGTGTTCGAATACATCTACTTCGCGCGCCCCGATTCCGTGGTCGAAGGCATGCCGGTCTATGAGGCCCGCAAGCGCATCGGCGCCGAGCTGGCCCGCGAAAGCCATGTCGAGGCCGACGTCATCGTGCCGGTGCCCGACAGCGGCGTACCGGCGGCGATGGGCTATGCCACCGAAAGCGGCATCCCGTTCGAGCTCGGCATCATCCGCAACCATTATATCGGCCGCACCTTCATCGAACCCACCGACAGCATCCGCCATCTCGGCGTGAAGCTGAAGCACTCCGCCAACAAGCCGATGCTGGCCGGCAAGCGGGTGATCCTGGTGGACGACAGCATCGTGCGCGGCACCACCAGTCGCAAGATCGTCGAGATGGTGCGCGCGGCAGGAGCGGCGGAAGTGCATATGCGCATCTCAAGCCCGCCCACCACCCATAGCTGCTTCTACGGCATCGACACGCCGGAACGCGGCAAGCTGCTGGCGGCCCGGCACAACGTGGCGGAGATGGCCGAGTTGATCGGGGCGGACAGTCTGGCCTTCATCAGCATCGACGGGCTGTACCGCGCGCTCAACCACGAAGGCCGCAACGACCAGCACCCGCAATACTGCGACGCCTGCTTCACCGGCGAATATCCGATCGCGCTGCCGGATATGGTGGACAATGACAGCCGGCAGCTCAGCCTGTTGAGCGAGCGGAGCTGAGGCAAGACAAGCAGTTCTTTTTTGAAAAAAAGAACCAAAAAACTTCTATCGGGCTGTCGCGGCTCTCTCCGGAGCAAGCCGCGACTTACGCCTACCGGCTCGAACCGCTCCAGGCCAGAACGAACCCGAGCGCAACAGCACCGCCGGCGGCCACGACAAGCGCCATCGGCATTCCACAAAAATCAAGGCTGAGAAAGCGCAACAGATTCGCTTCCAGCTTTGATACAAAGGACCCAGGAGTCGCGCTTTGACCGTCAGGCATTGCCTCAGTTCTTCCCACCCCAAGCAGACTTGATCGCGCTGCAGAGGCAGGACTAAAGACTTAAGATTACTTTAAAGCAACGCCAAACCGGCGGTATCACACAAACTTTATCGCAGCGCCGCGCCGTTGATCGCCAGACGGTTGCCCAGCCACAGTGCGTGCTCCAGATGGTCGGCATAGGCGTCCGCGGTGTTGGGGTGCACCAGAATGTCGAGCCCGCTGCGGTTCAGCGCCAGAAACGGCACCAGCGTGGGGAACAGCGCGTTGTCGAACTTGATCTGATACATCGCCTGCGTGTGCGGCCCCACGGTCACGTCATGCCAGCGGCCGAGCACCACATCGAACCGCGCCCCCACCAGATCGCGCAACGCCACGGCCGTCTCGCGGGTGCTGGCCGGATCGTAGTACACATGGGCGTGCCAGCCATCGATGATGTCGATCTCCTGCGGCATGGTCCCCTCCTGCCTCCGTTCAGCTTCCCGCGGCCCGCCGGCGGCGCGGCGCCGGCACCACCGGTGCCACCGCATCCTCCGGCGAAGACAGCGCCGCCAGCAACGCCTCGCGCAGCTGCGCCAGCTTGCGATCGTTCTCGATCTTCAGCCCGAACACGTCCTTGACATAGAACACGTCCACCGCCCGCACGCCATACGTGGTCACATGCGCCGAGGCGATCTGCAGACCGGCCTCGCTGATCGCAGCCGTCACATCATGCAGCAGCCCCGGTCGGTCCCGCCCGTTGACCTCAAGGACGGTGTGCGTGTTGGAGGCGCGATTGTCGATCACCACACGCGGCGGCACGTGAATGGCCCGCATCCGCCGGCCCAGCAGCGCTGCCGACACCTTGCGGATCTCACTCGCCAGCCGCAGCCGGCCGGACAGCGCCTGCTCGATCAGCACATAAAGCCGCGCCAGCCGATGCGGCGCGTCAAACGCGCCACCGGCCGCGTCCTGGATCCAGAACGTGTCGAGCGCCATGCCGTTGGTGAGCGTATGAATGCGCGCATCCACGATCGAGGCCCCGGCCACCGCCAGCGCGCCGGCAATCCGGCTGAACAGCCCGGCATGATCGGCCGCATACACCATCACCTCGGTCACGGCCCGCGCCGGCAGCGGCTGCGTCTCCACCGTGAGCGGCGCCTTGCGGCGCTCGGATTCGCGGATCAGGCTGGCGTGGCGGGCATGGGTCTCCGGGTCGAAGGACAGCCAGTAGCCGCCATAGCCGAGCGACTGGAAATGCGCGAGATCCTCTTCCGACCAGTCCGGCAGCAGCTCGGCCGCCGCCTGCTTGGCGCGCGCCACCCTCACATCGCGCTCGGTGGTGGCCAGCCCCCCAGCCAGCACCTCGGCGACGCGGGCGAACAGCTCGCGCAGCAGCGTCGCCTTCCAGCCGTTCCACACCTTGGCCGACACCGCGCGCATATCCGCCACCGTCAGCACCAGCAGCAGCCGCAGCCGTTCGGGCGACTGGATGGTGTCGGCAAGATCGAGAATGGTTTTGGGATCGTCGATATCGCGTTTGAACGCGGTCTGGCTCAGCAGCAGATGGTGCAGCACCAGCCAGGAGACGGTCTCGGTCTCCTCGGCGGACAGACCCAGCGCCGGGCAAAGCTCCAGCGCCAGCTCGGCGCCCAGCTCGGAATGATCGCCGCCCCGCCCCTTGGCGATGTCATGCAGCAGCATCGCCATATACAGCGCCCGGCGCGACTGCAGATGATCCACCAGACCAGAGGCGACGGGCGCGATGTCGGACAGCTCGCCGCGTTCCAGCGCGTTCAGCACCCGCACCGCCTCGATCGTGTGCTCATCGACGGTGAACACATGATAGGTGTCGAACTGCATCTGCCCGACGATGCGCGCCCAGTCCGGCAGAAAGCGGCCGAGCAGGCCGGTCTCGTTCATCACCTTCAGCCAGCGCGCACCATCGGCGCGGTTGTGCTCGGCATCCCGCCCGCACAGCAGATCCATGAAGATCGCCGAGGCCTCGGGGTTGCCGCGCAGCTGCACCGCGCGCCGCTCGTTGCGGATCAGCGCGCGCAGCGCCAGCGGGTGCAAGGCGAGGTCGCGATCACGGGCAATCTGCAGCATGCGCAGCATCAGCAGCGGCTCGTCGCGGAAATCACGGCCCTTCGCCAGCAGCAGCTGCCCATCGGCCAGCACGAAGCCGGCGGCGATCAGGGCTGCGTCCGACTCCGCGGCCAGCGCCGGCGGGCCGAGCGCGGCCCGCAGCAGCGCCGGCTCCAGCACGTGCGTCAGGCGCGTCACCTCGCGGGCGGTGAGGAAGTAATGCCGCATGAACCGCTCCACCCCGTCCTGGCGGCCTTGGCGGGTATAGCCCATCCGCGCCCCCACCACGGGCTGCAGGTCGAAGGTCAGCCGCTCCTCGGCGCGTCCGGCGACATAATGCAAATGAAACCGCAGCGACCACAGAAAATCCCAGCTGCGCATGGCGAGCCTGGCCTCGGTCAGCGTGATCACGCCGCAGGCGGGTCCTTCGGCGTCGCTGAGCTCGATCATGCCGCCGACGCCGTAGATCGCCCGCGCCAGCCAGTACAGCGTCTGCAGATCGCGCAGCCCGCCGCGGCCTTCCTTGATGTTGGGCTCCACCACGAACGGGCTGTCGCCGTAGCGGCGATGCCGCAGATCACGCTCGGCCTGCTTGGCCGCGACATAGGCCGCGATGCCGCCGACCCGGCTTTCGGCGAACGCGGTGTCGAACGCCGCGAACAGCGTGGCTGACCCGGCAACGCGCCGCGCATCCAGCAGCGAGGTCAGAATGGTGGCATCCTGGCCGCTCTCGTGCAGGCAATCCGCGATCGAGCGGGTGGCATGGCCCACCTTGAGGCCGAGATCCCACAGGAAATACAGCGTGAACTCCACCACCCGCAGCGTCTCGGGCGCGGCGCTGGGCTGGGTCAGGAACAGCAGATCGATATCGCTGAACGGCGCCAGCACGCCGCGGCCGAAGCCACCGGTGGCGGCCACGCAGAGCTCCTGCGGGGTTGCGGCCGCGGCGGGCCCGTGCAGGGCGATGGTATAGTCGAACAGCGTGGTGATCAGGCCGTCGGTGAGCGCCGCGAGGCGCTGGGCGGCCGGCAGGCCGGTGAGCTGGCCCTGCTCGAACGCATCGCGCACATCCTGCTGAATGCGCGCGAGATGGCGGCGGAACACCCCAAGCGCTGCTTCGCGCTTCGGTACACACTCGGGTTCATGTGCCGCACACAGCGCCCGCAGCGTCGCGTGGAGCAGCTCGGTCGCCGCCTCGGCGGAATTCGGCAGGGGGATGGGGGCCAGCATTGGGGGCATGTTAATCCGGCAAGGATGAACGCAACAGGTTTCGCAGAGCATAAACCGCGTTCAGCGCGTCGCGGGGACTCATCTGATCGGGATCCAGCTCGGCCACGGCCTGGCGGATCGGGTCTTCCAGCGGTTTCTCGGGCGTGCGGGCGGCGAACAGCGGCAGGCTGCCGGCATCGGTGAGGCGGCCGGCGCGCGCCTCCAGCGCCTTCAGCAGATGCCCGGCGCGGCGCACGACCGACATCGGCACGCCGGCCAGCTGGGCCACATGCACCCCCCAGCTGCGCCCCGCCGCGCCTTCGGCCACCTCGTGCAGAAACACCACCTCGCCGCGCCACTCCTTCACCCGCATCGCATGCGGCGAGAGATGGGGCAGCTCGCCGCGCAGCTCACACAGCTCATGAAAATGCGTGGCAAATATGGCACGGCACCGCAGCACGTTGTGCAGCGCCTCCAGCACCGCCCAGGCGATCGCCAGACCATCCAGCGTGGCGGTGCCACGGCCGATCTCATCCACCACCACCAGCGCCCGCGGGCCGGCCTGGTTCAGAATCGCCGCGGTCTCGGTCATCTCCACCATGAAGGTGCTGCGCCCGCGCGCGAGATCGTCGGCCCCCCCCACGCGGGAGAACAGGCGATCCACCACGCCGAGCGTCACCTGCTTCGCCGGCACCGGCAATCCGGCCTGGGCGAGGATGACGATGAGCGCGTTCTGCCGCAGAAACGTGGATTTGCCGGCCATGTTCGGCCCGGTCAGCAGCAGCAGGCGACGCTCCGGGGCCAGGTTGCAGTCATTGGGCACAAACGCCGCCTGCCCCGCCAGCGCCTGCTCCACCACCGGGTGCCGTCCGGCCACGACCTGGAAGTCGCTCCCCTCGGTCACCAGCGGGCGCACCCAGGTGCCGGACGCGGCCAGCCCGGCTGCGGACTGCGCGACATCAACGCTCGCCAAAGCCTCGGCGCAGGCGGCGATGCGGTCGGCCTGCGCCAGGGTCAGCCCCACCAGATGGGCGAACACCAGCTTCTCCCGCGCGCTCGCCTGGTCGGCCGCCTCCGAGATCCGCCGGTCGAGCTCGGACAGCTCGGGCGTGGTGAAGCGCGCACCGTTGGCCATGCCCTGGCGCAGGGTGAGCAGAGGATGATCGCGCAGCTTCTCCACCGCCACCGCCGGCGCCTCGATCACATAGCCGAGCTGGGCATGATGGCGGATCTTCAGGCTCGCCACCCCGAAGCGCTGGGCGAAGTCCAACTGCAGGCCGGCGATGACCCGCCGGCTGTCGTCGCGCAGCGCGCGATGGGTGTCGAGCTCGCCGTCGAACCCTGGCGCGATGGCGCCGTCGTCCAGGCGCAGCGGCGCCGGTTCGGCAAGCGCCGCGCCCAGCGTCTCACGCAGGCCGGGCGGCACGGCGAGCCGGGCACGGGCGCCGGCAAGCTCGGCCGGCGCGGTCGCGTCGAGCAGACCCGCCACAATCTCCGCCGCGCGCAGGCCGTGGGCGATGGCGGCGAGGTCGCGCGGCCCGCCGCGGTTCAGCGACAGCCGGGCCAGGGCGCGCGCCATGTCCGGCGCGCCGCGCAGTGCGGCACGGATCTCGGCCGCAGGCGCCGGATTGGCGAGCAGCCAGGACCAGCCATCCTGCCGCCCGGCGATGGCGGCGGCATCCGTCAGCGGGGCCTGCAGCATCGTGCCGAGCAGTCGCCCGCCGGGCGCGGTCAGCGTGCGCTGCACGGCTGCGAACAGCGTGTGGGCGGTGCCGCCGTCGCGGGCGCGGGCGATTTCGAGGCTGGCGCGGGTGGCGGCGTCAAGCTCAAGCCGCCCGGCCTCGCCGCGCGGGGCGGGCGGCGACAGGCGCGGCATCTGGCCGGCCTGGGTGCTGCGGACATAGTCGACCGCCATCAGCCCGGCGCGGGCCTCGGCATCGGTGAAACTGCCAAAGGCTTCGAGGCTGGCGGCGGCGAAGGTCTCGGCGAGACGGCGCCGTGCGGTGACGACCGACGGGGCGCTGCCCGGCGTGCGCAGCCGGGCGAAGTCCCCGAGATCGATCTCGCCTTCGGCCAGGATCTCGGCGGGATCGAGCTGGCCGAGCAGGGCTTGCAGTCCGGCCGCGCCCAGCGCCTGCGTCTCGAACAGCCCGGTCGACATGTCGAGCCAGGCGGCGCCGATCACAGCCCCCTCAATCACCAGCGCCAGCAGCAGGTTGCTGCGCTGCGCGTCGAGCAGCGTGTCCTCGGTCAAGGTGCCGGGGGTGACGAGGCGCACCACCGCGCGGCGGATCGGCGCCTTGCCGGTGCGCAGCTTCGGGTCCTCCATCTGCTCGCCGACCGCCACGCGAAACCCGCGCCGGATCAGCCGCGCGAGATAGGCATCGGCCGCATGCACCGGCACGCCGCACATCTGAATCGGTTTGCCGCCATGCTCGCCGCGATGGGTGAGCGCGATATCGAGCGCTGCCGCCGCCGCATCGGCATCGGCGAAGAACAGCTCGTAGAAATCCCCCATGCGGAAGAACAGCAGCGCGTCCGGATGCTCCGCCTTCAGGGCGAACCACTGCGCCATCGCGGGAGTGGCGCCTGCAGCGCTCGGGGCGGGGGACGCGTCTGCGGCGTTGGGAGTGACGGAAATCGACATTCCGACCACCCTAACAGCGCCCGACCGCACCTGCGAAGCACCCGGCTTGCCCCGCCGGTCCGCAGACGTCAGATTACCATCCGGAAACGCTTTCAAGGAACAATCGCCATGGCTGACGGCATCGCCGACCCCACCCTCGACTCCCGCACCACCCGGGTGTCGGCCGAGGAGGCGCTGGCGCTGCACAGCTCCGGCCGGCCCGGCAAGCTCGAAACCCGCATCTCCAAGCCGATCACCACCGCGCGGGACCTGTCGCTGGCCTATTCCCCCGGCGTCGCCGAACCCTGCCTGCACATCGCCCGCGATCCGGCGCTGGCCTATGACTACACCACCAAGGGCAACATGGTCGCCGTCGTCTCCAACGGCACCGCCGTGCTGGGCCTCGGCAATCTCGGCGCGCTGGCCTCCAAGCCGGTGATGGAGGGCAAGGTCGCCCTGTTCAAGCGCTTCGCCGATGTGGACGGCATCGATCTGTGCGTCGACACCGAGGACGTGGACGCCATCGTCAACTGCGTGCGCTATCTCGGCCCGAGCTTCGGCGGCATCAACCTCGAAGACATCAAGGCGCCGGAATGCTTCATCGTCGAGCAGCGGCTGCGCGAGCTGATGGACATCCCGGTGTTCCATGACGACCAGCACGGCACCGCCATCGTCGCCGCCGCCGGCCTGATCAACGCCTGCCATCTGACGGGGCGCGATCTGAGATCGGTCAAGCTCGTCGTCAACGGCGCGGGTGCGGCCGCCATCGCCTGCGTCGAACTGCTCAAGGCGATGGGCGCGCACCCGCAGAACATCACCCTGTGCGACACCAAAGGCGTGGTGTTCCAGGGCCGCACCTCCGGCATGAACCAGTGGAAATCGGCGCATGCGGTGAAAACCGACGCCCGCACCCTGGCCCAGGCGATGGTGGGGGTGGACGCGTTCTTCGGCCTCAGCGTCAAAGGCGCGCTCACCCCTGAGATGGTCGCCTCCATGGCCGACAAGCCGATCATCTTCGCCATGGCCAACCCCGACCCCGAGATCACGCCGGAGGAGGCCCGCGCCGTCAGCCCCAACGCCATCATCGCCACCGGCCGGTCGGACTATCCCAACCAGGTCAACAACGTGCTGGGCTTCCCCTACATCTTCCGCGGCGCGCTCGATGTCCGCGCCAGCACCATCAACGAGGCGATGAAGATCGCCGCCGCCGAGGCCTTGGCCCTCCTCGCCCGTGAGGACGTGCCGGACGAGGTCACCACCGCCGGCTCCAACGCCTCCGGCGCCACGCTGAAATTCGGGCCGGAATACATCATCCCCAACGCCTTCGACCCCCGCCTGATCTCGCGCCTGCCCCCCGCGGTCGCCAAGGCCGCCATGGACAGCGGCGTCGCCCGCAAACCGATCGCCGATCTGCGCAAATACGCCCGCGAACTCTCCGGCCGGCTCGACCCCACCGCCAACGCGCTCGACGCGATCATGGAACGCGTGCGCGCCACACCGCAGCGCGTGGTGTTCGCCGAGGGCGAGGAGGAGAAGGTGGTCCGCGCCGCCGTCGCCTTCCGCAACGCCGGCTACGGCACACCGGTGCTGATCGGCCGCGAGGACCGGGTGCGCGCCACCATGGCCAGGCTCGGTCTGGGCCTGACCACCGGCATCGACATCCACAACGCTCGCCTGTCGCACCGCAACGCCGACTATGCCGGCTTCCTGTTCGATCGCCTGCAGCGCCGCGGCCTGATGCATCGGGACTGTCAGCGCCTGGTCAACCAGGACCGCAACATCTTCGCCGCCTGCATGGTCGCCACCGGCGATGCGGACGCGATGGTGACCGGCCTGACCCGCTCGGCCGCGGTGTGCCTGGCCGATATCGGCCACGCGATCGACACCGCCCCCGGCACGATCTCCTTCGGCCTCACCCTGATGCTGGGCGAGCAGGGTCGCACCATCTTCATCGCCGACACGCTGGTGCATGAACGGCCCAACCCGCGCGAGCTGGCCGAGATCTGCATCGGCGCCGCCGCGGCCGCGCGCAGGCTCGGCCATGAGCCGCGGGTGGCGCTGCTGTCGCATTCCACCTTCGGCAACCCGATGCACGCCACCGGCAACGCCATGCGCGAGGCGGTGGCGATTCTGGATCAGCGCCACGTCGATTTCGAGTATGACGGCGAGATGAGCCCCGATGTCGCCCTCGACCCCGCCTATCGCAGCCTCTACCCGTTCTGCCGGCTGACCGGGCCGGCCAACGTGCTGGTGATGCCCGGCCTGCATTCCTCGCACATCACCTCCCGCCTGGCCCCACGCCTGGGCGGCGGCGGCACCATCGGGCCGCTGATCATCGGCCTGAGCCATCCGGCCCAGCTCGCCACGATGGACAGCTCGGTGAGCCAGATCGTCGACATCGCCACCATCGCCGCCCATCAGGCGATCCTGAAGTAGCACGCATGGGCGCCAGGATCCTGCTCCCCGTCCTGGCGCTCCTGCTCGCGGGCTTCACCGAGGCGCCCGTGGTGCAGACGGCCACGCCGGCCAACCTGGCCGGAACGCTCACCCTGCCGGAGGCGCAGCACCCGCCCGGCGTGCTGATCATCCCCGGCGGCACCGACCGCGACGGCAACCGGCCCGGCCAGTACAACGACAGCCTCAGGCTGCTCGCCCACGGCCTGGCCGGGTGCGGCATCGCCTCGCTGCGCATCGACCCGCGCGGCACCGGCGACAGCACCCAGGCGCTGCCCTGGGATCTCGACAGCTTCACCACCGACATCACCGAGGCGGACGCCAGGGGCTGGCTCGGCCTGCTCGCCCGCCGCGCCGGCCGGCTCGCCGTGCTGGGCGTGGGCGACGGCGCGCTGACCGCACTGCGCATCGCACCCCCCCGCCTGGTGCTGCTGGAGGCGCCATCCCGGCCGGCCGGCGAGGTGCTGCGCCAGCGCCTCGCCAGCCTCGGCCTCTCCCGCCAGGCCCGCGCCCGCATGGGGGCTGCGATCGACGATCTCGAGGCCGGCCGCATCGCCGAGGATGTGCCACCCGCCATGGGCCAGGTGCTGCGCTTCGGGCAGACCTATCTGATCTCGCTGTTCCATATCGATCCGCTGGCCGAGCTGCGCCGCACCCAGGCACCGACCCTGGTGATCGACGGCACCACCGACCTGGAGCTCCAACCGCAGGACGGCGCCCGGCTCGCATCCGCCCGGCCCGGCACCCTCCGCGCTAGCCTGCCCTTCATGAACCACGCGCTGCGCGTGGCGCCCGCCGATTTCGGCATCAATCTGGCGACCTACGAACACCGCAACCTGCCGCTGCATCCCCAGCTGCTGCCGGCGCTGTGCCGTTTTCTGGAAAAATAGGACAGGATCGCTGCATCACCAGCTTGACCCGATAGGCATCCTGTGGAACGCCCTTGGTCATCAGGAGGCAACAATTCATGTCCAGCTTCGACCAGGCGCGCGAGGGCCAACCGGTGACGATGCGCACCCGCATCCTCTCCATTTTCGGCGGTTCCGTCGGCAACCTGATCGAATGGTATGACTTCTACATCTACAACTTCTTCGCCCTGTATTTCGCCAAGGCATTCTTCCCCAACACCAACCCGACGGCCTCGCTGCTCAATACCTTCGGCGTCTACGCCATCGGCTTCCTCATCCGCCCGGTCGGCGGCTGGCTGCTCGGCGTATATGCCGACCGCGCCGGCCGCCGCGCCGCCCTGAGCCTGTCGGTGACGGTGATGTGCCTGGGCTCGCTGATGATCGCCCTCGCCCCCACCTTCGCCACCGCCGGCGTGCTGTCGCCGATCATCCTGCTCGCCGCACGCCTGCTGCAGGGCATTTCGCTGGGCGGCGAATACGGGGCCTCCGCCACCTATCTCTCCGAGGTCGCCGGCGCCAGGAACCGCGGCTTCTACAGCAGCTTCCAATACGTGACGCTGATCGGCGGGCAGGTGCTGGGCAGCCTGACGCTGCTGCTGATGCAGCTGCAGTTCACCGGCGCCGAGCTGGAAGCCTGGGGCTGGCGGGTGCCGTTCTTCATCGGCGCCGCCTGCGCCATGTTCGGCCTGTATCTCCGGCGCGGACTCATCGAATCGGCCGAATTCCTCAAGGTCGCGCGCGGCCCGCGCACCAACCCGTTCCGCGAGCTGCTGAAGCACCCCAAGGCCGTGCTGCTGGTGTTCGGGCTCACCATGGGCGGCACCACCGCGTTCTACACCTATACCACCTACATGCCGACCTTCCTGGTCAACACCGTCAAGCTGACGCGCGACCAGGCGACACAGATCTCGTTCATCACCCTGCTGATCTATGCCGCCCTGCAGCCGGTGTTCGGCGCCGTGTCCGACATCATCGGAAGGCGGCCGGTGCTGATGTTCTTCGGCATCTTCGGCACCATCGGCACGGTGCCGCTACTGACCATGCTGTCCGGCACGCATGACTACATGACCGCGCTGGCGCTCAGCATGGCCGCCCTGGTCGTGGTCTCCGGCTATACCGCCATCAACGCCGTGGTGAAGGCCGAGCTGTTCCCCGCCAATGTGCGCGCGCTCGGCGTCGGCTTCCCCTACGCGCTCGCCGCCTCGATCTTCGGCGGCACCGCGCCGCTGATCGCCCTGTCGTTCAAGGACGCCGGGCATGAGAGCCTGTTTTACTGGTACGTGACGGGTTTAATATTTATTTCACTGCTGGTTTACGTTTTTATGCGGGACACGCGCGATCATTCAAAGATCGAACGGGATTGAAACAAACATTGCCCTGTAATCATACATTATTTTACTTAATGGAATGACCGATCGCCGCAGAGTCGCACCGATTCCTCTTGGATTGCTGGCTGTGGCGGCATTCCTGTCGCTGGCCGGGGCGCGGGTGATCGACCCGCTGCTGCCGGTGATTGCCAGTGAGTTCAACGAGAGCGTGCCGGTGGTGGCCATTGTGATCACCGCCTTCACCCTGCCTTACGGGATCAACCAGCTGTTCCTGGGGCCGATCGGCGATCGGTTCGGCAAGCTGCGCGTGCTGCTCGGCGCGTTGGTCGGCTACGCGCTGGCCACCGGGGCCTGCGCCTTTGCCAACGATCTGCCGACGCTCACCGTGTTGCGTGCCTGCGCCGGTGCCGCCAGCGCAGGCATGATCCCGGTCGGCCTCGCCTATATCGGTGACGCGGTTCCCTATGCCGGGCGGCAGCTGGCGCTGAGCCGGTTCCTCACCGGCGCGGTGCTGGCACAGATCATGGCCGGTCCCATCGGCGGGCTGTTCGGCCAGTACCTCGGCTGGCGCGGCCTGTTCCTGGGGCTCGCCGCCCTTGCGATCGGCACGACGGCGGCGCTGGCGCAGCGCATCCGGGATCTGCCGGATCGCACCAATCCACGCGCCCGGATCAGCCTGGACGGGTTCGTGGTGCTGGCGCGCGGCAGCCTGTCGCGCCGGCTGCTGATCGCCTCGCTGATCGACGGCGCGCTGCTCGGCGGCAGCTTTCCGTTCGTCGCCTCGTTCCTGCGTGAGCGGTTCGACCTGGAATACGGCGTGATCGGCCTCGTGCTGGCCTGCTTCGGCATCGGCGCCTGGACCTACACCCGCTTCGCCGCCCGCATCATCCGGGTGCTGGGCGAGCCCGGCATGGTGCTGGCCGGGGGGGCCATGATGGCGGGAGGGTTGGCGCTGGGCATGCTGATTGCAGACTGGCGCAGCTTTCCGGTCATCGAGTTCATGCTGGGCATGGGCTACATGATGCTGCACGGCGTGCTGCAGGCGAGAGCGACGGAGATGCTGCCGGACGCTCGGGCCACGGCGGTGGCGGCGTTCGTGGCGCTGCTGTTCCTCGGCCAGTCACTGGGCGCGCTGGGCATGGCCCGGGCGATCGCCTGGATCGGCTACCGGCCCGGGTTCCTGGTGGTGGCAGGGCTGATCGTGGCCCTGGCGGTCTGGCTGCGGGTGCAGGTGCGCGAGCGCATGACCGCCGGCTGAAGACCGAGCCTCACGTGTGGCCGGCACCGGCCTGTCCTGCTCCCACCGCATCGTTGCACCGAGGCTGCCGAGACTTGCGCAACCCTCCGGCGCGGCGCTAGGTGGCGGCCTGCGGTCCGGCCGGACCACACACCCAAACCGAGGAATCCACCGCCGATGCGCGTGAAGGACGTCAAAAAGGTCGTGCTCGCCTATTCCGGCGGGCTGGACACCAGCGTGATCCTGCGCTGGCTGCAGACCAACTACAAATGCGAGGTGGTGACCTTCACCGCCGATCTCGGCCAGGGCGAGGAGCTGGAACCGGCCCGCAAAAAGGCCGAGATGTTCGGCGTGAAGGACATCTTCATCGACGATCTGCGCGAGACCTTCGTCAAGGACTTCGTCTTCCCGATGTTCCGCGCCAACGCGCTGTACGAAGGCCAGTACCTGCTTGGCACCTCCATCGCCCGCCCCCTGATCGCGCAGCGCCAGATCGAGATCGCCGAGCAGGTGGGTGCTGACGCCGTCGCCCACGGCGCCACCGGCAAAGGCAACGACCAGGTGCGCTTCGAACTCGCCTACTACGCGCTCAAGCCCGACGTGAAGGTCATCGCCCCCTGGCGCGAATGGGACCTCACCAGCCGCACCCGCCTGCTGGAATTCGCCGAGGAACACCAGATCCCGATCAGCAAGGACAAGCGCGGCGAGGCGCCGTTCTCGGTCGATGCCAACCTCCTGCACTCGTCCTCCGAGGGCAAGATCGTCGAAGACCCCGCCATCGAAGCCGACGAGATGGTCTACCAGCGCACAATCAGCCCCGAGGACGCGCCGGACAAGGCAACCGTCATCTCGATCGACTTCGAAAAGGGCGACCCCACCCATATCGACGGCGTGAAGCTCTCGCCGGCCGCCCTCCTGACCAAACTGAACGAACTCGGCCGCGCCAACGGCATCGGCCGGCTCGACCTGCTGGAAAACCGCTTCGTCGGCATGAAATCCCGCGGCATCTACGAAACCCCCGGCGGCACCATCCTCTATCTGGCGCATCGCTCCATCGAGAGCATCACCCTGGACCGTGAGGTGGGCCACCTCAAGGACAGCCTGATGCCGAAATACGCCGAGCTGATCTACAACGGCTTCTGGTTCAGCCCCGAGCGCCGCATGCTGCAGGCGGCGATCGACGCCAGCCAGGCCTCCGTCTCCGGCCGCGTCCGCCTCAAGCTCTACAAAGGCAACGTCACCTGCATCGGCCGCGAAAGCCCGAACAGCCTTCACTCGATGAAGGTGGTGACGTTCGAGGAAGACCAGGGCGCGTACGACCAGTTCGACGCGCAAGGGTTCATCAAGCTCAACGCGCTGCGCCTGCGGCTTGGTGCCCAGGCCGGCCGCAAGGGAGGAAGCCTGTAATGACCGTTTCGATGCATTCCGCCGGCGTGCCCATTCTCAAGCAGCTGCTGGGCTCGCTGTCCGCCATCCTTGACAAGGGGGCGGCGTTCGCCGAGGCCAAGAAGATCGACCCTGCGGTGCTGCTGGCCTCGCGCCTGGCGCCGGACATGTTCGCGCTGACCCGCCAGGTGCAGATCGCGACGGATCAGACCAAGGGCGGCATCGCCCGTCTCGCCGGCGTTGAGATCCCCAAATTCGCTGACGACGAGACCACCATCGAGGAGCTGAAGGCGCGGATCGCCAAGACGATCGCGTTCATGGACAGCATCCCGGCCTCTGCGATCGACGGGACCGAGGAGAAGGCGATCACGCTGACGATGCGTGTGGGCGACATGCACTTCACCGGCCAGACCTATCTGCTGAACTGGGTGCTGCCGAATGTGATCTTTCATGTGACCACCGCGTACAACATCCTGCGCCACAACGGCGTTGAGATCGGCAAGCGGGACTTTCTCGGCAGCTTCTGAGGCAAGAAGGCCCGGCCTTTCCAGAAAGGCCGGGCCCCAAGACTGAAAGTTTTTTGGTTCTTTTTTACAAAAAAGAACCGCTTGCTTCCTACCAGCTCCCGGTATTCGGCATGCTGACCCAAGGCTCCGCCGGCGGCAGTGCCGCACCCGCCTGCAGCAGCTCGACGGAAATCCCGTCCGGTGTGCGGATAAACGCCATCCGCCCATCCCGCGGCGGCCGGTTGATGACCACCCCGTGGGCGATCATGGCGTTGCAGCTGTCGTAGATGTTGTCGACGGCGTAGGCGAGGTGGCCGAAATTGCGCCCGCCGGTGTAGCCCTTTTCATCCCAGTTGTAGGTCAGTTCCACAGGCGCCTGCTCATCGCCGGGGGCGGCCATGAACACGTTGGTGTAGCGGCCCTTCTCGTTGGGCATGCGGCGGATCTCCTGCAGGCCGAGGACGTTGAAGAAGGCGATGGTGTCCTCGAGCGAGGACACGCGGATCATGGTGTGCAGATATTTGGACATTGGGTTCTCCCGGCCGGTCGTGGCGGCGCACCGTATCGGGAAAGCCGGCGTGAGGCCACTTCCCCCTTGCGGGTGTTCTCGGCACAATCTTGGTCTTGTCACACGGGGGGACTGTCCGCATGCCGGCCATCAACAGCATCGTTGCCAATGCCGATGAGCTGACGGAATGGCGGCGAAATTTTCACGCCCATCCCGAGCTGGGCTTCGAGGAGGTCCGCACCAGCCAGATCGTGGCGGAAAAGCTGACGAGCTGGGGCATCGAGGTCACGCGCGGCATCGCCACCACCGGGCTGGTGGGCACGCTGCGCAACGGCACCTCCGGCCGCGCCATCGGCATCCGCGCCGACATGGATGCGCTGCCGATGACCGAGGCGAACGACGTGCCCTACGCCAGCCAGGCGCCGGGGCGGATGCACGCCTGCGGGCATGACGGGCACACCACGATGCTGCTGGGGGCCGCGAAATATCTGGCCGAGACCCGCAACTTCGACGGCACGGTGCATTTCATCTTCCAGCCGGCGGAGGAAGGCGGCGGCGGCGGGCGGGTGATGGTGGAGGAAGGCCTGTTCGAGCGGTTTCCGTGTGATTTCGTGTTCGGCCTGCACAACGACACCAACCTGCCGGTCGGCACGATGACGGCGGTCGAAGGCGGCGTGTGTGCGGCGGCGGACCGGTTCTGGGTGCGCATCACCGGCAAGGGCGGCCATGCCGCGGGACCGCACCGGTCCATCGACCCGATCGTGATCGGCGCGCATATCGTGCTGGCGCTGCAGACCATCGTCTCGCGCCGCACCAATCCGCTCGATTCGGCGGTGATCTCGATCTGCCAGTTCCACGCCGGCAGCGCCGGCAACATCATTCCCGACGACGCCGTGCTGAACGGCACGGTGCGCACGCTGAAACCCGAGGTGCAGGACCAGACCGAGGCGCTGATGCGCCAGATCATCGAGTCCACCGCCGCCGCCCATGGCGCGACCGCGGTGCTGGAATACGGTCGCGGCTATCCGCCGGTGGTCAACGCCGCCGAGGCGACGGAGCGGGCGGCCAAGGCGGCGGCCAGGATCGTGGGGGCGGAGAATGTCATCCGCAGCCGTCTGCCTGGCATGGGCGGGGAGGATTTCAGCTACATGGCGCAGCGCGTACCCGGCTGCTTCCTGCGCGTGGGCCAGCGCACCGAGACGCGCGGCAACGTGGGTGCGCACAATGTGCGCTACGACTTCAACGACGACATCCTGCCGCTCGGCGCCTCGCTGTGGGCCACGCTGGTGGAACAGGAGCTGCCGCGCGGGTGAACACCGTTGCGGCGTTTCTGCTGGCGTTCCCGGCGCTGTTCTCGATCGTGAACCCGCCCGGCGCCGCATTCATCTTCAGCGAGGTGACGGCGGGTCTCGGGCGGTCGGCCCGGCGACGGCTGGCGGGCCGGGTCGGCGTCTATTCGGCTTTGGTCATGTTGGTGGCGCTGTGGGGCGGGGCGTATGTGCTGAACTTCTTCGGCATCTCGCTGGCGGCCTTGCGGATCGGCGGCGGGTTCGTGGTGGCGGCGCGGGCGTTCGAGATGCTCAACGCGCCGGAGCGCACCGAGGCACGCAAGGCCGAGCAGGCAGGACCTGCGATGGAGGCGATGGACGGCCTGGCATTCTTTCCGCTGACCATGCCGTTCACCACCGGGCCGGGGACCATCGCCGTCGCGGTGGCGCTGGGGGCCGAACGGCCTCCGGGCGGGCGGGAGGCGCTGGTGTTCTTCCTCGGCGTGTCGGCGGCGGCGCTGGCGATCGCGTTGCTGGTGTGGGCGCTGTATCGGGTGGCCGATCAGATCAGCGACTGGATCGGGGCCAGTGCGCGGCGCACCCTGGCCCGGCTGACGGCGTTTCTGCTGCTGTGCATCGGCGTGCAGATTCTGCTGACCGGGATCGAGGAGGCGGTGCAGCCCTATTTTCACGCGTAGGGCGGGTGCAACCCGCCGTTTGCACCAATGCGGCGGGCTTCACCCGCCCTACGGCTTCCACTCATACAGAATATCCGGCTCATGCTCCTCGTTGCCATGCCCGTCGGTGAACGCGATCGCCTTGAACCCGTGGCTTTCGTAAAAGGCCATGGCCGGCTTGTTATACTGAAAGCACCACAGCCTGAGCCCGTCGGGCTTCTGTGACTTCGCGAAGTTCAGCAGGGCCGTGCCCACGCCGGCGCGCCAATGGGCGGGGTGCACGTAGAGCTGCGCCACCCAGCCGTTCTGCAGCGCGGTGAAGCCAAGCAGGTCACCGTCGCGTTCCGCCACATGCACGCCCACGGCGGGGATCAGCGATTCGGCGATCCAGCCGCGCACCTCCGGCCCGTCATGCGCCCAGTTGACCTGCGGCAGCGCGGTTTCGCGGGCGGCGAGATAGATGTCCGCGACGGCACGGGCGTCGGCGGCATGGGCTTTTCGGATCAACAGGGCAATGTCTCCACATGACCGTCCTGGCCATAGGCCAGGATCTTGCGGTCTCTTGTCATCAGGGGAACCCGCAGCGTGCGGGCGGTGGCGACCAGCAGGCGGTCGGCCGGATCGTCGTGCAGATCGCCGGGCAGCTCCTGGCTGGCCAGGGCGATCTCGACGGTGAAGTCGGCGAGCCGCGTGGCCGGCTGGGCCAGCAGACGGCGAAACCAGTCACGCGGGTCGGTGTTGAAGGACAGGCCGGCGCCGCGGCCCTTGCGGGCCAGCGTGCCGATCTCCCAGGCCGAGACCGGAGAGATCAGAATGCCGCGGCCGATGCTGGCGGCGCGCAGCTGCGCCACCGCATCGGGCAACAGCGGCAGCCGCTCCATCACGAAGATGGCGGCGTTGGTGTCAAGCAGGATCAACCGGCACGTCCCCGTCCTGGCTGAGGATCCAGCCCTGTTCGGCGTGGATCAGCGCGCCCGCGAAGGGGGACTGCGTGAGGTCATAGCCCGCCGGCCAGGTGATCAGGCCTTGGCCGGCGCCGTAGAGCTCGTCGAACGGTGTGCGGTCCGGCGTTACCTCCGGCTCCGGCGGAATCAGCACCGCCACCGGCTTGCCGCGCTTGGTCACGGTCAGGCGGGTGATCTTGTGCGCGGCGAGCTGGTCGAGCAGGTCCAGACAGGTCGCCTTGAACTCGGTCGCGGACACGGTTGCGGTTTCCGACATGGCAGGAGCCTCCTGACTGGTCATATACAGATGACCAGTCAGGAATACCAGGAAATCAACCGACGCGGTTCTCGATCAGTTCGCCCACCACAGCAGGGTCGGCGAGGGTGGACGTGTCGCCCAGCCCGTCGGTCTCGTTGGCGGCGATCTTGCGCAGGATGCGGCGCATGATCTTGCCCGAGCGGGTCTTGGGCAGGCCCGGCGCCCACTGGATGGCGTCCGGCGAGGCGATCGGGCCGATCTCCTTGCGCACCCAGGCGACGAGCTCCTTGCGCAGCGCCTCACTCGGCTCCTCGCCGGCGTTCAGCGTCACATAGGCGTAGATGCCCTGGCCCTTGATGTCGTGCGGGAAGCCCACCACTGCCGCCTCGGCCACCTTGGGATGGGCGACCAGCGCGCTTTCCACCTCGGCGGTGCCCATGCGGTGGCCCGAGACGTTGATGACGTCATCGACGCGCCCGGTGATCCAGTAATACCCGTCCGCGTCGCGCCGCGCGCCGTCGCCGGTGAAGTAGAGCCCGGGGAACGTGGAAAAATAGGTCTGGATGAAGCGCTCATGGTCACCGAACACGGTGCGCATCATGCCGGGCCAGGGCGCCTTGATGCACAGCAGCCCGTCGGTGGCGCCCAGCAGCTCGTGGCCTTCGGCATCCACCAGAATCGGCTGCACGCCGGGCAGCGGCAAGGTGGCGGAACCGGGCTTCAACGCCATGGCGCCGGGCAGCGGGGCGATCATGAGGCCGCCGGTCTCGGTCTGCCACCAGGTGTCGACGATCGGGCAGCGGCTGTCACCGACGACGCGGTGATACCACAGCCAGGCCTCCGGATTGATCGGCTCGCCGACGCTGCCAAGGATGCGCAGCGAGGCGCGCGACGTGGTTTTCACCGGCCCGTCGCCGTCGCGCATCAGCGAGCGGATGGCCGTGGGGGCGGTATAGAAGATGTTGACCTTGTGCTTGTCCACCACCTGCCAGAAGCGGCTGGCATCGGGGTAGGTCGGCACGCCCTCGAACATCAGCGTGGTGGCGCCGTTGGCGAGCGGGCCATAGACGATGTAGCTGTGCCCGGTCACCCAGCCGACATCGGCGGTGCACCAGTAGATCTCGCCGTCGCGATAGTCGAACACCATCTCATGGGTGTAGCTGGCCCAGACGAGATAGCCGGCCGTGGTGTGCAGCGCGCCCTTCGGCTTGCCGGTGGAGCCGGAGGTGTAGAGGATGAACAGCGGGTCCTCGGCGCTCATGCGCTCCGGCGCGGCGGTGGGAGCGGCCGCGGCGACAAGGGCGCCGTAATCGTGATCGCGACCCTCGACCATCGGCACCGCGCCCCCGGTGACCTTCACGACCAGCACGTGGGTGACATCAGGGCAGTGCGTCAGAGCGGCATCGACATTGGCCTTCAGGGCCACGCGCCGGCCGCCACGGCGGCCTTCGTCGCCGGTGATCACCACCTTCACGCCCGCATCGTTGATGCGCTGGGCGAGGCTTTCCGGCGAGAAGCCGGCAAAGACGATGGTGTGCACGGCGCCGATGCGGGCACAGGCGAGCATGGCCACGGCGGCTTCCACCACCATCGGCAGATACAGGCACACCCGGTCGCCTTTGCGCACACCGAGGTCGCGCAGCACGTTGGCGAGGCGGCAGACCTTCTCGTGGAGTTCGCGATAGCTGGTGTGGGTGGCAACGTTCGGATCATCGCTTTCCCAGATGATGGCGGTCTGGTCGCCGCGGGTGGCGAGATGGCGGTCAAGGCAGGAGACCGAGACATTGAGCGCGCCGTCCTCGAACCATTTGATCCGCACGTCGCCGGTGAAGTCGCCCGACAGGATCTTGGTCGGCGGCGTCATCCAGGCGATGCGCTTGCATTCATCCGCCCAGAAGCCTTCGGGGTCGGCGGCGGCGCGGGCCGCGAGGGGGCCGTATCCGTCAGCCTTGATATGGGCGTGGGCTGCGATTTCCGGCAGCACCGGGAACAGTTGGTCAGACATCGGATTCTCCCGTCCTTGACGTCGTGATGGCCGGCGATCAGCCCCCCAGCGGATCGACCTTGCAGTCTCTTATGCCCCCGCTCCGATCTTGACCAGCGGGCAACCGCTACAGCCCCGCGTCGGCGTCCACGGTGATGCGGCCGTCTTCGAGGGTGAAGTCGATCGCCTCCAGCGCGCGGCCTTCGCAGGGGCCGGCCACGCACAGCCCGGTCTCCGGCATGAACAGCGCGCCGTGGGTGGCGCAGACGAGGTGGCGGCCGTCCAGGCTGAAGAACTTGTCGGGCGCCCAGTCCAGCGGGGTGCCGAGATGCGGGCAGGAATTGGCATAGACGCGGACTGTCTCGCCCTGGCGCAGGGCGAGCAGGCCGGTGAAGCCGCCGGGGGCAGGGCGAAAGCCGCGGGCGGTGCCGTCGGGAATGTCGGCAACGGCACAGAGCGTGCGGCGCGGGCCGGGCAGCAGGCTCATGGCGTGAGCCCTCCCAGTTCGCAGAGCAGAGACCAATGCGCCTCCGAGACCGGCACCACGGAGAGGCGGGAAAGCCGCACCAGCGCCAGGTCGGCGAAGCGCGGATCAGCCTTGACCATGGCCAGCGTGACGGGGCTGGGCAGCTTCGCCACCGCCTTCATGTCCACCGCCACCCAGGGCGTGCCCGGCTCGGCGGACGGATCGGAGTAGGATTCGCGCACCACCTCGACAATGCCGACGATCTCCTTGCCGATATTCGAGTGATAAAAGAACGCCCGATCGCCCAGCTTCATCGCGGCGAGGTTGAGCTTGGCTGAATGGTTGCGCACGCCGGTCCAGGGTTCCACACCGTTTTCCACCTGCTGGTCCCAGCTGAAGGCATCGGGTTCCGACTTCACCAACCAATACGCCATGTGGGTTCCCTGCCGCCTGTCCAGAAAGCAATCCTAGCCGGCTCGGCCGGTGGCTTCAAAGATCGGCAAAGCACGCCTATACACAGGATGTGAGCAGCACCGCACTCCCTTCCGCCGGTCGCAACCTGCACCGGTTCGCCAATCCAGGCCGTTTCCTGCGGCTGTCCGGGGCCGTGCTGCCGTGGCTGGCCGCGGCCGGGATCCTGGTGACCGCAATCGGCCTATTCTGGGGCCTGTTCCTCTCGCCGCCCGACTATCAGCAGGGCGACGCGGTGCGGATCATGTATGTGCATGTGCCCGCCGCATGGCTGGCCTCGCTCGGCTACGTGATGCTGGCCGCCGCCTCCATCGCCTCGCTGGTCTGGCGCCATCCGCTGGCCGACCTCGCCGCCGCCGAGATCGGCCCGGTCGGCGCTGCCATCACCGCCATCTGCCTTGCCACCGGCAGCCTCTGGGGCAAGCCGATGTGGGGGGCCTGGTGGGTGTGGGATGCGCGGATGACCTCCGTGCTGGTGCTGTTCTTCCTCTATCTCGGCCACATCGCCCTGGTGCGCGCCTTTGACGATCAGCAGCGCGGCTACCGCGCCGGCGCGATCCTGGCGCTGGTGGGCGTGGTCAACCTGCCAATCATCAAATTCTCCGTCGAATGGTGGAACACGCTGCACCAGCCGGCCTCCATCACCCTCACCGGGGCGCCGACGATGGCGCCGGCCCTGCTGTGGCCGCTGCTGGTCTCGGCGATCGGCTTCAACTTGGGCTTCGTCGCCGTGGTCATCGCGCGGCTGCGCGCCGCCGTCATGGAACGGCGCATCCGCGGCCTGCTGCTGGCCCAGGCGCAGGCCGAGCTGCAGCGCGCATGAACCACCTGCCCTACATCGTCGCCGCCTATGGCCTGACGCTGGTGATCGTCGTGATCTTCGCCGTCCACGCCTGGCAGCGCACCGGCGCCGCCCGCCGCAGGCTGGCGGCGCTGGACACCCGGGACCGCAAATGACCCGCAAGAGCCGCCGCCTGCTGATCCTGCTCGTCTGCGCCGCGGGGCTCGGCTCGGCGGCGGCGCTGACACTGACCGCCTTTCAGTCCACGCTGCAGCTGTTCGTCCCGCCGTCCAGGATCGCCACCGACGCGCCGCGCGGCGGACGGGTATTCCGGCTCGGCGGCATGGTCGAACCTGGCAGCGTGAAGCATATCGACGAGAACGGCCACCCCGGCACCGAATTCCGCGTCACCGATGGCGGGGCCAGCGTGATGGTGTCCTATATCGGCATCCTGCCGGACCTGTTCCGCGAAGGGCAGGGCGTGGTGACCCTTGGCAGCTTGCAATCCAATGGCACCTTCACAGCGCAGGAGGTGCTCGCCAAGCATGACGAGACCTACATGCCGCCCGATGTGGCGCAGGCGCTGGAGAAGTCCGGCCGCTGGTCGCCGGCGAAAGGCGCACCACCGACAGCCGCCCTGTGGGGCGCGCCGGATTGGACAACCAAGACAAAGGCAGGCGGATGATCGCAGAACTCGGCCATTTCGCTCTCGCGCTGGCCGTCGCCTTCGCGGTGGTGCAGGCGATCCTTCCGCTCTGGGGCGCCTGGCGCGGCGAAGCGCGGCTGATGCAGGCGGCCCCGGCCCTGGCCATCGGCCAGGCGATCGCACTGATCGTCTCGTTTGGCTGCCTGGTGGCGGTGAGCGTGAACGATGATTTCTCGGTCTCGAACATCTACGAGAACAGCAACACGCTGAAGCCGCTGCTGTACAAGATCACCGGCGCCTGGGGCAGCCACGAGGGCTCGATCCTGTTCTGGTGCCTTGTTCTGTCGTTGTGCGGCGGCGCCGTGGCGCTGTTCGGCAACCCGCTGCCGTCCGGCCTGCGCGCCCGGGTGATCGGCATCCTGGGCGTGACCGCCTGCGGGTTCGAGGCGTTCTGCCTCACCGAAAGCAACCCGTTCACCCGCATCTGGCCGCCGCCGGCCAACGGGCAGGACATGAACCCGCTGTTGCAGGACCCCGGCCTCGCCTTCCATCCGCCCATGCTCTACGCCGGCTATGTCGGCTTCGCCATCCCGTTCGCCTTCGCCGTCGCCGCCCTGCTGGAAGGCAGGATCGACGCGGCGTGGGGCCGCTGGGTGCGGCCCTGGACGCTGGGCGCCTGGTGCTGCCTCACCGGCGGCATCGCCCTGGGCTCCTGGTGGTCCTACTACGTGCTGGGATGGGGCGGGTTCTGGTTCTGGGACCCGGTGGAGAACGCCTCGCTGCTGCCCTGGCTCACCGGCACCGCCCTGCTACACTCCGCCATCGTGGTCGAAAAGCGCGAGGCGCTGAAGACCTGGACCGTGCTGCTCGCCATCGGCACCTTCGCGCTGTCGCTGTCCGGCACGTTCCTGGTGCGCTCGGGCATCCTCAACTCAGTGCATTCCTTTGCCAACGACCCCGCCCGCGGCGTGTTCATCCTCGGCCTGCTGGCGCTGATCATCGGCGGCGCGCTGCTGATCTTCGCCATCCGCGCCCCCACGCTGGGCAGCTCCGGACTGTTCGCGCCGGTCTCGCGCGAAGGCGCTTTGGTGCTCAACAACATCCTGCTGTGCTCGATCGCCGCCGTAGTGATGACCGGCACGATCTATCCGCTGTTCACCGACCTGCTGACCAGCGAGAAGATCTCCGTCGGTCCGCCCTTCTTCAACGCCACCGTGCTGCCGCTGGCGACCCCGGTGTTCCTGGCGATGTCGCTGGGCCCGACCCTGTCCTGGAAGCGCGCGGCGCTGGCGCCCGCCATGATGCGGCTGTGGTGGGCGGCGCTGATCGCGCTCGCCGTGGCCGGCATCGCCAGCTTCGGCATGAACGCCCTGCCCGCCTTCGCCATGGGGGCGGCCGCCTGGATGGTGGCCGGCGCCGTCGCCGAGATTGTCGAGCGCATCCGCCTGTTCCGCGTCCCCGTCGCCAACAGCCTGCAACGCCTCGTCGCTCTGCCGCTGTCGACCTTCGGCACCACGCTCGGCCATGCCGGCCTCGGCGTCACCATCGCGGGCATCGCCGGTATGTCGATGGCGGCGTCGCAGATCGTGCTGATGCACCCGGGCGACAGCATCCCGCTCGCCGGCTACGACTTCAAGCTGCTGGACCTGCATGACGCGAAGGGCTCGAACTACAACGCCCGCGTGGCCGACATCGCCATCAGCCGCAAGGGCGTGCCGGTGGTCACTCTCTCGCCCGAGCGGCGCGCCTTCACCACCCAGACCATGACCACGACCGAAGCCAAGATCCACACCAACCTGCTGGCCGATCTCTACGTGGTGCTGGGCGACGAGCGCGACGGGGCGGCGGTGATGCGGCTGCACTGGAACCCGCTCGCACCCTGGATCTGGCTCGGCGCGCTGATCATGGCCCTCGGCGGCGCCTGCTCGCTGGTGGATCGCCGGCTCCGCATCGCCGCTCCCACGCGTGCGTCGGTCCGGGTCGGCACACTTCGCGCATGAACCGGCGCCTGCTGCTCGGCATCCCGCTCGTGGCCGCAGGGGCCGCGGGGGTCGCCTTCTATGCCATGCTGCACGGCATGGAGACCGGCACCTTCGATCCGCGCGGCACCAACTCCATGCTGATCGACAAGCCGCTGCCGGATTTCACCCTCGCGGGCTTCACCTCGGCGGATGTGCGCGCGGCCGGCCATCCCGTGGTGATCAACTTCTTCGCCTCCTGGTGCGTGCCCTGCGTCGATGAGGCGCCGACCCTGATGGCGCTGGCGCAGGCCGGCGTGTCGCTGTGGGGCATCGCCTACAAGGACAAGCCGGCCGCAACCGACGCCTTCCTGGCCCGCCACGGCAATCCGTTCACGCGGCTGGCCCGCGACGAGCCGGGCACGGTCGCGATCGACTGGGGCGTCACCGGCGTGCCGGAATCCTACCTCATCGACGCAAACGGCATCGTGCGCTGGCGCTTCACCGGCCCGCTGCCGCTTGCGGCGACCAAGATCCTGGCGGAAAAGCTGCACGCATGATCCGTCTCGCCCTCCTGCTCCTGCTGCTCTCCGGCCCGGCCTGGGCGATCAGCGATCCGTCCGAGGCCCTGCCCGATCCAAAGCAGGAGGCCCGCGCCGTCGAGATCGGCCAGCAGCTGCGCTGTCTCGTCTGCCAGAACGAAAGCATCGAGGATTCCGGGGCGGATCTGGCGCGCGATTTGCGCAAGATCGTCCGCACCCAGGTGGCGCAAGGCAAGTCCGACCAGGAGGTGATCGCCTGGCTGGTCGCCCGCTACGGCGATTTCGTGCGCCTGCGCCCGCCGATCCGCTGGGACACGGCGCTGCTCTGGGCCTCGCCGCTGGTCGCCCTGCTGGCAGGCGCTGCCGCCTTCATCGCCATGCGCCGCCGACCGCCGCAAGCCCCTGCCCCGCTCGACGCCGCCGAGCAGAAGCGCCTGAACCGCCTGCTCGAATCGTGACCCTTCCCAGCCCCGTCTTCCTGCTGTTCGCGGCACTCGCGCTCGCGGCCCTGGCCCCGCTGATCTGGACGCTGTGGCGCGCCAGAACGCTGCGCGGACGGCGCGATTCCGCGGTGGCCCTGCACCGCGCCCAGCTCGTCGAGCTCGACCGCGAGCTGGCGGAGGGCCGCATCGGTACAGCCGAACACGCCGGCGCAACGCTGGAGGTGCAGCGCCGCCTGCTCGCCGCCGCCGATGCGCAGGAACAGCTGCCCACCCGCAGCGGCCGGCTCGGGCTGGTCCTGGCGCTGATCCTGGTGCCGCTGGCGGCCGAAAGCCTCTACCTCATCAACGGCCATCCCGAGCTGCCGGACACCTCCCCCCGCCCGGTCGACACCACCGCCGACCAGGACGCCGACAAGCTGATCGACACGCTGCGCCAGCGCCTCGCCACCATGGACCCGAAGGCGGACATGACGGCGCAGGGCTACCTGCTGCTCGGCAACGCCGAGGCCAATCGCGGTCACCTCGGCCCCGCCGTCGATGCCTGGCGGAAGGCGCTGGCGGTGCATTTCGACCCCAACCTCGCCGCCCAGACCGCCGAGGGCGAATACCAGCTGAACGGCCACATGACGGCCTCCACCCACGCCCTGTTCCAGCAGGCGCTCGATCGGGCGCCGCCGGACGCACCGTGGAAAAGCCTCGCCGAACAGCGCCTGGCCGAGGCGGTGAAGTAGCTCTGCGTAGTTTCTGATCCTGGCGACAGGTCCTGCTTCCTGTGCCTGTGGTGGCAAGCCGGCGTTGCCGGTGCCACGCCCTCACAGCCAAAGGCAGACACAATGATCCAGCCCCTCCAGGTCCAGGTGACGCGCGCGCGTCGCACCCCCATCATGCTGCTGGCCGCCAGCCTGATCCTGATCCCGCTGACCGGCTTCGCCGGCGAGCGCACCGTGCTGGCCCAGGCCGGTGCCACCGGCCAGTCCGACAAGCTGTCCGTCCCGCCGACCAAGGCCGAGACCATCGAGCAGCGCATCGCCAGCCTCAAGGCGGACCTGCAGATCACCGCCGACGAGACCGACAACTGGAACGCCGTCGCGGCCGCGATGCGCGCCAATGCCGAGACGATGGACAAGCTCGCCGCCAGCAAGCACGCCCAGCCCGCCACCGACCAGACGGCGCTCGACGATCTGATGACCGACCAGGCCTTCGCGCAGGCGCATGTCGATGGTCTGGCCACGCTGACGACGCGCTTCACCGTGCTGTATAATGCGATGCCGGAGCCGCAGAAGAAGGTCGCCGACCAGGTGTTCCGCGCGTTCGGCCACCAGCAAGCGCCCGTGAAAGGGTAATACCAACTCTTGGGGTCGATGACTCACGAGGGCTTGGCGACGCGGGGGCGGATGTGATTCACGATACTGAACAGAAGGATGTTCGGTATGGCCGCAGCAATTCCCCTTCGATCGGACTTCAACGCC
>JBBILI010000006.1:0-171531 GCA_037445025.1 Rhodospirillales bacterium
GGCGTTGAAGTCCGATCGAAGGGGAATTGCTGCGGCCATACCGAACATCCTTCTGTTCAGTATCGTGAATCACATCCGCCCCCGCGTCGCCAAGCCCTCGTGAGTCATCGACCCCAAGAGTTGGTATAAGTCCACCTAAAGCCATATTGCTCTAGTCACCCTGTGCTTTGCGGCGATCTCCTAGATGGACGAAGCTTGGTCCGCCCAAGAGGTTGCCGCAGGCATCACAGCTGCGCTTGATGGTTGCGAACGCGAGCTACAGCGGCGACCGTGTCGGCCTCTACGCGAATGCGTTGGAGCCGGCCAGTTCCTCCCGCGAGAGATGAGTGGCGTGGCAATCGCACCATCCCGGAGCGAACTCCGGATCGATCCGCCGAAGTTCGATCCAGGTTTGATACAGATGGACTGCTTCATCAAGCGTCAGCCATTTGTGCTGTGGCAGCTCGAGCCCAAACAAGCCAGTCATGTGACCCGTGAACTGGACGGGCGCAAATCGGCCTTCACGCGCAGGTTCGGTCACATCTATCGCCGGATTCCAATATTGATTGACGATTTGAAAGAGCCTGTAGCCGGCTGAAAACATTCTGGCCATGATTCCAATATCGGAAAGCTCGCAGCTTATGAATTTCGGGCGCCTCGGATCGAGAACCAGCTGGTTGAGGACCTCTTCATCGACACCCTCGATATCGCATTTGAGGTAGTATGGCACACCATGCGCATCGAATATTTTGCCAAGCGTGATTGTCTCGACCACACGCTCTTCGTATGTGAACGCTGAAACGGCAAGATTGGCAGCCACCAGATCTTCCCGGGTTGTGTGGGCATCGTCCTTCTGCTGATTCACGTAAAACGTGATACTGTCATGATCAGGAGATGCCACTGCCTTTTCAAGAACAGTGAAGCGTCCTTAGCGGAGTTCCTCTGCAAAGCGCACTCTTGCGAGCTCAATATAGTCTCGGAAGGCGTCAACTGATACTGCCTTGAACCCCTTGGAAAGGTAATAGGCAGCGTCGTCACCCTTGTGCATACCAAAGTCAAAAATCGTGTTTGTGTTAATCACAGATCGATCCTTTCTTCCAGCGAGCCAGCTGTTCATTGATCAAAGGCTATGATTTATACCAACGGTCATGACGAATGACCGTTGGTATGGTCTTGGTTTGGCGCGCCGCCGCAGGCCTTCCCGGCGCGCGATACCAACGGGCTTGATCGATGGAAGAGTCATCGATCAAGGCCGTTGGTATTACACTTTTGGTGGACGGTTAAGCCACTCCTCCGCGGGGTCAAGCCAACCCGCGATTGCGGGCGGGCCGCGTTGTCGGATCGTGCGGCGACATCACCCCGCTTCGCCCCGGAGCGTTTCCTCAAGTTCCGCAATCTGGATCTTCGAGAACGGGTGGGCTTCATCCATGTCGTGCGCCTTGCGCCAGCGTTCCAGAGCCTCCACGTCGCGTCCACGGCAGCGGGCCACCGTGGCGAAATAGATGGCCACATTCAGATCACCGGGAAAGCGATCTCTGGCGGCCGCCAAAATATCCTCGGCCTCGTCGAACTCCTTGAGAACATGGATCAACAGATCCGCAAGATTGCAGAACCCGCCGGGATTGTCAGGGAACTGTGCGACAAAGTCCCGCCAGCGGGATCTCGCCGCCTGGTTGTCGTTGCGAAGTCTCGCGTTTTTGGCAAATTCCGCCTGAAGCGCCTCGTTATCCGGGAACCGGGCCACGTATTGCGCAAGCCAGGCATCCGCCTCGATCAGACGCCATTCCCTCCGCAACACCTCGACATGGGCGAGCAGCTCGGCCGCAGTCAGCGCGCTCCGCCCGATATGATCGAAATCCGTTGCGCCGGTCCGGATCTTGGCGTGGGCTTCGCCGATATGCGCGAGCATGGCAACGACCCCCGCGATGTCAGCCGACCATCGTTTCTGCACCGAATGGTCCGTCGGGTCGGATCCGCCGACCGCGAGGATATAGCGATGCCCCATTGATGCAAAGATGTTGGAGTGCCCCACCAGCCAGTCAGGCTGGGGTTCCATCGACAGAACGGTCGTTCCAGGCCTGCAGAAGATGGTGTTGAACATGCCCGCACCGCCGGCGCCCACCACCACCTTGGCCTGCGCGAAGACCTGAACCTGGACCTCGAAAGGATGCAGCTGCGGTTCGAAGATGAAATAACCCTGGTCACGCATGACCTCGACGAGCTCAGGCTCGTTCTGCATGGCCCGGTATCCCGGATTCGCGCGCGACGCTGCAATCCGCGACACGTAGACATGATCGCTCACATCCGCAGGAAGCGCCGCGCCGGCGCTGAGCCGGTCCGCCAGAGACTGGAATGTCGCAACCGACCGGTCATCGAGAAAGAACGTCGGCAGCCTCAGGCTTGGAACAAGGAGGTTTCGCCCGCGATAGGCCTGCTCCGCCGCGTGATGGATCAACCGTTGCGGGGCAACTCCCATGTACCCCAGGATACGCCGCTTCCAGTCACTGTTGGAGGTCACGACCACCGGTCGGTCATGACAGCCAAGGTCCTGCATCTGGATCAGTTTGGGCACAACGCGAAGCAGAAACGCCCCGTAGTTGTTCTCTTCCATCGAGGAGAGAAAGATTGCGCTGTCAGGCAGCGGAACCGCTTCGCTGGCCACGTCCGGCCGGTCGAACGAGAAGACACGTCCATCGAACTGAAGGGCGTTGCGTTCGAACTGACGCCGGTCGGCACGCATCAGCACGCGCACGTCATGTTCCACCGAATCGCTGTCGGTGATCACGCGACCCGGTGTGCCCGTGACGAAGGTCCGTTCCCCCGTCACGATCGCGTCGTCAAGTTCCAGAACATAGATGTCCGGTGCCTCGACCTTGGTCGACCATGTGAGCGGACCGCCATACCCCGTCTTCAGGCGATCGATGATGCCATAAGGGCGCGGCCGGGCGAGGTCGCCGGCGGCATCCGCCATCTCGCGGCGCAGGAACGGCTCCAGGAGCAGGGTTTTGCCCAAGCCGAGCGCCTCGACGATCCGTCGGGAACTGGGGGCCAGGCTTCCCTGCGGGATGTCCGAGATCGGGAAAAACTGATCCATCACCTGATCTTCCATCCCCAGGCCCCGCCGTTCAATGCCGCTTGTACCTTGAGATCTGCGTTGGATAGACGACAACGTCGCTGTTCGATGACTGTGCCAGCAGCGACCCCGCGCGCCGCCGCTTGAAATGCACCGTTCCTGGGACCGGCCGGTGCGCCACCCCAGCCGCCAGCGTCTCGCAGTTCCAGTGCCAGTCCTCGTAACCGAATCCCGCCTTCAGATCGTTGAACCGATACGGCGTGCGCGCCAGCACGGCGCGCGAGGTGAAGGCCAGCGAATCCCACAGATTGCCGACCTGCAGCACCGCGGGATCGAAATCCGGATCCAGCGAATCCGCGTGCAGCCACAGCGCCCGCGCGCCGCCGAACGTCACGTTCAACTCGGAATGCGCCACCAGCGGCACCGGCGACAGCACGCACATGGCAAACGCCTCGGTCAGCCAGTTCTCGCTCCAGAGATCGTCGCCGTCGAGAAAGCCGAGATAGCGCCCGCTGGTCACGCCCATCGCCTTGTTGCGCGACAGACCGCAGCAGCCGAGATCGAGCTCGATCACCCGCCAGTCCGGGTCCTCCAGCTCGGCCACCATGTCGCGGGTCTCCTGGTTCGGCCGGTCGAGCGTGATCAGCGCCTCGACCGTCAGCCCGCTGGTGCGCGCATGGGCGATGGCGGCGGCGAAGCTGCGCAGCGACGGACCCATCAGGAGCCCTTCGCGATGGGCCGTCAGCACCGCGGACACATCATACATCACGCAACCTCCGCCTGCAGTACCGCGTCAACCGCACGATCATAGGTGTCGAAGCAATATCGGGCCGTCACCAGGGCCTGGGCGCGGGCAGCCCGGGCGGTCCGTTCGCCAGGCCTGCTGATCATCTCGTCGAGTGCTGCCACATACGCGCCAACGCCGGCCTCGGGCTCGATCGGCCAGCCGGTCGTCGCGTTGATGATCTCCGGCACGCCGGAGACGGCGCTGGCCACCATCGGCACCCCGAGCGAGGCCAGCTCGATCACGGTGATCGGCGTGCCCTCATAGGCCGAGGTGAACAGCCAGCCGTCGCATTCCCCCAGCGGCAGGTCGAGCATCGACCGGTACTCGCCCATCATGGTGATGTTGGAGGGCAGCTTGCCGAGATCCGGACCCGGCCCGAAGGTGGAGCGGCCCCAGGCGCGGAAATCGACATGGGGCATCTTCCAGGCGACGGCCTCGAGGATGTCGAAGCGCTTCTGATAGTCCAGCCGCCCGCCCCACAGGATCAACGGACGCTCGCGGCGGCCGACGCTGGCAGCCCCCTGTTCGGCCATGGTCAGCTTGGAGGGCGGCACCCGGCAAGGCGTGTAGAGGGTGATCAGCCGGTCCTGCAGATGGCGCGGCAGGGCGTACATCTCCGTCAGTTCCCGTTTGAGGTAGATGGAATCGGTGAACAGCCCGGTCAGCGCATGGGCGGTGACGGGATAGAACTCGCTGGGATAGCCGGTGCGCACGCCGGTCGGCGACTGGTCCCAGCACAGCAGATAGGCGTAGAGCCGCATCTGGCCGGCAAGCTGACGTCCGAAGCGCTGAAACGTCTTCCAGCACAGGAAGCTGTTGATGTTGACCACACGCTGCGGCTTCAGCCCTGCCAGCAGCGTGTACAGCAGCCGCTCGGCATTGGCTGAATCCAGCGCCTTGACGACATCGGACATGTCCAGTGTCTCGATATCCTCGGATATGAAGTCCGGCCGTTCGAAATGCGGGTTGTCCGTGCGGAGCAGCAGGATGGTCTCGTCGGGCCGGATGCGGCGGAGCGAACTCGCGAACTCGCCCGCCAGCCGGTCGGCCCCGCCGGTGCGGATCCAGGGCACGCAGATCACGGTGTCATAGTCCAGCCGCTGCAGCCGGTCGCGCACGATGTCATGGGCACCGGCGAGGATATCGTAGAACGGCGGCACCAGCACGCCGGGCAGCGGCGTCAGCTCACCCACCACCGGGTCCAGCACCGCGGCCTGGCGCACCGCCTCGGCGATCTGCTCCGAGCCGAGGGCGTCGGCAAGGCGGTCGCGCATCCGGCCGATCCAGCGGAAATGCTGTTGCTGTGCCGGGTTGCCGTCCACCGGGCTCCCGCCGGCGGCGACGATGAAGTGCCGCCGTGCCATCGGCGCCCCCACCGGCCCCGGCAGGAACGCGGCCGGCAGGCTTGCCCCGCGCAACGCCGTGCGGCCCTCATAGAGGCCGTGCAGAAGGTAATGCCGGAAGGTCCACATCCCGTCGCCGCCGAGATCGGCGTTGCGCGAGCGGTAGAGCGCATCATCGAACAGCGGCGTGGGCACGATCCGCGCGGGTGCCCCGTGGCGCAGGAAGTGGCAGAAGGCAGCACCTTCGATGGGCGGCAGCCCGGCCGCCCGGGCGCGGTCGGCATAGCAGGCGGCATCGAACAGCGGCCCTATCGGATCGCCGCGGCGCAGGCCGATGCGCAGGAAATGCAGCAGCCGTTCCATGGCGGTGGCATCCGCCGCCAGATCGCCGCCGCCGGAATAGGCTTCCGGCATGAACAGGGCCAGGGCGAGGTCAAGGTCGTGCAGCTCGCCGCCGGCGACCCAGGGCTCGCTCGCCACCAGCAGCGCATCGAACACCGCGAGGTTCAGCTGGCGCGACCGCGCCGCTCCCAGCACCATCGCCAGCCCCCGACACGGGGTGAACCCGTCATCGATCTCATGGACCAGCAGATGCAGATAGACCGGCAGCTCCGGCTTGCGTTCCAGATGGCTCAACGCCCAGTGCATGTCGAACCAGGGCGTGGGGCGGCGCCCTTCACGCACGCCGTAGCGGCTGAAATGGTCGAAGCTGATCAGCCAGTTCGGATCGAACTCGGGATACATCGCCTGGTAGAAGGCGTTGCTGAGCCGCGGCGTCGGCATGATCCGGCGCCAGCGGCCGTGTTCGAGAAAATGTACGATGGCAGGCATATCGCCGATCGGCGGGATGTCCTTCTGTTCCGCCACCCGGGCGCGATACCAGGCGACATCGAACAGCGGCGAGGGTGACACGTCCGCCCAGAGCCCGGTCTGCAGGAAATGGGCCAGCGCCTCGACCGGCAGGGTGCGGCCATCCAGCCGCGATACCCTGATCGTGTGATCCGACACGAACATCTCGATCAGGATATCGATGAGATCCTGCTCGAGACTGAGGCGCAGCCGCTCCACCGCCTTCTGGATCACCGGCTGCAGTTCAGTCAGTTGGGCCAGCTCGCGGACCGTCAGCCGGACCCGGACCAGACCCTGCGACGGTGCCAGGCCCAGCGCGCGGCCCTGCAGGAGATAATGATAGAAGCCCGGCAGGCGGCTGGCCTGGGCAGCGGGATGGGTCTGGTAGAAGCCCGGCTCGAACCATGCGTTCGGCCGCCGCTCCTCGAAGGCGCCATGCAGCAGGAAGTGCTCGAAGCCGAAATAGCCGGCCTCCTGCACCTCGGGGTAGCGCGCGAGGTAGAACGCCTCGTCGAAATACGGGTTGGGCACGATGCGCGCCGCACGCCCATAGCGGATCCAATGGAGCAGCGCCGGCTCATCGATGGCCCGTGCCGGCAGGTCGGCGGCGGCCGCCGCGGCGGCATAGACGCCCGGCTCGAACAACGGATGGGCCGAGATCCCGGCCATCAGTCCGGTGGCGGCAAAATGCGCGAGTGCCTCCAGCGCATCCGTCTCGGCGGGAAGGCCCACATTGTCGCAATAGGCCGGTGCCACGAACGTCAGCAGCAGCTGCTCCAGCTGCTCGGACGTCATGCTCGCGCCGAGGCTGCGCATCAGCCGGTCCAGCCGGTGCAGGCGGGCCAGCCGCACGGCGCGGTCCGGCAGCTTCCAGTCGAACAGACGCAGCGCGCGGCTGGGTGCGATGTCGCGATCGCTGTCGGATGTCAGGATATGGATGAGGGGATGGACGTCCCTGTCCAGCTCCGGGCACTGCTGGCGATACCAGACCGGATCGCACCAGCGGTTGGGGCGTCGCTCCTCGGCCTGGCCGTGCTGGACGAAATGGAGATAGCCGAACAGCCCGGCCGAGCTCACATCGCCGTGGTGTTCGAGATAGAACGCCTCGTCGAACCAGGGTGTCGGCACGATCCGCGCCTGGACGCCGACACGCAGCCAGTGATGGATCAGTGTCTCCTCGTCGCGCGGCGCTTCTATGGCCAGCATGTCGATCTGCTGGAGGTAATGCGCCTCGTCGAACAGCGGCGTATCGAAAATGCGACATTTCGATATGATACCGAAATCGGACTCATATGCCACATGACAGAAGATATTGTTGTCAGAAGATAGAATATGCTCAAAAAACTCCGGATCGGCGATCTGGGCCGCTCGCAAGTATTCTGAGATTGTTGCAATTTTCTGCATAAAACTGATCATGGTCCAGAAACTCGCCTATCGTTCGCGACCTGATAACATCGCCGCGCCCATCATGCCACCAGATATCGGGCTCTGGCCCGCAGCGTCCTGAGACTGATCGACGGCCGACGGAACCGGGGTGTCGCCCTCCTCTTTTAGCCTGTGTTATTTCTCGGCAGCGTGTACATGCCACTATCGGGTTTGGCATCGATATCAGCTGGCGGGACGGCCTGTTCCAGCGCACCAGAGGATCCTATCACGTGACGTCCAGATGCTGATCCTTCTTGGTGGTGCCGGGTTCATCGGCCAGCACCTGCAGCAACTGCTGCAGTCTCAGAATGTTGACTATGCGGTGGTCACTAGGCGCGTGGCGCCGGCCGTCCAGATGGCGGGACGGACCGACCGCGGCCGACGCGTGCTGTCGGCCGACGCCTTTGCCGGGCCCGAGGGCGACCATCTGCTTGCCCAGGCCAGCGGCATCATCAACATGATCTCGTCCTCCGTGCCCGGCACCTTCGCCCACGAGCCCTGGCGCGAGGTGCCGGAGAATGTCGGCCCCGCCGCGGCGCTGTTCGCGCGCTGCGCCACCCTCAATCCACACGCCAAGCTGGTGCATCTGTCCTCCGGGGGCACGGTCTATGGCCGCATTCCCGCCGATCGCGCCTCCGAGGACCTGCCGGCCAAACCGATCTCGGGCTACGGCATGGGCAAGCTGATGATCGAGGAGGCGTTGCGTTTCACCGGCCGCACCACCGGCATGCCCTATGCCATTCTGCGCGTGTCGAATCCGGTGGGAAAGTTCCAGACCAAGATGACCCAGGGGATCATTCCCATCGCCGTGCGCGCGGCCTGGCTGGGCCAGCCGTTCCGCCTGTTCGGCGACGGCTCGCATGTGCGCGATTACATGGACGCCGATGATCTCGCCGAGGCGATCCTGCTGGCCTGGCGCGACGAGCAATTCCTGGACCGCACCTGGAACGTGGGCTCCGGCGTCGGACATTCTATTCTCGACGTGCTGCGTTTGGTCGAGCGGGTCACTGGGCTGACCCTGCGGGTGGAGCGCAGCCCGGGCCGCGCCGTGGATGTGGCGCGCATCGTGCTGGACTGCAGCCGAATCCGGCGCGATCTCGGCTGGACGGCACGGCGTGGGCTGGATGGGGCGGTGGACCAGATCCTGGCGGCGCTGCGCACGCCGCAGGCGACGGAGACGGAGACGGCGGATTAGCAAAGTAAGAAAGCGCTTCATTTCTGAAGAAAAGAAGCAAAAGACATTTTTTCTTTTCAGTGGATCTCTTTTTTCAGATGGGCGTCAGACGATAAGCAAGGCTGCTTTTTCAGATTACTTTTTTTCTAGTCCACACCATCCCGCCACCACCAGCGCCAACGCCTTTGTCACCCCATGCAGCGACGCCAGGCCCACGCTCTCGTCAATCCCATGCGCCGCATCGCTGTCCGGCCCGTAGCACGTCGCCTCTGTGTTCTGGTACAGCCGGTAGAACCTGGCATCGGTCAGCGCCGTCGCCGCCTGCTGGCGCAGAGTCTCGCCGAACACCTCGCTGTGGCAGGCGCTGATCGCCTGGCTGATCGCCTGCTCCGGCGGCATCACGCAGCCATCGGCCATGAACCCCTTGAACTCCACCCGGGCATGCCCCTCCGGCAGCCCCAGCTTCGCCGCCTCCTCCGCCACGATGCGGGTGATGTCGGCGGCCACGACGTGACAGGACTGGCCGATCATCACCCCCACCCGCAGCCCGACCTTCGCCATGGTCGGCACCGAGCTGTTCCACTCGCCACCCTCGAACGTGCCGAGATTGATGTTGATCGGGTGGTTGTGGCCGGCAAACGCGGGATGGCGGATCTCGGCGCGGTTCTGCTGCGCCTCGTAGCCGCGGAACGCCGATGAGATCGCAATCGCCGCCTCGATGGCATTGACCCCGCTGTGCTTGGCCGCGACATGCGCGGGCTTGCCGATCACGGTGATCCACGCCCACACCACACCGACCTCGGCCGTCCACAGCGCGGGCTCGCCCAGGCCGGGCTCGGGGATCAGGCAGGCATCGGGCCTGGGCAGCGCATGCATCACCGCAAGCGCGCCGTTGCCGGTGCACTCCTCCTCGATGACGGCGGCGAACTGCACCTCGGCCGCCGGCTGCAGCCCGGCCAGATGCAGCGCCTTGATCGCCATCAGGCTGGCGGCCACACCGGCCTTCATGTCCGACGACCCACGGCCGTACAGGCGGCCACCGCGAATGCTCGGCTCGAACGGCGGCGTCGTCCACAGCTCGGCGGCGCCTTCGTGGACAACGTCGATGTGCCCCTGCAGCATCAGGCTGCGGCCGACGGTGGTTCTGGGGCGATGGATCGCGGCCACCGGGTCCCGCCCGGCATACCCCATCAGCGGCGGCGAGAAGCCGGGCCTGTCCTGCAGCGCCACGACATTGACCGGCACACGGAAGGGCGAAAGGCCGAGGCTCTCATACAGCTCGGCCATCTCGGCCAGGCAGGACTGCTCATGGCCCAGCACACTGCGATGGCGCACGAGGCGTGACAGCACCTGTTCGGTCTCGCCTTCCAGGCTGGCGGCGGCGTCCAGAATGCCCCGTTTGGCGCCGGGGTCGAGGGTGATCATGCGAATTTTCCACTCCGCGGGAAGCCATTGGGCACCATCTTGCCAGCACTGGCGCGCTCGCCAAGCCACGGTGCCAGATTGTTCTCCGTCCGCGTCTTGTCGCCGAGCTTCCACGTCAACCCGTCCGCCAGCGTGAACGTCTTCACATCGGCCATCCCGCCATCCTTGTACCGCTGCAGCAGCACGCCCTGGCCGCGCTGCATCTCGGGGATCTGGTCGAGCGGGAACACCAGCAGCCTGCGGTTCTCACCGACGACGGCGACATGGTCGCCCCCCACCTCCAGGCAGAACGCCGCCTCCTCGCCGGGCTTCACGTTGAGGATCTGCTTGCCGGTGCGCTTCTCGGCTGCGAGCTCGTCCGAGGCGATCAGGAATCCCCGTCCCGCCCGGCTTGCCACCAACAGCTTCACCCCGTCGCGATGGATGAACAGCCGCACCACATCCTCGCCGTCCGCCAGATCCGCCAGCAGCCGCACCGGCTGCCCGTCGCCGCGGCCGCGCGGAATGTCGGCGGCCTTCAGCGTGTAGGCCCGCCCGTTGGTGGCGAACAGGCACAGCCGGTCGGTCGTGTCGCACGCCACCAGCAGCCGCAGCCGGTCGCCTTCCTTGAACTTCAGCTCGGACGGATCGGCCACCGCCCCCTTCACCGCGCGGATCCAGCCCTTGTCGGACAGGATGACGGTGATCGCCTCACGCTCCACGAACGCATCCATCGATACGTCGATCGCGGCCGGCACATCCCCCAGCCGCGTCCGCCGATCGCCCAGCGGGCCCGCGCCGAACTTCGTGCGTGTCTGCTCCAGTTCCGTGGTGATCCGCGCCCAGCGCAGCGCCGCATCCCCCAGCAGCGCGTGCAGGCCCGCGCGCTCGGCCGAGAGCTTCGCGTGCTCCTCGCGGATCTCCATCTCCTCCAGCTTGCGCAAGCTGCGCAGCCGCATGTTGAGGATGGCCTCGGCCTGCACGTCGCTGAGCGTGAAGAACCGCATCAGCTCCTGCTTCGGCTCGTCCTCGTAGCGGATGATGCGGATCACCTCATCGATGTTGAGAAACACCTTGATGAAGCCGTCCAATATCTCCAGCCGCCGATCGATCGCGGCCAGACGGTGGCGGCTGCGGCGGATCAGCACCTCGTGGCGATGGTCCAGCCACTGGCGCAGCACCTGCTTCAGCCCCAGCACCATCGGCGTGCGGTCCGCCGTCAGCACGTTCATGTTGAGCGGAAACCGGCTCTCCAGCGGCGTCGCGCGGAACAGCGTCTCCATCAGCACCTCGGGCTCCACGCCGCGGGTCTTGGGCTCCAGCACGAGGCGCACCTGCTCGGTGCTCTCGTCGCGCACATCGCCGAGCAAGGGGAGTTTCTTCTCCTCCAGCAGCTGCGCGATCTTCTCGATCAGCCCGGCCTTCTGCACCTGATAGGGAATTTCGGTGACGACGATGGACCACAGCCCCATCCGCCCGCGCTCCACCTCCCACTTCGCCCGCACCCGAAACCCGCCGCGTCCGGTCTCGTAGGCCGCGAGCAGAGCGGCCGGCTCCTCGATCATGATGCCGCCGGTGGGGAAATCCGGGCCCGGCATATGGGCGAGCAGTCCCGCCGTGGTGATGTCGGGATCCTGCACCAGTGCGATCGCAGCCGAACACACCTCGCCCGCGTTGTGCGGCGGGATCGACGTCGCCATGCCCACCGCGATGCCGGCCGAGCCGTTGGCCAGCAGGTTGGGAAACCCGCCCGGCAGCACGATCGGCTCGCTTTCCTCGCCGTCATAGGTCGGCCGGAAATCGACGGCGTCCTCGTCGATGCCGGCCAGCAGCGCCTTGGCGACCTCGGTGAGCCGGCTTTCGGTGTAGCGCATGGCGGCGGCGTTATCGCCGTCGATGTTGCCGAAATTGCCCTGCCCCTCCACCAGCGGATAGCGGCTGGCGAAATCCTGCGCCAACCGCACCATCGCCTCATAGATCGAGCTGTCGCCATGCGGATGGAACTTGCCCATCACATCGCCCACGATGCGGGCGCATTTCTTGAACCCGGCATTCGGGTCCAGCCGCAGCAGCTGCATGGCATAGATGATCCGCCGGTGCACCGGCTTCAGCCCGTCGCGCACATCCGGCAGGCTGCGCGACATGATGGTGGACATGGCATAGGCGAGATACCGCTCCGACAGCGCGTCGATCAGCCGCGTGTCCTCGGTGTGGCCGCCGAGCAGATCCGTGTCGTCACTCATCGTTCGCCCTCTGTTCTGCCAGGATGGCCACCCTGTCGTAGAGCGCCTGACGGGGTTGAGGCAACGGGCGATGATGATGGCCGAACGCATCGCGCTCCAGGAAATGCCCGGTCAGGCGCAGCCCGTCCCGCCATGCCGCCGCATCGCCGCAGCCGCCCTCGCGCAGAAACCCCGGCAACGGCAGCAGCCGCTCCCGCCAGATGCCTGCCGCCGCCGCCGAGACCGCCCGCCCGGTCCGCGGCGAGACCAGCGCCAGCGCCGCCGTCTCCCCGGTCACTGCACAGCTCGAAAAATCCAGCCCATACCCAAGTGCCGCCAGCAGCGACATCTCCCAGCGCACATGATGCGCCAGCATGCCCGGCCCCTGCGGCAGCCGCGCCAGCAGATGCAGCAGACCGTCGAACACCACCGGCTGCGGCTCGCGCTCGATCAAGGCGCCTTCCGCCACCGCGCAGGCCGCGGTGAGCATGGCCAGCAGCAGCGCGTCGTCCATGATCGGGGCAGCACTGGGATGGATCAGCTCGCCCGACAGGCTGCCGAGCTGGTCAGACAGACGACCGACCCAGCGCAGCTGCACCAGATTGCCCTTCTGCCACAGCGACGCACGGGCACGGGACTGCGCGCCCCGCGCAAGGCCGCGATGGGTGCCGTGTTCCTCGGTCATGATTGTGGCGATCCCGTCGCCCTCGCCGAACGGACGGAGGTCGAGCACGATACCCGGGGCTTCCCATTCCATCGATCAGCCAGGCGCCGTCCGACGATGATGCTGGATTTGTGTGGGCTGCGTCGGCACCGGCTGCGGATGCGCATTTCTGGCCCGGCCCACGGCGATGCGGTGCAGCTGCTCCAGCTTGGCACCGAGCTGCTCGGGCGTCAGCGCGAAGACGTTGGGGATCCGCACAGGGTCAAGCGGCCCCTTGGCATCCGCCCGATGCACCAGCAGCCCGGGCGAGCGGCCGGTGAGCAGCGATTTGCCGCGGATGTCGATCCCGGTCACGCTCTGCCAGACCACGAAGCTGCGCCGCCAGGTCTGCTGAAAGATGAAACCGTCATGGTCAAACTCCAGTTGGGTCGACCCGTTGCGACCGAAGGTCAGGATCTGGCACACAGTCCAGAGCTGGTAGGCGCCGACCACGCCGCAGACTACCTCCACCAAGGTTGGGTCACCGGCCGGCTGGTCATCATAGACAACCCAGATTGAAGCCGCGAGGACAAGCCGCAGGATCAGCTCCACCAGCATGCGATACGTGAGCCGGACCGGCCGGAGGATGACTGAGGTCCGCGCCTTGCCCAGCGGGGCAAGGGTGGATGCGCGCCGCGGCTCTGCCGGCGACAGGGCCACCTGCCCGGTGACGTGCCCCTGTGGGTGATCCCGCGGTTCGAACGGCTGCCTGTGGCCTGGTCGGGAGAGGTCGGTCATGCAAGCTCCGGTGGCAACGGCGGGTCTGGAGGCGGCGCGTGTCTCTGCGTGATCCGGTATGGCAGAAATCGATCGAACGGCGTGTGCGTGGCGTGCCGCAAACAGCCTGTTCGCGCGTATTTCCTGACAATTTTTCGCAGTACCTACGAGAAAGTTGCAAACACGGGGAAGGCCGCTCACGAAAAAGAGATCGAAGAACGCCTCTTTGAAGGGATGAAAATGATCGGTCGCAATCAGGTTTTTGATGCGATATTTTTACTATTTGGAAATATAAGGCCTTCTTTTCTGAAGAAAAGAAGCAAAAGACTTTTATTTTTTTAGATATTTTGGTATTTTTTTAGAGAACCGTTTGGTAAATATTTTAAAGAGGGGTTGTTGGTCTTGCTGCACCCGAATGCTCGCCCTGCCGCCAAAGCTCCAGCTCGGCCAGCAACGCGCGAGGACCTTGCTCAAACACATCGGGAATCAGCATGGCCTCCGTCATACCGCGGGAGTCGCCGATCTCGAGCCGCACACCCGCCGGCAGCCGGGACAGCAGGCTGTACGGCTGCACAACCAGGGCCGTGACCCGGTTCCACGGCACATGGCGCCGCCGCCACAGCCTCTGCAGGGTGACGCCGCCATGGTCGAACGCAAGCCAGGTGGCAGCGCCGCTGCGCAGGGTCAGGATCTGGAAGGCGACCCAGAGATGATAGATCCCGGCCACACCGCACAGCACCAGAACAATCTGACCGTCAGGATCGGTGGAGCCGACCCAGAACAGAAAGCCGGCCAGCGCCACGCGCACCACCATCTCGCCAGTCATGCGCAGGGACTGGCGCACCGGGCGAAGCTGTCGGGGCTGGCTCGAAGCCTGGGACATGTCAGCCAGGCCGCGGCGCAAGCGGGCGGGGGCGGCGCTGCGCGTCGATGGCGACGAAGACGAAGGTCGCCTCGGTGACCTTGCGCCGGATGCTGTCATGGCGCTCGCGCCGCCAGGCCTCGACAAAGATGCGCATCGAGCTGCGACCGCTGCCCAAAAGGCGGGCATAAAGCGTCACCTCGTCGCCGACGAACACCGGGCTGAGAAAGCTCATCCCATCCACCGCCACCGTCGCCACCCGGCCCTGGGCACGGCTGTGCGCGACGGAGCTTGCGGCCAGATCCATCTGCGCCATCAGCCAGCCGCCGAAGATGTCCCCGTGGGGGTTGGTGTCGGCAGGCATGGCAATGGTGCGGATGGCAACCTCGCCTTCGGGTTCGCCAGGAGCATCGGTCATTCGAACTCCGTCGGCAGGCCAGGATTGCGGTGATGCGCGAACATACGGGCGATCTGGCGCGGCAGAATCCGCGCGACCGACAGATCCGCCGGAATCTCATGCTCGGCAAAAAACCCGACCGCGCTGGTCTCCAGGCTGGTGGATGCCGCACCGCCGGTGATGTCACACAGAAAGAACAGCCGGATGATCGAGAACGGCGCCGGCGGCAGGTGGCCCTGCCGCGCACGGTCCCACACCGCGACAAGCTTGGTGGCGACCGCGGAAAAGCCGGATTCCTCGAACACCTCCTTCACCACGTTCTCGGCGGGTGTGAGGTTCACATCGGCCCAGCCGCCCGGCAGCGTCCAGCGATGGCTGTCCGCGGCCTCGCGCACCATCAGGATCCGATCGTCCCGAAAGGCCGCGGCCCGCACATCGACCTTCGGCGTGGCATAGCCCGACTGCTCCGCGAACAGCGCCTCGATGCGCGCCGCCGGCGTGGGGCAATGCGCCGCCATCAGCTTCGCGGCAAGCGCCCGGAGCTGCTCGTAGCGTTCCTTGTCGTAGGGATCACCGGTGAAGGCGAGGCCGGACTGTGCCACCGCCTGGATCTCGCGCGCCCAGACGAGCCATTCAGGTTCCGCTGGGGCAGGCTCGCTCACCGCGGATCTTCCAGCCCGATGGCCCGCAGCCGGGCGCCCTCCTCGTCCCAGCCGGCGCGCTCCTTCACGTTGAGGAACAGATGCACGTTGCGCTCCAGCAGCTGCACCAGCTGCGCCCGGGCGCGGGCGCCGATTTCGCGGATGCGGCTGCCGCCGGCGCCGATCAGGATCGACTTATGCCCCGCGCGCGCGACATAGACGGTCGCCTCGATGCGCACCGAGCCGTCTGGCTTCTCCTGCCAGCTTTCGGTCTCGACGGTGGCGCCGTACGGCACCTCCTCATGCGTCTGCAGAAAGATCTGCTCGCGCACCAGCTCGGCCGCCAGCAGCCGGTCCGGCAGGTCGGTCAGGTCGTCCTCGGGGAACAGGAACGGGCCTTCCGGCATGGCCGCCGCCAGCGCGTCCATCAGCGCCACCACGCCGTCGCCGTTGGCGGCCGAGACCATGAAGGTCTCCTCGAACCGGTGCAGCGCGTTGAGCTCGGCAATCAGCGGCAGCAGACGCTGCGGCGGCACCAGGTCGGTCTTGTTGAGCACCAGCCAGGCCCGGCCGCCGCGTTTGCCAAGCGCGGTTGCGATCTCGCGCACCGATTCGGTCAGCCCGGTTTTGGAATCGATCACCAGCGCCACCAGGTCGGCATCCTCCGCCCCGGTCCAGGCGGCGTTGACCATGGCGCGGTCGAGCTTGCGCTTCGGCTTGAAGATGCCGGGCGTATCGACCAGCAGGATCTGCGCGTTGTCGCGCATCAGGATGCCGAGCACGCGAAACCGGGTCGTCTGCGCCTTGGGCGAGACGATCGACAGTTTGGCCCCGGTCATGCGGTTCAGCAGCGTGGATTTGCCGGCGTTCGGCGCGCCCAGAATGGCGGCGAAGCCGCATCGTGTGTTCATGAACGCAATCTTTCCAACAGATCGTGGGCGGCATCCTGCTCGGCCTGGCGCTTGCTCGGTCCGGCGCCGGTGCCGGTCTGGCCGGCCACCGTCACCGCCATCTCGAACACCGGCGCGTGCGACGGGCCGGTGGCCGACACCACGGTGTAGATGGGCAGAGCCAGGCCGCGATGCAGGGCCCATTCCTGCAAGGTGGTCTTGGCGTCCTTCGGGGGCTCCACCTGCGAAATCAGCGCCTGCTCGAACGCCCGGCGCACAAACACCCGCGCCGGCTCGATCCCGGCATCGAGATAAAGCGCCCCGATCACCGCTTCCATCGCATCGGCGAGAACGGTGGCCAGCTTGCGCACCCCCGCCTTGCTCTCGCTCGGCGAGACCGACAAGGCCGCCGCCAGCCCCAGCTGCCCGGCGATATCGGCAAGCACCGGCTGCGACACCAGCCGTGCCAGCCTGCGCCCCAGCCCGCCCTCATTCTCGCGGGGATAGCGCTCGGCCAGCCATTCCGCGACCAGCAGCCCCAGCACGCGATCGCCCACGAACTCCAGCCGCTCGTTGCTGTGCGACTGCGTGCGCTTGCCCGCCCAGGTGCTCAAGGCGGCGGAGCGATGCGTCAGCGCTTCATCGATCAGTTCGGGTCGCCCGAAATGATGCCCGAGTATCGCCTCGACGGCAGCGATGCGGGCTGCGGCTGAGGGATCCTTGATCAGCTGATTCCCGAGAACAGGCGCGACCAGCGGATTTCGAACGGCCATTCCCAGAACTCCCAAAGGGGCGCGGTTCCGTCGACGGAGAAGAAGATGAACTCGGCGCGGCCCACAAGGTTCTCCACCGGGATATAGCCCACGGCGTCGAGCACGCGGCTGTCCTGGCTGTTGTCGCGGTTGTCACCCATGGCGAACACGTAGCCCGGCGGCACGTGGTATTCCTGGGTGTTGTCGAGCATCTCGTTGTCCGACGCCTTCAGGATATAATGCTGCTTCGGCGCGGCGCCTGGCGAGGCCGGCAGTGTCTCCTGATAGCGCTTGAGCAGCATGCGCGGCCCGTCGCCCTCGGCCAGGGCGTCGCCGGCGGCGACGCGGCTGACCTGGGTGCCGTTGATGAACAGCTGCCCGCCCTTCATCTGCACGGTGTCACCCGGCAGGCCCACGATGCGCTTGATGTAGTCGATATCCGTGTCACGCGGCAGTTTGAACACCACCACGTCGCCGCGCGCCGGCAGGCGGCCGAAGATGCGGCCGCTGAACAGGTTGGGCGACAGCGGCATCGAGAAACGGGAATAGCCGTAGCTGTATTTGGAAACGAACAGATAGTCGCCCACCAGCAGCGTTGGGATCATCGAGCCCGAAGGGATGTTGAACGGCTCGAAGGCGATCGTGCGGATACCGATGGCGATGAGCCCGGCATAGACGATGGTCTTGAGGTTCTTGAGGGTGAACAGCCCATCGGAAGGACGTTTGGTCATGCTGATACGGCCATGATCTGTGGGATCCACGTGATGGGTCGGGCGGATGAACTCCAGCGCCGGGGGAGTGTCAAGCGTCCAGGGGCCAGGGTCACTGCACCTCTGACAGGATGCGGCTGCGGTCCTGCGCCCAATAGATGACGCCGCCATGGGCGATGACGTTGGCCAGCGGCACCGGACCGACCGAGGGGGCACGACTGTCCAGGGAGTTGCCGCGGTTGTCGCCGAGCACGAACATCCTGCCTTCCGGCACGGTGATCTCGCCCGTGGTGTCGAACGGGCCGGGGGCCAGGTTCACCTGATACAGATGGCCTTCCGGCGTGGTCTCGGTGCTGGCGGTCTGCGCCAGCGCCTGGCCGTTCAGGATCACCTGGCCGCCGCGCAGCGCCACGCGCTCGCCCGGCAGGGCGACCACGCGCTTGACGAGGATGGTGGCCGGGTCCGACGGCGAGGTGAAGAAGACGATATCGCCATGCGCAGGCCGGGCCGGCGCGGTCGAGGCGAAGATGTTGTCGCCGATCTGCAGCGTGGGGATCATCGAGCCGGACGGGATCGAGAAGCTGCGCACGGTCTGCGGCAGCACAAAGCCGGCCGCCTGGTTGCAGCCGAGCACGACGAGGAAGACCAGCCAGGCGTTCTGCCACAGCGCCGGCTTTCGCAGGGACAGCGGCGGCGCGCCGCCGCGCGCGACCATGACGATGGCTGCGACGCGCAACGCCATGACGCAGAGCAGCACCAGGACCATCAGCGCCAGCCCGGCGCCGCTGGGCGGACGGTGCATCAGCACCGTGCCGGTGAGATCCAGCGCGACATCGAGCCCGACCAGCAGGATGCCGGAGCGGAACCGGCCGAGGTAGACCTGGCCCAATCCTGCGGTGAATAGGCTCAGCAGCATCGCCCAGAACAGGCGGGCGGAGCGGCTCTTGGCTGGCACGGGAAGATCCGCGATGCGCGCGGGGGCGGCGTTGGGCGGCGACATGGGTTTGACCTGCGTCTGATGACCGGCGATCAGCCCGGCTTCACCGCCGAGAAGATGACCTGTGCGTAGGCGTATGGATATTCATCGGTCATCGTCAGGTCCAGCCGGGGGGTGTGACCGTCAGGTGTCATTTCGGCAAGGCGGAGGGCGGCACCGCCGGTGAGCAGCAGGGTCGGCTGCCCGCCCGGCAGGTTGATCACGCCGAGATCGGACATGAACACGCCGCGGGCGAACCCGGTGCCGAGGGCCTTGGCGCAGGCCTCCTTGGCGGCGAAGCGCTTGGCGTAGGTGCCCGAGCGATTCTGCCCGGAGCGGCGTTCGGCGCGCCTGATCTCGGCTTGGGTGAACACACGCTGGATGAACCGGTCGCCGAAGCGTTCGAGGGCGCGTTCGATGCGGCGGATGTCGCAGATGTCGGAGCCGAGGCCCAGGATCATGGTCGGTCTGGCCCGGCTGGAAAAGTTGAACCGCCAAGGCGCCAAGACGCCAAGAAGGACGCCAAAAAACAGAAATGGCTGCGCCTCCCGGTGCTCCTTGGCGTCTTGGCGCCTTGGCGGTTCATCTTGCGGCCGTGGTTCATCCCCGCGCCCGCTCGACCTGATGAATCCCCGCAGCCGCCCGCAGACCCGCGATCACGTTGGACAGATGCCGCAGGTCCCGCACCTCCACATCCACCAGAATCTCAAAGAAATCCGCCTGCCGGTTGACGATCTTGAGGTTCGCCACCGCCCCATCCTGCTTCGAGATCGCATTCGTCACCGAAGCCAGTGCCCCCGGCTCGTTGTGCGCGATCACGCTGACCCGCCCGATATGCCCATCCGCCTCGCCTTTCTGCGGCGTGAACGCGGACGCGTCCCAGTCCACATCGATGAAGCGCTCGGGCGTGGCCGAGAACGTCTCAAGCGTCGGGCAGTCCCGCGTGTGGATGGTCACGCCCTTGCCGGTGGCGACGATCCCGACAATCCGGTCGCCGGCCAAAGGATGGCAGCAGCCGGCGTATTGAATGGCCATGCCCGGCACGAGACCGGTGATCGGCAGATGGTGCCCGGGCCTGCTGGTGGGGGCGCGCTGGGTCACCTGCGGCATCATCCGCGGTGCGCGCGGTGCCTGGCGCAGCTCGGGGTAGGCCGCGAGCACCACGTCCTTCGGCCCCAGATTGCCGTTGCCGACGGCGACATAGAGATCGTCGAGGCTGGCCTGCTTCAGCAGTTTGAGGGCGGGTTCGAGGATCTTCTCCGATCCGTCCACGCCGTCCTGCCGGAAGGCGCGGGCCAGCGCCGCCCGCCCGGCATCGCGATGCACCTGGCGCTGCTGCTGCTGCACGAAGCGGCGGATGCGCGCGCGTGCCTTGCCGGTGACGACGAAGCGTTCCCATTGCGGGCTCGGCGTCCCACCTCGGGACGTCATGATCTCCACCTGGTCGCCGTTCTGCAGCTCATGGCGCAGCGGCAGCAGGCGGCCGTTGATCTTGGCGCCCACGCAGGTGTCACCGACCTGCGAATGCACGGCGTAGGCGAAATCGACCGAGGTGGCGCCGCGCGGCAGCTGGATCAGCTGGCCCTTCGGCGTGAAGCAGAACACCTGGTCCTGGTAGAGCTCAAGCTTGGTGTTCTCCAGGAACTCGTCGGGCGTGGAGTTCTCGAGAATTTCCAGCAGGTCCTGCACCCAGCGGAATTTCTGCGCCTCCTGCGCCGCCGAATCATGCTGCTTGTAGATCCAGTGCGCCGCGACCCCGTTTTCCGCGACGTTCTGCATCTCCTCCGTGCGGATCTGCACCTCGATTCTCTGGTTGCGCGACGAGCGCAGCGTCACCCCGGTATGGATCGACTGGTAGCCGTTCGATTTCGGGGTGGAGATATAGTCCTTGAACCGCCCGGCGATGACGGGATAGGCGGCATGGATGGCGCCGAGCGCCATATAGCAGGCCTCGCGCGTCGGTACCACGATGCGAAACGCCATGATGTCAGACAGCTGCTCGGACTGCACGTTGCGCCGCTGCATCTTCTCCCAGATCGAGGTGGGCGACTTCTCCCGCCCGGTGACCTCGATCACCGTCACCCCCTGCTCCCGGCACACCCGCGCCAGCTCGTGACGTACATCCTCGATGACGTCCGCGCCCTGGCCGCGCAGGAAGTTCAGCCGCGCCTGGATGCTGTCATAGGCCTCCGGATCAAGCTGCGCGAAAGACAGCGTCTGCAGCTCGGTCTTGACCGCCTCCATGCCGATGCGTTCGGCCAGCGGGGCGTAGATCTCCATCGTCTCGCGGGCGATGCGCTGGCGGCGCGGCTGCTGCGGCACGGCGTTCAGCGTGCGCATGTTGTGCAGCCGGTCGGCGAGCTTGACGAGCAGCACGCGGATGTCCTTGGACATCGCGAGCACGAGCTTGCGGAAGTTCTCGGCCTGTTTGGTGCGGTCGGACAGCAGTTCGAGCCGGGTGAGCTTGGTGACACCATCGACCAGGCCGGCGATCTCGGCGCCGAACTGGCGCGTCACCTGCGCCAGCGTGACCGGTGTGTCCTCGATCACGTCATGCAGCAGGGCGGTGGCGATGGAGGCCGTGTCGAGCCGGTAGCCTGCCAGGATATCGGCGACCGCCAGTGGATGGATGATATAGGGTTCGCCGTTGTCACGCTTCTGGGCGCTGTGCGCTTCGGTGGCGACCGAGACGGCGTTCTCGATCAGCGCGATATCGGCCTTGGGGTCGTAGGTGCGGACCTTGGCCGCGAGCGAGGCTGCAGCCGGCCCGCCGGCGGCCCCGTCCGGGGCGCGGGTGACGCCGGCGCGCCACATGGCCTGCGCGCCGGACATCATGCGATCTTACCGGCGGCCGCGGCCGCCAAGTTCCGCCTCGATGGCGGCTTCGATGTCGTCGGGCGAGAGTTCCTCGCCATCCTGCGGCAGGGCCTGGCTCTCGGCCTCGTCGGACATGTCCTGCAGGCCGAAGATGTTCTGATCGGTGGGGATGAGGTCGAGCACCTCTTCATCCGCCGGCTCCGGCTCGGGCGCGCGGGAGAGCGATTTGATGAGGTCGCTGTTGAGCTTCTCCATCGTGATGGTCTGGTCCGCGATCTCGCGCAGGGCAACCACGGGGTTCTTGTCGTTGTCGCGATCGACCGTGATCTCCTCGCCGCGCGAGATGTTGCGCGCACGCTGGGCCGCGAGCAGAACCAGCTCGAAGCGGTTGGGGATGCGTTCAACGCAATCTTCAACGGTTACGCGCGCCATGCGTTCAACTCCGGTCTTTTGCTTGTCAGCGGACCCTCGATATGACGCGCGGCCCCGGCCGATGCAAGATCAAAGCGGGGTGCAACCCTGGTCCGCCAGGGATGCCAGCAATGCTGCTGCCGTTTGGCCCAGCCTGGGATGCACCCAGTCCGGCGCGATGTCGCACAGCGGCGCCAGCACGAAGGCGCGCAGATGCATGCGCGGATGCGGCAGGATCGGGTCCGGCCGGTCGCGCACCAGCCCATCGATGGCAACGATATCGAGATCGAGCGTGCGCGGGGCGTTGGGGACGCTGCGCACCCGGCCGAAATCAGCCTCGATCGCCTGCAGTCGGGCCAGCAGATCCGCGGGATCGGCCGGCCCCTCCAGCCGGACCACGCCGTTGACGTAGTCGGGCGATCCCGCGGGGATCGACTCCGTCCGGTACCAGCGCGATCGCCCGGTCAGACGCAAATCCGCCAGGCTGGCCAGCCTTTCCGCCGCATCCCTGCAGGTTGCGAGCGCGTCGCGACCATCCGGGCCTGGGAGATTGGCGCCAATGGCAACAAAAATGTGATAACCAGACATCAAACGATCACTTTTCACCTTTGCGTCATCGCGGGGCGCCACTATGGTGCCGCGACGCCAATCAGACCAAATATCAAATAAGGATTCGTCACGCTGCTTCGCGTCCGTATCAAATTCTTCGATTTGCTTCTGATGGATCGTACGGATCCCAACATTTGAATCCAGATAAGGATTTGCCCTATGCATTTTCTGCCAACCGAGCGCGTTGCCCTATTCATCGATGGCGCCAACCTGTATTCCGCCTCGCGCAACCTGGGCTTTGACGTTGACTACCGCAATCTGCTGGAAACCTTCCGCAAGCGCGCCCACGTCATCCGCGCCTATTACTACTCCGCGGTGCTGGAGACCGAGGAATACTCCCCGCTCAAGCCCTTGACGGACTGGCTCGCGTACAACGGCTACACCCTGGTGACCAAGCCCGCCAAGGAGTTCACCGATTCCGCCGGCCGCAGGCGGATCAAGGGCAACATGGATATCGAGCTCGCCATCGACATGCTGGAGCTCGCCGACAAGATCGACCATGCCGTGCTGTTCAGCGGAGACAGCGATTTCCGCAGGCTGGTCGAGGCCGTGCAGCGGCGCGGTGTGCGCGTCTCGGTGATCTCGTCCATCCGCACCTCGCCGCCGATGGTGGCTGACGAGCTGCGGCGCCAGGCCGATCAGTTCATCGAGCTCGCCGAGATCGCGCCTGAATTCACCCGCCGCCAGACCGAGCCTCGCCCCGCGCGCCCGACCAACGGCAGGCTGACCCCCGCGGAACCCTACGCCGACGCCGCCGAACTCGGCTGAACGAAATGCCGTCCGACGCGATCGCGGCCCCGGCGCGCGACTGCGCGCTGTGCCCGCGGCTGGTGGCCTACCGGCGTGAAAATCAGGCCAGTCATCCCGCCTTCTTCAACGGCCCGGTGCCGAGCTTTGGTCCGACCGATGCCAGGCTGCTGGTGGTGGGCATGGCGCCGGGCGTGAAGGGCGCCAACCGCACCGGCCGCCCCTTCACCGGCGACCACGCCGGGATGCTGCTGTACCAGACGCTGCTCAAGCTCGGCTTCGCCACCGGCGGCTACGACCCTGACGGCCAAGACGGCATGGTGCTGCATGACTGCCGCATCGTGAATGCGGTGCGCTGCGTGCCGCCCGCCAACCTGCCGGAGCCGGCCGAGGTCAAGACCTGCAACACCTATCTGCAGGCGGAGCTGCAGGGGCTGCCGGAGGTGCGGATCGTGCTGGCGCTTGGGGTGCTGGCGCATGCCGCGGTGCTGCGGGCCTGCGGCATCCCGGTCACCAAGGTGCGCTTCAGCCATGGCGCCATCCACACGCTGCCGGATGGGCTGAAGCTCGCCAACTCATATCACGTCTCGCGCTACAACACGTCGACCAAGCGGCTGACGACGGAAATGTTCGAGACGGTGATGCTCGATGTGGCAGGCCGGCTCCGCGGCGCCTGATCGAGGTTACGGCACGCCCACCCGGTGAACTAAGTTCAGTGGGTTCACAGCGTGAGGTGCGCCATGCAGTCCATCAACATCCACGAGGCCAAGACGCATCTGTCCCGCCTCGTCGAACAGGCGGCGCGCGGCGAGAGCTTCGTCATCGCCAAGGCGGGAAAGCCGATGGTGAAGGTGGTGCCGCTGACCGAGGCCGACCTGCAGCAGCCCAGGCCAAGCCCGTTCGGCTTCATGAAGGACGAGATCGAGGTTCCTGACGATTTCGATACCATGGGCGCCCAGGAGATCCTGGAGATGTTCGGCCTCGCCAAGTGAAGCTGCTGCTGGACACGCATCTGCTGCTGCGGACAGCCCGCGATTCGCCAAGACTCTCCGAAACGGCACGCGCCCTGATCGGTGATCCCGCGAACACCCGCTATGTCAGCGTCATCAGCCTCTGGGAGGTCGCCATCAAGGGCGCCCTGGGGCGGGTCGATTTTCAATGGAATGTGCGATCGTTGCGACGGGGCATGCTGGAAAGGGAGTTCCACGAACTCGCCATCGCAGGTGACCACGCCCTGGCGCTGCCAAACCTGCCGCCGATCCACCGCGACCCGTTCGACCGCATGCTGGTGGCCCAGGCCTTGGTGGAAGGGCTCACGCTGCTCACCTCGGACCCGGTCCTGGGCCGCTATCCCGGCCCCGTTCGGCTGGTGTGAGTTCGGCTGGTGGAACAGGGCGCTCACCCAGAAGCTTCTCAAGCGTCGCCGCGGGGTCGGCCAGGAAGGCGCGGGTGATGCGGACATGGTCGAGATCGCCCCATGCCGCCTCGCGCAGCACCCCCGCCTCGGCCAACAGGATGCGCGCGCCCGGCAGCGCCATCAGCATCGGCGAATGGGTGGCGACGATGAACTGGCTGCCCTGGCGCACGCCCTCGGCGATCAGCGCGATCAGCGCCAGCACGCGCGCCGGCGACAGCGGCGTCTCCGGCTCGTCCAGCAGATACAGCCCGTGCGGCACCAGCCGGCGCCGCAGCACGGCGAGGAAGGTTTCGCCATGCGAGCGACCGTCCGGGTTCGCCCCGTAGCTCGCCGCCAGTGCGCCAAGCTGGCCCGCCACCGCTGCGGTTGCGATCAGCCGGCCATACCCTTCGGGCAGGTCGCGGCGCAGCTCCGCCTCGTCCGCGCTGAGCCCCGCCATGTCGGCGGTGACGCGCCCGGTGAAGCCGAACACGTCCTCGGCCCGCAGGAACAGCCGGGTGCGGGCGTGGCGCGCGCGGGTGAACAGAAAGTCCCGCGCCATGCGCCGCGCCGGCTCCAGCGTCGGGTCCCGCTTCAGGTCATGCCCGCCCACCGCCACCGCATCCATGCCGGCGGCGATGCCTTCCAGCAGCGTCGACTTGCCGGACCCGTTCTCCCCCACCAGGAATGTCACGGGGGTGGTGAACGCCAATTCGTCAAGATCGCGGATCAGTGGCAGGTTGAGCGGGAAATCGGCGCAGGCCGCGTCCCGGTCGGTGCGGCGGCGCAGTCCGGTCAGAAAGATCATGGTGAGGGATCCGCGCGGAGATGGATGACACGACACAGCGCCACAGCATCGCCGAGGGCGGGCTGCAGGCCACCATCCTGGCACAGGGGGCAGAGCTCTGCTCGCTGCACGATGCCGAAGCCGGTGAGATGCTGTGGCAGGCGGGCGCCGCCTGGCCGCGCCACGCCCCGGTGCTGTTTCCCATCGTGGGGCGCCTGCAGGACGACACGCTGATCCATGACGGCGTGCGGTATCGTCTGACCCAGCACGGCTTCGCCCGCGACCGGCTGTTCCGCTGCACCGACAGCGGCCCCACCTTCTGCACGCTGGAACTGACCGATGATGCAGCGACGCGGGCGATGTACCCGTTCGCCTTCCGGTTCGCCCTCGCCTTCCGCATCGCCGCAGGCTGGCTGGAAGTGGGCCACAGCGTGACCAACACCGGGGATGCGACGCTGCCGGTGAACATGGGCGGCCATCCCGCGTTCCGCTGGCCGCTCGCCGATGGCGTGCCCAAATCCGCCCATATCCTAACCTTCTCCGCGCCGGAGACCGCCCCGTTGCCGCCGATCCTCAGCGGGCTGCTCGGACCGGCCAGCATCCCCTCGCCCATCGCCGACCGGGTGCTGAAGCTTGACGACGCGGTGTTCGCCGCCGACGCCCTGGTGCTGAGCCCGGTGCAGAGCCGGTCCGTCCGTTTCACCGCACCCGGTGCGCCCGGGCTGGAGATGCAATGGTCGGGCTTCCCCGATTTCGGCGTGTGGATGCGCCCGCCCGGCGCGTTTCTCTGCCTGGAGCCCTGGCTCGGCACCGCCAGTCCCGCCGGCTGGCAGGGCGCGTTCATGGACAAGCCCGGCACCGTCCGGCTGGCCCCCGGCGCGACGCTGGAGGCGATGTACAAGGTCCGCGTGCTGCCGAAGGACTGACACGATACGGCTGAGAGCGCCGTCATCGCCCAAGGCGCGATAGTCTGTGAGGGTTAAGCAAGCACTTCTTTTCTGAAGAAAAGAAGCAAAAGACTTTCATTCGTTGGAGCCAACCTCTCTCCGGAGGAGGGCGTCAGCCGACAGAAAGTTTTTTGGTTCTTTTTTCAAAAAAGAACCGCTTCCTACCCCTGCGGAAACATCCCCCTCAGCCGATCCACCAGATCCTGCCGCTTATACGGTTTGGTGAGGAACGCCGCCCCCGCGTCGATCACCTCGGTCAGCGGCTTGCTCTGCTGGGTGAAGCCGGAGGTCATCAGAATGCGCATCTGCGGCGCGATGCCACGTGCCTCACGGGCGAGGTCCAACCCGTTGAGGGTGCCGGGCAGCACAATGTCCGAGAACAGCAGGTCGAACCTCGCGCCGGCCCGCAGCATCTGCGCCGCCTCGTCGGCGGTCATCACGCCGGTTGTCTCGAAACCCGACTGGTCCAGCAGGTGCAGCACGGTGCTGAGGACCTCCGGCTGGTCCTCCACCACCAGCACACTCCGTCCGGACACCTGCCAGGTGCCCTGCGCACGGGTCTTGCGACGCGGCGTGGCGGCGGCGGTGTCGGCCGGCAGCACCAGGCTCGCCACCGTGCCGCGACCGACCTCGCTGGTCAGCGTCACATGGCCGCCCGACTGGCGGGCGAAGCCGTACACCATGCTCAGCCCGAGGCCGCTGCCCTGGCCCACCTCCTTGGTGGTGAAGAACGGATCGAACACATGGGCCATAATGTCGGGCGCGATGCCGCTGCCCTGGTCGGTCACGCTGATGCACACATAGTCGCCGGGCTTCATGTCGTCATGCAATTCGGCGTCGCCCGGCTGCAGATGCCGCAGATCCGCCTGCAGCAGGATCACGCCGCCGCCCGGCATGGCGTCCCGCGCGTTGATGATGAGGTTCATCACCGCGTTCTCCAGCTGCCCGCTGTCGACATTGGCGGCGATCCGGTCGTGATGCAGCTCGACCTTGAGCTCGAAGCGTTCGCCGAGACTGCGGGCCAGCAGCGGCTGCAGCGAGGTCAGCGCCTCGGTCAGCTGCACCTTCTGCGGGCGCAGCGGCGCGCGGCGGGCGTAGGAGAGCAGCTGGCCGGTCAGCTCGGCGCCGCGCACCGAGGCGTGCAGCGCGGGGGCCAGCAGCGCCTGCAGCGGGTCACCCTCGGGCAGACGGCTCGCCGCCTCCTCCAGATTGAGGGTGACGACGGTGAGCAGATTGTTGAAGTCATGCGCGATGCCGCCGGTCAGCTGGCCCACGGTCTTGAGCTTTTCGCTGCGGATCATCGCCTCCTCCTGGAAGCGGCGCTGGGTGATGTCGCGGCGGATGCTCACCCAGTGGGTGACGGTGTTCTTGCTGTCGGTGAGCGGCGCGAGGTCAAGTTCGACCCAGAGGGCCGCGCCGTCGCTGCGGTAGTTCAGCACCTCGGTGCGGATATGGCGGAATTCACGCATGGCGCGGTCGATGGCGGCGAGTGTGACCGGATCGCTGTCCGGCCCGCGCAGCACGCGGGTGGTGCGGCCGATGATGGAGTCGAGCGTGTAGCCGAACAGGTCGCAGAAACCGCTGTTGGCATAGATGATCGGCGCATCGGCATCGGCGTCCGGCGTGGCCTCGGTGATCAGCACGCCGTCGCCGGCGCGGTCCAGCGCGTTGCCGAGCAGCAGCACGCGCTCCTCGGCGATCTTGCGCAGCAGGGCCGGGCGGATGATGTCCTCGAGCGAGGCGATGTCGGCCACGATCGCCTCGAGCATGGTCAGCGGATCGCGAAACGACAGCGCCACGCCGAAGCGCTCGCCCTGCACCCAGATCGGGTAGCTCACCTGGCAGGCGAGGCCCGCGGCCATGGCGGCGCCCACCAGGGCGTAGGCCTCCGGGTTGACGATCTCGCTGTAGCGCAGCGTGGTCGGCCGGTTGGCGCGGATGGAGGCGGCGGTGAAGGAGTTGGTGCTGCTCACCGGCGCGCGCGGCGGCATGGCGAAGTAGCTGCGGCTGTTCACCGTGTCGTCCTCGTAGCGCGACACCTCGATCATCGCCTCGTGCGGCAGCACCAGCTTCCAGATCCGCCCGATGGTGGCGCCGTGATGGAGGCAGAGCTCGGAGAGCATCGCCGTCAGCGCCAACTCGCAGGTGGTGGCGGCGGCGATGGCGGCCTGCAGCCGTTCCACCCGCACCGCCCGCAGGGCCAGCGCGGTCAGCCGCACCTCGTTGCGGCGCTGGTCGAGGATCTGCATCGCGGTCTCGGCCAGGCGGGCCAGAAGGTTCAGCGATGCGTCATCGGGGTACGGGCGGGGCGCCGGATCGAACACGCAGAGCGAGCCGACGCAGTGGCCGTCCGGCGTGATCAGCGGCACGCCGGCATAGAAGCGCACAAACGGTGCCCCGGTGACGACGACATGCAGGGCAAAACGTGGATCGGCCTTGGTGTCGGCCACGACCAGCGGCCCGGCGCTGCGCACGACCATGTCGCACAGCGTCCTGTCGCGGGGGGCGGCGCTGCGCTCGACATTGAAGGCCGCGCGTATCCAGGTGGTGTCGTCATCGACCAGCGTCAGCAGGCCGTACCTGACGCCGAACAGGCGTGCCGCCGCCTCGGCCAGCGAATCAAGCGCGGTATCCGAGGCGCCGGGCATGGTTCCGTAGCTGGCCAGCGCGGTCAGACGCTTCAGATCGTTCCCGGGCCTGCTCAGGATCGGGGGGAAGACGTTGGTTGAGATTTCCATACCCTGCTTATGAGAGCAAATTCAGCGTATTGTGTCGATCATGCCTGCGCGCGCCGCGCGGGGCACCAGCCCAGATGACCGAGGCAGGAGGGCCATGGATCACTAGATCCCTCTTTCGCGCTTGATGCGATCCCAGGCGGCGTTGATCCGGGCCACCTTGTCGCCGGCCCGCGCGATCACGTCCGGCGCGGCGCCCTGGCTGGCCAGGCTGTCCGGATGGTTCTCGCGCATCAGCTGCTTCCAGGTGGCGCGCAGCTGCTCGGGCGAGGCGTCACGGCCGAGACCGAGCACGGCGTAGGGATCCTCGCCGGTTTCGGCCGCACGGCGGGGGCTGGCGCCCGTGGCCCGCTCCCACGACGCGCGGCCGAGGCCGAAGCCGCGGCAGACCGCACTCAGCAGATCGCGCTCGGCCATGTTGACCGGCCCATCGGACTGGGCGATGGCGAACAGCGCGCACAGCACGTCCTCGAGCTTGTCGGGATCGTCGGCGAAGGCCTCGCCGAGCTGGCGGGCGTAGAGCAGCGGGTCCTCCTCGCTGTCGCGCGCCCGGTCGAACAGCGTGCCGATCTCGCGCACCGCCTCCTGCGGGATGCGGAAGGAGCGCTTGAACGCATCGATCTCGGGGCGGCGGACCGGACCGTCGATCCGGGCGACCTTGGCGGCCAGCACCACCACGCCGAGGGCGAACAGCTGCTCGCGGCCGCCGGGCAGCTGGCGCGGCATGGGGTTGAAGCCGAGCGAGAACTGCGCCGTGCCGAACTGCGGCCAGCCGGAGGCGGTGCCCATGCGCGTCTCCGCGGCATGACCGAACGCGGCGCCCATGACGGCGCCGAAAGGTCCTCCCATGGCAAAGCCGGCCATGCCGCCGATGATCTTGCCCCACACGCGCGTTGATCCCGCCCCGATACCGTGGGCGTACAATATCATGAGCGACTTACCTGCGCCAAAAGCCCATGTGAAAAAATGCGGCACTGCACACGGCCGCACCGGGCCGGGTCTTGGTCACGTGGCACACCGGGCCTATACGGGCTGCGGCGCGGCGCTTCGGGGGATCTGGCGGATATGTGGCAGTTCTGGATCGATCGCGGCGGCACCTTCACCGATATCGTGGCGCGGGCGCCGGATGGCAGCCTTTCCACACACAAGCTGCTGAGCGAGAACCCGGAACGCTACAGCGATGCCGCGATCGCCGGCATTCGCGAGGTGCTGGGCGTGGCACGTGGGGCGCCTGTTCCCGCGGGCCTGGTCGATGCCGTCAAGATGGGCACCACGGTTGCCACCAACGCGCTGCTGGAGCGGCGCGGGGAGCGCACGCTGCTGGTGGTCGGCCGTGGTTTCGCCGACATGCTGCGCATCGGCAATCAGGCGCGGCCCCGCCTGTTCGACCTCAGGATCATCCGCCCGGAGCTGCTGTATGAGCGGGTGGTGGAGATCGGCGGGCGGGTGGATGTGCACGGCGCCGCGCTGGAGCCGCTCGACGAGACGGCCGCCGCCAGGGCCTTCGCGGAAGCCCGCGCGGCCGGCATCGGGGCGGTGGCGATCGTGCTGATGCATGCCTGGAAATACCCGGCGCATGAACAGCGCCTGGCCGCACTGGCCGCCGAGGCCGGCTTTGCCCAGATTTCCACCAGTCACGCCACCAGCCCGATGCTGCGCATCGTGCCGCGCGGCGACACCACGGTGGTGGACGCCTATCTCTCCCCCATTCTGCGCCGCTACGTGAACCAGATCTCAGCCGAGCTCGACGGCGTGAAGCTCTACTTCATGCAGTCCAACGGCGGCCTCGCCGAGGCGCAGGCGTTCCAGGGCAAGGACGCGATCCTGTCCGGCCCCGCCGGCGGCATCGTCGGCGCCGCGCGCACCGCCGCCTCCGCGGGGTTCGACCGGGTGATCGGCTTCGACATGGGCGGCACCTCCACCGATGTGGCGCTGTATGCCGGCCGGTTCGAGCGCGCCTTCGAGACCGAGGTGGCCGGCGTGCGCCTGCGCGCGCCGATGATGGCCATCAACACGGTGGCGGCCGGCGGCGGCTCGATTCTGCATTTCGACGGTGCCCGGTTTCGCGTGGGTCCCGACAGCGCCGGCGCCAACCCCGGCCCGGCCTGCTACCGCCGCGGCGGGCCGCTCACCGTCACCGACGCGAACGTGGCGGTGGGCAAGATCCAGCCCGCGCATTTCCCGGCGATCTTCGGACCCGAGGGCAACCAGCCGCTCGACGCCGCCATCGTCGCCGAACGGTTCGAAGCCCTGGCCGCCGAGATCGAAGCCGCCACCGGCCAGAGCCAGGACATCCGTGCCGTCGCCGAAGGCTTCCTGCGCATCGCCGTGGCCAACATGGCCAACGCCATCAAGCAGGTCTCGGTGCAGAAAGGCCACGACGCCACCCGCTTCGTGCTCACCTGCTTTGGTGGCGCCGGCGGCCAGCACGCCTGCCTGGTGGCCGACGCGCTGGGCATGACCACGGTGTTCATCCATCCCTATGCCGGGGTGCTCAGCGCCTACGGCATGGGGCTGGCCGATCAAAGCGTGATGCGCGAGCAGGCCCTGGAGATTGCCTTCACGGCCGATGCCCTGCCGAAACTCCGCGAAACCGCCGACCAACTGGCCACCGAGGCCCGCGCGAGGCTGATCGCCCAAGGGGCAGACCCCGCAGCGCTGATCATCCATCAGCGCCTGCACCTGCACTACGCCGGCACCGAGGCCGCGCTGGACGTGCCGCTGGACGCCTTCGACACCGTGGTGGAAGCCTTCACCAGCGCCCACCGCACGCGTTTCGGTTTTGCCACCCCGCACCGCCCTCTCATCGTCGAAGCCGTCGCCGTCGAAGCCATCGCCCCCGGCGAGCCCATCCGCGACGCGGAACTGCCGCCCCGCGGCGATACCAGGCTCACCCCGATCGACACCGTTTCGCTGTGGAGCGGCGGCGCCGCCCACGCCACCCCGGTCTATGACCGTGCCAGCCTGTGCGGCCTTGATCGCATCCCGGGCCCCGCGCTGATCCGCGAAGCCATCGCCACCACCGTCGTCGAACCCGGCTGGACCGCCGAGATCACCACCCAGGACCACATGGTGCTGCGCCGTACCGCGGCTCTCGCGCAGCCTCGCGCCGTCGGCGCGGAGCGGGCGGACCCGGTGCTGCTCGAACTGTTCAACAATCTGTTCATGAACGTCGCCGAGCAGACGGGCGCGGTGCTCGCCAACACCTCGCAATCCGTCAACATCAAGGAGCGGCTGGACTTCAGCTGCGCCATCTTCGACGCCGCCGGTGGCCTCGTCGCCAACGCGCCGCACGTGCCGGTGCATCTCGGCGCGATGGGCGAGAGCGTGCGCAGCGTCATCCGCAACCGCGGCGCCACATTGCGCCCGGGCGACGTGGTGGCGCTCAACAACCCGTCCGACGGCGGCACCCATCTGCCCGACATCACCGTCGTCACCCCGGTGTTCGACCCGAGCGGCGCAGAGATCCGTTTCTTTGTGGGCAGCCGCGGCCACCACGCCGATATCGGCGGCCTCACCCCCGGCTCCACCCCGCCGCACTCGCGCACCCTCGAAGAAGAGGGCGTGGTGATCGACAATTTCCTGCTGGTCGACCAGGGCGAGTTCCGCGAGCAGCCGTTCCGCGACCTGCTGGCAGCGGCCCGCTATCCCGCCCGCTCGCCGGATGTGAACGTGGCCGACATCAAGGCGCAGGTCGCCGCCAACGAGACCGGCGTGCAGGAACTCTCTCGCGTCACCGCCCAGTACGGATGGGAGGTGGTGCGGGCCTATATGGGCCACGTGATGGACAACGCTGAGGAGAGCGTGCGCCGGGTGATCGCCCGGCTCGGCGACGGCGCCTTCACTTACGAGATGGATGACGGCTCGATCATCCAGGTCCGCGTGACCGTGGACAGAGCCGTACGCACCGCCACCGTGGACTTCACCGGCACCAGCCCGCAGCGCAGCGACAACTTCAACGCGCCCCGCGCGGTCGCCAACGCGGTGGTGCTCTACGTGTTCCGCTGCCTGGTCGGCACCGACATTCCGCTCAACGACGGCTGCCTCAAGCCGATCCGCATCGTCATCCCCGACGGCACGTTCCTCTCGCCCGGTCGCGGGGCGGCCGTGGTCGCCGGCAACACCGAGGTGTCGCAGGCCGCCTGCAACGCGCTGATGGGCGCGCTGGGGGCCATGGCCTGCAGCCAGGCCACCATGAACAACTTCCTGTTCGGCGACGCCACGCGGCAATACTACGAGACCATCTGCGGCGGCACCGGCGCGGGCCCGGGGTTCGACGGCACCTCCGCCGTGCAGACCCATATGACCAACACCCGCATGACCGACCCGGAGGTGCTGGAGCTGCGCTACCCCGTCATTCAGGAGAATTTCGCGATCCGTCGCGGCTCCGGCGGCGCCGGTCTCTGGCAGGGCGGCAACGGCGCGGTGCGCAGGCTGCGCTTCACCGAGGCGATGGTCGCCGTCATCGTGGCGTCGCGCCGCACCGTGGCGCCGTTCGGCCTGGCCGGCGGCACCGACGGGCTGCCCGGCCGCCAATGGGTGGAACGCCGCGACGGCAGCATCGAGCCGCTTTCCGGCACCGCCAGCGCCGAGCTGCAGCCGGGTGACGCGTTCGTCATCGAAACCCCGGGCGGAGGCGGCTACGGGGCATGAGGCTGCGGATCGGCGCCATGCTGCTGTGGCTGCTCGGGGGCGTGATCCTGCTGGCCCCCGTCGCCGCCTGGGTGGTGCCGCCGCTGCTCGACTGGAACCAGTACCGCGACGACATCGCCCGCATCGTCTCCGACCGGCTCGGCCGCGCGGTGCAGATCCAGGGCAATGTCAGCCTCGAACTGCTGCCCCAGCCGATCCTGGTCGCCGCCCGCATCAGCGTGGCCGAGGCCGGCGACGGCATGGCGATGAAGCTTGGCCAGCTGCGCCTGCGCCTGGCCCTCGGCCCGCTGCTGTCCGGCCATGTCGATGCGCAGGAGCTGGAGCTGCGCGGGCTCGACGTGCATCTGCCCTGGCCTTACACGCCCGCCCCGTTCTCATGGCGTTCGCCCACCTGGCTGCAGTCGCTGTCCGCGCGCATCGAAGATGGGCGGCTGCAGATCGGCTCCGTCGCCGTCACCGGCATCGCCGCCACGCTTGGCACCGGCGAGAACGGCAGCACCGCGCTGGCCGGGCAGGCCACCATCTCCGGCCAGGCCTGGCACCTCACCGCCCGCCTCGCCCAGCCGGACAGCCAAGGTTCGGCCGGCCTCGACCTCAGCCTGGACGGCCAGGGCCCGATGCAGGGGCTCGGCGCGATGTTCGCAGGCCAGCTCGGTGGCGACGGCACGCTGTCCGGGCGGATCAGCGGCCGCGGGCCTGACCTGTCGCGCCTGCTGCCGGCCCCGGCGGTGCCGTTTCGCGCCGATGGCCGGCTGTCGCTCGCCGCCGGCCTCGCCATCGCCGACCAGCTCGCCATCGAGATCGCGGGCTCGCCGGCCCGCGGCACCGTCACCCTGCGGCTGGCGCCCGCGCCGCGGCTTGACGTGTCGCTGGCCGCGAGCCGGCTCGATCTCGACAGCTGGCTGCCTGCCCTGCTGCGCGGCCAGGAAGCCGGCGCGCTGGTGCCGACCACGATCGATCTCTCCGCCGAGGCCGCGACTCTGGCCTCCGGCACGCTGCGCGGGCTGCGCGGCAATTTTGCCCTGGGCTCTGGCCAGGGCGACCTGCGCGACGTGAGCGCGGTGCTGCCTGGCGAGGCGCAGCTGCATCTCGCCGGGCAGATCCGCCGTGCCGCCGACGGCCATCTGAGCTTCACCGGCCCGGCCAGCCTCGCCGCCCCGGATCTGCGGACCACCCTCGCCTGGCTCGGCCATGCCGGGCTCGCACCGCTGGGCGATCTGCCGCCTGCCGTGCTGCGCAGCGCCACGCTGAGCGCCACTGTCACCGCCGATGCCGGCACCGCCCCGGGGGTGACGCTGTCCGACCTTGCCGGTCAGATCGATGACAGCCAGGTCAAAGGCCGGCTGCTGCTGCACCCCGTGCTGAACGCCACGAAGCGTCTCGGCCTCACCGCCCAGCTCGATCTCGACCGGCTGGCGCTTGACCCCTGGGTGGACGGGCTGACCCCGCCGATCTCAAGCCTGCCCACCCGGCTTGGCCATGCGGATCTCGATCTCCGGGTGAAGGCGCAGCACGCCACGCTGCGCGGCCACGGGCTTGATGACACCACGATCGATTTCGCCACCGAACCCGGCAAGCTCACGCTGCGTCAGATCGAGGCGACCTCGCTGGGCGTGCACGCCGCCGGGCTCGCCACGCTGTTCGAGGGCGGCCGCATCGCCGATGCGCGGCTGGAGCTGCAGGCCGGCAGCGGCGTCGCCGGCGCGGCGCTGGCCGCCTGGGCCCCGTCGCTCGGCCCGCTTGCGGCGCGGCTGCCGCGCGACAAACTTTCGCTCGTCGTGACCGGCGGCGGTGCGCCGGAGGCGCTGTCCCTGCGCGGCACCGCCGAGATGGGCGATCTGCATCTGGAGGCACAGCCGACGCTGAACCTTGCCGCCGGGAGCTGGACCAGCCAGATCATGCTGCGTCATCCCGGTGCGCCAAGGCTGCTCGACAGCATCGGCTTTCCGGGCACCGCGTCCTGGCTGGGCGACGGATCGCTCTCGCTCGTGGCCAGCCTCACCGGCGGCCCGAACAAGCTCGGCGCCGACAGCTTCGACCTTTCGGCCGGCAGCCTGCACGCCACCGGCAGCCTGGCGCTCGACCCGTCCGGCGCGCCCGCGCTGACCGGGCGGATCAGTGCGGACACGCTGCCGTTGCCGCTGCCTTATCCGCGTTCGCCCGACCCGCTGCCGACCTCGGCCTTGCAGGGATGGCAGGCCAATCTGAAGCTGGATGCCGGCCATGTTCTGGTCGGGCTGACCGAGCTCGCCGATCACGCCAGCACGCAGATCACCCTGCAGAACGGCACGCTCTCGCTGGCGGGTCTCGCGGCCCGGATCGATGGCGGGGCGCTGGGGGGCGACATTTCGCTGAACGTGGCACAGCCGGTGCCCGTGCTGGCGGCCACGCTGTCGCTCACCGGCGCCACGCTGTCCGCGCCGCTGTTCGAGCTGCCGCTCGATATCGCCTCCGGCCAGCTCGACCTGCATGCCGCCATCACCGCGAGCGGCCATTCGCCGCAGGCGCTGCTGTCCACGCTGTCCGGCACGGTGAACCTGTCGGCCGATCAGGGCACTTTCGACGGTGCGGCACTGGAACGCATCGCGCCGCGGCTGGATGACACGTCATTGCGCACAGCCCTGTCCGGCGGAACCACGCCGTTTGATCACATCGCGCTCGCGGCAACCCTGACCACCGGCGCGCTGACGCTGTCTGACGGCACGATCGTGACACCGTTCGGCACGGCGCGTCTGGCGGGGCTGGCCGATCTCACCGACCGGACCGGCGAGCTGCGTCTCGCGGTGCGGCCCAACGTGGCGGATCCGCCGGAGCTTGCGGTGCGGTTCAGCGGGAGTTTGGAGCATCCGACACGGACGCTGGAGCTGGCCAATGCGTTGGCGTGGCGGGCGGCGCATCAATAAGCAAGGACTTCTTTTTCTGAAGAAAAAGAAGCAAAAAGACTTTCATTCGTTGAGCGGACGTCTCTCCGGAGGAGGGCGTCAGCCGATCAGAAGTTTTTTGGTTCTTTTTTTCAAAAAAGAACTGCTTTCTCCCAACAAGAAACCTCCGAATCCCCCACCTGCTCCAACCTTGGCGCCTCCACACTGCACCGCGGCCGCGCGATCGGGCAGCGCGGATGAAAGCTGCACCCGGACGGCGGCGCCATCGGGCTCGGCAGTTCGCCGCGCACCGCCTCCAGGCTGCGCGGCGCATCCGGATCGAGCTTCGGCACGGCGCCCAGCAGCGCGCGTGTGTAGGGATGCCGCGGCGTGGTGAACACCGTCTCGGTCGGCCCGGTCTCCACCACGCGGCCCAGATACATCACCGCCATCCGGTGCGTGATATGGCGCACCAGCCGCAGATCATGGGTGATGAACACCAGCGACAGTCCGAGCTGCGCCTGCAGATCGACGAACAGATTGACGATCTGCGCCTGCACCGAGACATCGAGGGCCGAGACCGGCTCGTCGGCGATGATCACCCGCGGCTCCACCGCCAAGGCGCGCGCGATGCCGATGCGCTGGCGCTGCCCGCCGGAGAACTCGTGCGGCCGGCGAACGGCGGCGGTGCTGGGCAGCTGCACCAGCTCCAAAAGCTGCAGCACCCGCGCCTGGATCTGATCCTTCGGCACGATGTCATGCACATGTAGGGCCTCGGCCAGGGTTTCGCCCACCGTCATGCGCGGGTTCAGCGAGGCGAACGGGTCCTGGAACACCATCTGCACCGCGCGGTTGAAGCCGCGCCGTGCGGCGCCGTCGAGGGTTGCGATGTCCACGCCCTCGAAGCGCACCTGCCCCGCATCCGGCTCGATCAGCCGCACCAGGCAGCGCGCCAGGGTGGATTTGCCGCAGCCGCTTTCGCCCACCACGCCCAGCGTCTCGCCGGCTTCGATGGCGAGGCTGACGCCGGACAGCGCATGCACCATCTTGCGCGGCCGGCGCAGCAGCGTGTCGGTCAGGCTGCGGATGCCGGCGAAGCGGCGCTCCACGCCATCGGCTTCGAGCAGGATCGTCATTGCGTGGCCCTCGCGAAGCAGGCGGCGGTGCGGGAGCCCTGGGTGATCAGCGCCGGCCGCTCGGTGGTGCAGCGGTCCAGCACCTCGGCACAGCGCGGCGCGAAGGCGCAGCCTTCGGCGGGGTGGCTGAGCCGCGGTGCCATGCCGGGGATCGGCACCAGTCGGGTGGTGGAGGCCTGGTCACTCGGCATCGCCTGCAGCAGGGCGGCGGTGTAGGCGTGGTGCGGATGGCGGAACACATCGCGCACCGTGCCGGTTTCGCAGATCCGCCCGGCATACATCACCGCCACCCGGTCGCAGGTCTGGGCCACGACGCCAAGATCATGGGTGACCAGCAGCAGCGCCATGCCGAGTTCGTCCTTCAGCCGCAGCAGCAGGCGCAGGATCTGGTCCTGGATGGTGACGTCGAGGGCCGTGGTCGGCTCGTCGGCCAGCAGCAAGGCGGGGTTGGCGGCGAGCGCGATGGCGATCATGGCGCGCTGGCGCATGCCGCCGGAGAATTCATGGGCATATTGGCCCAGCCGCGTGGCCCCGGCTGCGATGCCCACGTGATCGAGCAGTTCCAGCGCCCGGGCGCGGCGGGCCTTGGCGTCGAGATCGGTGTGCGCCACCAGCACCTCGTCGATCTGCAGCCCGATCGACAGCACCGGGTTGAGGGCGGCCATCGGCTCCTGGAACACCATGCCGATCTGCCCGCCGCGGATCGCCTCCAACTCCGGCTCGGGCATGGTGAGCAGATCCCGCCCGCGCCAGGAGACCCGCCCGGTTGTGGTGGCATGGGCATGCAGCAGCTTCGCGATCGCGCGCAGCGTGACGGACTTGCCGGAGCCGCTTTCGCCGACCAGCCCGACCACCTCGCCGGGGCCGACCGTCAGATCCACGCCATCCACCGCCCACACCTTGCCGCGTGGCGTGTCGAACAGGACGCGCAGGTTCTCGACCTCGAGGCTCATCGCTTCACGTCCAGCAGCGACGCCAGACCGTCGCCGACCAGCGAGAACCCCAGCCCCGCGGCGACGATGGCCACGCCTGGGGCGAGGCTGATCCAGGGCGCGGTGTCGAAGAAGTTCTTGCCGTCGGCGATCAGCACGCCCCATTCCGCCTCCGGCGGCTGTGCGCCGAGGCCGAGATAGCCGAGCGAGGAGCCCAGCAGAATGGCCAGCGCCATGTCGGTCACCGCATAGACCAGCACCGAGCGCACCGCGTTGGGCAGCACATGGCGAAACAGCACGCGTGATGTGGAATAGCCCAGCACCCGCCCGGCCGCGACATAGTCGAGGCTGCGCTGCACCCGGACCTCGCCGCGCATCAGCTTGGCGTAGACCACCCAGCCCACCAGTGCGACGGCGATATACATGTTGATCAGCCCCGGCCCGAGCACGGCGACGATGGCGATCACCAGCACCAGGAACGGAAACGTCACCACCAGATCGGCCAGCCGGCCGAACACCGCATCTGCCACGCCGCCGAACCAGCCCACCAGCAGCCCGATCAGCGAGCCGATCAGCAGCGGGCCCGCCATGGCGAAGATGGCGATCTGCAGGTCGATGCGGGACGCCGAGATGGTGCGGCTCAGCATGTCGCGCCCGAATTGGTCGGTGCCGAACCAATGCGCGGCCGAGGGCGGCGCCAGCAGCGCGTCATAATCGAACGCCAGCGGATCCATCGGCGAAAAGACATCCGGCGCGACGGCGAAGGCGATCATCACGCCCAGCAGCACACAGCCCAGGATCAGCGGCAGTTTCGTCCGCAAACCCATCTTCACCGGGCCACCCGCGGGTCCAGCGTCATCTGCACGATGTCGGTGATCAGGAACGCCAGCGACACCAGCACGGCCAGCGCCAGGGTCAGCGCCTGGATCACCGGGTAGTCCCGCGCGAAGATGCTGTCCACCATCAGCCGCCCCACGCCCGGCACGGCGAACACGCTCTCGGTGATGACGGCGCCGCCCAGCAGCGAGCCCACGTTGAGGCCGATCAGCGAGACGGTGGCGATCAGCGCGTTGCGCAGCACGTGGCGCATCAGAATGATCCGCCGGCGGATGCCCTTGGAGCGGGCGAAATCGACGAACTCCGCCGTCAGCACCGCCAGAATCGCACCGCGCAGGCTGCGCATCAGCACGGCGGCGAAGCTGAACGCCAGGGTGCAGGCCGGCAGGAACAGATGCCACAGATGCTCCATCATGCCGTCACCATAGCCGCCCACCGGAAACAGCCCCAGCCAGGCCGCGAACACGGTCAGCAGCAGCAGCGCCACATAGAAGATCGGCGTGGACAGGCCGACCTGGAACACGCCGCGGATCAGCAGATCGGGCCAGCGGTCCGCCTCGATCGCCGCGATGAACGCGAGCGGAATGGCCAGCGCCACCGCGATCACCATCGACATCGCGGTGAGCGCCAACGTCACCGGCAGCCGCTCGCCGATCAGCTGGGTCACCGGAATGCGATAGGCGATGGAGTCACCGAGATGGCCGCTCATCACGCCTTGCATGAAATGCAGGAACTGGATCGGGATCGGCTGATCCAGACCCATCTGCGCGGTGAGACGGGCCACTGTGGCATCCGAGGCATGATCGCCCAGCACCGCCGAGATCGGATCCCCCGGCAGCAGTCGCGCCAGCACGAAGGTGAGCAGGCCGATCAGCACGAAGGTCGGGACGATCTGCGCCAGCCGCCCCAGCAGCCAGGTGCCTCTGTTCAATGGTTGGGACTTTCAAAGAGAATGGAAGGAGTTCTCTTTTTGTAAAAAAGATCCAAAAAAATTTTATTCGCTGGGCACGGACTCTCCGGAAAGATCAGTGCCCAACGAATGAAAGTTTTTTGCTTCTTTTTTTCAAAAAAGAAGCTCTTCCTTACTTCCCAACATAAGCCGCCTCAAAATAATTGTTCCCCAGCGGAATCTGCACAAACCCCATGGCATTCTTGCGGAACGCCACCGGATACGGCGTCTCGTACAGGAACAGGATCGGCGCCTGGGTCTCGTAGATCGACTGGATCTCCTTGTATTCCGCGGCCCGCTTGGCCGGCACCACTTCCTGCTGCGATTCGTCGTACAGCGCGTCGACCTTCTTGTCGTCCCAGCCGGAATGGTTGCTGCCGATGTTGGGGAAATAGGCGAAATACGAGGTGATCTCGTTCGGGTCCGAGATGTCGTTGGTCCAGCCGGCGGTGTTGATTGAGTAATCGCCGGCGCGGTAGCGCTTCACCTTGGTCGGGTTGTCGAGCTGCTCGATCTTGAGCTTCACCCCGATCGCCGCCCACATCTGCTGAATGGTGGTGAGCAGGTTGGAGCTGTCGGCATTGCCGGCCACCATCATGGCCGACACCTCGAACCCCTTGGGAAAGCTCGATTCCGCCAGCAGCTTCTTGGCCATCGCCAGATCGTATTTGTACAGCACGTTCTCGGTGTGCAGCGGCGTGGTGACGCTCATATACGACTTCATCGGCGTGCCCAGACCCTGGGTCACCACCTGGATGACGGCGGGCTTGTTCACCGCATAGTTCAGCGCCTGGCGCACCTTGATGTCGGCCAGCGGGTTGACGCTGCCGTCATGCAGCTTGGGGATGACGTTGAAGCCGAGATAGTTGACCTTGGTGGAGGGCCACAGCTCCATGCGCAGGTTGGAATCGGCCTTCAGCTCCTTCACCCGGCTGAACGGCACGAACTCGGTGCCGTGCAGCTCGCCGGCCTTGAGCTTGAGCAGGCGGGTGCTGTCGTCGGGGATGACCGGGAATTCGATCGCGTCGAGATACGGCAGCGGCTTTCCGTCCGGCGCCTTCTTCCAGTAGTACGGGTTGCGGGCCAGCTTCATCACCACGCCGTGCTGCCACTCCACCAGCATGAACGGGCCGGTGCCGATCGGCTTCTCGCCATACGCCTTGGCCTTCTCCTCATCGGTGGTGCCGGGGGCTGCCTCGAACAGGGCCTGCGGCAGAATGCAGGTGTTGAAGGTGGCAAGTGCCGCCAGCAGCGACGGGTCGGGGTGCTTCAGCTTCAGCACGATGGTGGTGGGGTTGGCGATATCGACCGTGTCGATCGAGGCCACGAGGTCGGGCCAGGGTCCGTTCTTGGGGTTGCGCGCGCGGTCGAGCGACCATTTCACGTCCGACGCCTGCATGGGCGTGCCGTTGGCGAACTTCACGCCTTCGCGCAGCGTCAGCGTCACGGTCTTGCCGTCGGGCGCGACCACCCACTTGGTGGCCAGGCCCGGCTGCAGGCCGAGACCGTCGGCGGTGGGGAACAGCAGCGTGTCGTAGAGGTTGTTCATCACCCAGATATCGACATTGGCATCGGTCAGCACGGGATCGAGGAACAGGCTGTCGGCGTAACGGCCATAGATCATGGTGCCGCCGCGCACCGGGGTGGCGGCTTCGGCTGTGCCGGAGAGGCCGACCGCGGGGATGGCCGCAAAGCTTGCCGCCATGGCAAGGCTGGCGCGGCGCGTCAGGGTGATTTTCTGGTCCATCGTGGTCTCCGGGGATGAATGGCTGCCATGCGGCGCGCGCGCAGGGTGCGTCTGCCGAGCCCACCTGTCAACGCATCTGAGGATGGAAGTTTTTTGCTTCTTTTTTTCAAAAAAGAAGTTCTTTCTTTGCAAAGAAAGAACCAAAGAAACTTTCGTTCGTTGGGGTTACGCCGCTTGGAGGGCACGCCACACTTTTTCGGGGGTGGCGGGCATGTCGAGCTGGACCGTGACGCGGGAGGACAGGGCGTCCGTCAGTGCGTTCATCACCGCGGGGCATGAGCCGGCCGCCCCGGCCTCGCCGCAGCCCTTCACGCCCAGCGGATTGGCGGGCGACGGGGTGGGGCGCAGATGCAGCACCAGCTCCGGCATCTCGTCGGCACGGGGGATCTGATAATCCATGAACGATCCGGTCAGCACCTGGCCGTCCTCATCATGCACCACCTGCTCGCACAGCGCCTGGCCGATGCCCTGGGTGATGCCGCCCTGCAGCTGCCCCTGCAGCAGCATCGGGTTCAGCACGCGGCCGAAATCATGCACCATGGTGTAGCGATCGATGCGCCACACCCCCGTCTCGGGATCCACCTCCACCTCGGCGAAATGACAGCCGTTGGGAAAGGTCTGGTTGCTGGGCTGATACAGCGCCTGCCCCTGCAGCACGCCCTGCACGCGTGCCGCGACCTCGCCCCAGCCCACGGCACGATCCGTGCCCACCACCCGAAACCGCCCCTCGGCAAACTCCACATCCACCGGCGCCGCCTCCAGCGCATCCGCCGCCAGCGGGATCGCCCGGTTGACCAGGTCCACCGCCGCCATCGACACCGCGGCGCCGCCAAGGCCGATCGAGGCCGAGCCGCCGGTGCCGTGGCCGGACGGAATCCGGTCGGTGTCGCCCTGGATCACCTCGATCAGCTCCAGATCCAGGCCGAGCTCGGCGGCCACCAGCTGCGCAAAGGCCGTCTCATGCCCCTGGCCGTTGGACATGGTGCCGGTGAGGACGGTGACCCGCCCGTCGGGCCGCAGCTCCACCCAGCCCTCCTCGCTCCAGCCGCCGGCGACCCGCTCGCAGTACTGCACCATGCCGAGCCCGCGCAGCATCCCCTGCTGCTGCGAGACCGCCCGGCGCGTGGCGAATCCCGCGACATCGGCCTGCGCCAGCGCCGCCTCCAGCATCGCCGGAAAATCACCGCTGTCGTAGCGCAGCCCCAGCGCCGTGGTGAGCGGCCAGGCATCCGGTGTCAGCAGGTTCTGCCGGCGCAGCGCAACGGGGTCGCGCCCCGTCACCCGGGCTGCCTCATCGACCAGCCGCTCCAGCAGATGCACCCCCTCTGGCCGGCCGGCGCCGCGATACACCTCGGTCGGCGCGGTGTGGCTGAACACCCCGGTGACCGCCACATGGATCAGCGGCAGGCGATACACGCCGGCCAGCACCGGCGTGTTGGAGGTGGGCGACAGCTGCCCCTTCGGCGCCAGATACGCGCCGATGGCGGCGGTGGTGCGCACCCGCAGGGCGAGAAACCGCCCCTGCGCGTCCATCGCCAGCTCGGCCTCCGACACATTGTCCCGCGCCTGATAGTCCGACAGGAACCCGTCGCCCCGGCCGCCGATCCAGGCCACGGTGCGGCCCAGACGCTCGGCTGCGATCAGCACCAGCGCCTGCTCCGGATACAGCGCGTTCTTGATGCCGAAGCTGCCGCCGACATCGGCCACCAGCACGCGCACCTGCGCGGGCGGCACCTTCAGCACGTCATGCGCCAGCTCGTCGCGGATGCTGTGCGGCATCTGCGTGCCGGTCTGCAGCGTGTATCTGCCGTCGGCGAAGCTGCCGATCGCCCCGCGGGTCTCCAGACTCGCCACATGGATGCGCTGGTTGACCAGCCGGACCCGCGCCACCTGGGCGGCCGCGGCGAAGGCCTGTGCGACGCGGTCGGCGTCGCCGGCCTGCCAGCGAAAACACACATTGTCCGGCGCCGCGTCCCACACCGCCACGCCGCCCTCGGCCGCCGCGGTGTCGGTCACCGCCGGCAGGGCCTCGTAATTCACCACCACCAGCTCGGCCGCATCGACGGCGATCTCCGCCGTCTCGGCGATCACCATGGCCACCGAATCGCCCACGAAGCGCACATGATCGGCCGCCAGCAGCAGATGCGGCGGGCGATAGGCGAAATCCTGGTCAGGCGGCGTGCCCGGCAGCCGGATCAGCGGGGAGCCGGAGGGAATCCCGCCGATCCCCGCCAGATCGGAAGCGGTCAGCACCGCCAGCACCCCGGGCAGCGCCAGCGCTGCGGATGCGTCGATGCCGCGAATGCGGGCATGCGCGTGCGGGCTGCGGATCATCACGGCCTGCGCCGCATGCGGCGGCACGAGATTGGCGATGTAGCGGCCCTGCCCGGTCAGCAGCCGCGGATCCTCGCGGCGCAGCACCGGCTGGCCGAACGCGTTGCGGCCCATCAGCGGAACGGTCCGATCGATTTCAAAACGTCCATTGCGTGGGCCCGTCCTTTGCTTACACTTCGGCTGCCAGCAAGGATGCCCAAGTGACCTCTGCATGACCACCCCCCTGCTTGCCGTCACCGACCTGACCGTCCGGCTCGGGCGGCGTGATCCGGTGACGATCCTGGATGGCATCTCGTTCGACCTCGATCGCGGGCGCACGCTGGGCGTGGTCGGGGAAAGCGGCTGCGGCAAGTCGATGACCGCGCTGGCGCTGATGGGCCTGGTGCCGGAGCCGCATCACATCGCAGGCCAGCTGCGGCTGGACGGGCAGGACCTCGTGGGCATGCCGGAAGCCACCCGCCGCACCCTGCGCGGCAAGCGCATCGGCATGATCTTCCAGGAGCCGATGACCGCGCTGAACCCCGTCGTCCCTGTCGGCCAGCAGATCGCGGAGATGCTGGAGGTGCACGAGGCCGCCTCCAGCGGCAACGCCCGCAAGGGGGCGGTCAGGCTGCTCGAACAGGTCGGCATCGCCGCTGCCTCCGACCGCGCCCAGGCCTATCCGCACCAGCTCTCCGGCGGCATGCGCCAGCGTGTCATGATCGCCATCGCCATCGCCTGCCGGCCTGACATCCTGATCGCCGATGAACCCACCACGGCGCTCGACGTGTCGGTGCAGGCGCAGATCCTCGACCTGCTGCTGGAGCTGCAGACGCAGGAAGGCATGGCCATGCTGTTCATCAGCCACAATCTCGGCGTGGTCAGCGACATGGCCGATGAGATCATGGTGATGTATGCCGGCCGCATCGCCGAGCAGGGACCCGCCGCCGATGTGCTGGGCTGGCCCAGCCACCCCTACACGCATGGGCTGATCGCCACCATGCCGGACATCGAGAACCGCAAGCGGATGCTGCCGGTCATCGCCGGCCAGGTGCCCGAGCCGCGCCATCGTGGCGCCGGCTGCACCTTCGCGCCGCGCTGCCCGCAGGCCGACGCCGCGTGTGCCGAAGTGCCCGCGCTTCGCGGCACGGAGCATCGCGTGGCCTGCGTGCACGCATGACGCCGATCATTGAGACATCCGGCCTCACCGTGCGCTTCAAGGTGGGCGGCGGCGTGTTCAAGGCCGCGCGCCAGGTGCAGGCGGTGAGCGACGTCTCGCTCGCGCTGATGCCGGGCGAGACCCTCGCTCTGGTCGGCGAAAGCGGCTCCGGCAAGACCACCTTCGCCCGCGCCATGCTCGGCCTGACGCCGATCAGCGAAGGGCGCGTGCGCTATGACGGCGCCGACATCGCCAGCCAGGGCGCCACGCAGCGCGGCCGCATGCGCCGCGAGGTGCAGGTGATCTTTCAGGACCCGTTCGGCTCGCTCGACCCGCGCCTGTCTGTCGGTTCCATCATCGCCGAGCCGCTGCGCATCCACGGCATCGGCGACTCCCGCAGCCAGGAGGCGCGCGTTGCCGCGTTGCTGGAACTGGTCGGCCTGCCGCGCAGCGCGCGCGAGCGCTACCCGCACCAGTTCAGCGGTGGCCAGCGCCAGCGCATCGCCATCGCCCGCGCTTTGGCGCCGGAGCCGCGCGTCATCATCGCCGATGAACCGCTGTCGGCGCTCGACGTGTCGATCCAGAGCCAGATCCTCAACCTGTTCGTGGAACTGCGCGAGCGGATCGGCCTTGCCTATTTCCTGATCAGCCACGACCTCGCCGCCGTGCATCATCTGGCCGACCGGGTGGCGGCGCTGTATCTCGGTCGTGTGGTGGAGCTTGCGCCGCGGGATGCGCTCTACGGCAGCCCCGCGCATCCGTACACCCGCGCCCTGCTCGACAGCGTGCCGCGCATCGGCACCGGCAAGCGGGTGCCTGGACGGGCGCTGACCGGGGAGATCCCGAGCCCGCTTTCGCCGCCCTCGGGGTGCCATTTTCATCCGCGCTGCAGCCTGGCCACGCCGCGCTGCTCGGCGCAGGTGCCGAAGCTGCGGCCGCTGGATGCGACGCGGGCTGTGGCGTGTCATCATCCGATTGAGGGGAAGTAAGATGTTCTTTTTTGGAAAAAAGAACCAAAAAACTTCCAACCGGCTGGCGCCCTCCTCCGGAGAGAGGTCCGCTCAAACGCATAAAAGTCTTTTTGCTTCTTTTTCTTCAGAAAAAGAAGTTCTTTCTTAATGCTACGCTTTCTTGCCTCCCGAACCCTCGGCGCCGCCATCACCCTGGCGGTCAAAAGCTTCATCATCTTTACGCTGATCGGCCTCATGCCCGGCGACCCACTGGACATGCTCGCCCAGGCCAACCCCGAGGCCACCCCCGAGCAGATCGCCACATTGCGCAGCATCTACGGCGTCGATCAGCCGCTGGGCGATCGCTACTGGAACTGGCTGACCGCGGCCCTGCACGGCGATTTCGGCTTTTCGCGCATTCAGCACCGCCCGGTGCTGGAGGTGATCATCCCCGCTCTCGGCAACACGCTGGCGCTGACCGGGCTGGCCTTTGTCATTTCGGTGGTGATCGCGGTGTTCTTGGGCACCATCGCCGCCACGCACAAGGGCGGCTGGACCGACCGGCTGATCAACCTGCTGGCCTATGCCGGCATTTCCGTGCCGAGCTTCTGGCTGGCGCTGATCCTGATCTATATCTTCGCGGTCAGGCTCGGCTGGATGCCCGCCGGCGGCATGCCGCACCAGGAGGACGGACCGCGCGCCTGGGTCAGTCACCTCACCCTGCCCGTGCTGGCGCTGGTGATGGTCGAGATCGGCGGCCTCACCCGCTACGCCCGCGCGTCGATGCTGGAGGTGCTGGGGCAGGACTATATCCGCACCGCGCGGGCCAAGGGCATCACCCCGGGACGGCTGCTGCTGCGCCATGCGCTGCGCAACAGCCTCATTCCCGTCATCACCATCGTGGCGCTGGGCTTCGGCCATCTGTTCTCCGGCGCCCTGCTGATCGAGAACATCTTCGCCTGGCGCGGCATGGGGCGGCTGATCCTCGAAGCCATCATGGGCAACGACTATAATCTGGCGCTGGTGTGCCTGCTGTTCACCACGGCGATGATCCTGCTGGCCAATATCCTGGCCGACCTTGCCTACACCTGGCTCGACCCGCGCATCGCGCTCGGAGGCCGCAGGCGATGAGCGTGACCGTGAACGAGCGCGCCGTCTCGGTCTGGCGCCTGCGCTGGCGGCGGCTGGCGCGCGACAAGGCGGCCCTGCTCGGCCTTGCCGTGCTGATCGCGCTGATCGCGATCTGCTACGCCGCCCCGCTGGTGGAGCGGGCGCTCGGCGTGAACGGCATCGATTCCGACCTGTTCAGCCGCTTCGCGCCGCGCGACGAGCTGCATTGGCTCGGCGCCGATGACGCCGGCCGCGACGAACTGGCCCGCCTGCTGTGGGGCGGGCAGATCTCGCTGTCCATCGGCCTGCTCGGCGCGCTGGGCTCCAGTGTCATCGGCACCATCATCGGCAGCATCGCCGGCTATGCGCGGGGCAAGACCGACATGGTGCTGATGCGCATCACCGACGGGTTCATCTCGCTGCCCGTGCTGCCGCTGCTGATCATCCTGGCGGCGCTGGACCTGTCGAAGCTCGGGTTCAGCCAGGATTTCATCCGCTCGGGGGCGGCCGGCTACTGGCGGATCGTGCTGATCGTGACCCTGCTGGGGTGGACGGGCGTGGCGCGGCTGGTGCGGGCGAGCACGCTCGCGTTGGCCGAGCGGGAGTTCGTGCTGGCGGCGCGGGCGCAGGGGGCTTCGGCGTTCTGGATATTGACCGTGCATATCCTGCCCAACGCCGTCTCCCCGGTGATCGTGGCGACGACGTTGGCGATGGGGCGGGTGATCCTGGCTGAGTCCGCGTTGAGCTTCCTCGGTGTCGGCATTCAGCCGCCGCAGACGAGTTGGGGGAGCATGCTGACCAATGCGCAGGAGCTGATCGGCAATGCGCCGGAGCTGGCGGTCTATCCTGGGTTGCTGATCCTGGTGAGTGTGATTGCGATCAACTTCCTTGGGGATGGGTTGCAGGCGGCGTTCGATCCGCGGTCGGATGCGCGGTGATCCTGGGCGGCTTCTGATTGGCCGACGGCCCTTGAGTTGAACCGCCAAGACGCCAAGAAGAATCAGATGACTCTCAGCTCCTTGGCGCCTTGGCGACTTGGCGGTTCAACTTTCTTGCCGGCCCCCCGAAGCAAGCACCACCCCCGCCAAAGCCTCGCTCACCTTCGCCAGCTCCGTATGATCCGCCCCCGCCCCCAGCATCGCCACCGCCGCCGCCGACAGTTCTCGGCACAACGAGGAGAACGGCACAGCAACACCCGTCTCCCGTGCCACCCCCAGCGCGATCGTCAGGTCCTTCAGCATCAGATCCAGCCCGAACCCGCTGTCGAACGCGCGGGACAGCACGAACTGGCGGAACTTCTTCTGGGTGGAGTTGTTCATCCCCGTCGAGGCATTCAGCACATCCACCATCACGGCGGGATCGAGCCCGAATTTCTGGCCGATCAGCAGCGCCTCGATGCCGATCAGGAAGCCGCCGGCGCTGACCAGGTTGTTCAGCGCCTTCATCGCATGCGCCGAGCCCAGCCCGCCGGTGCGCAGCACCGAGCTGCCCATCGCCGACAGCACCGGCTGCACCTGGGCCACCGCATCGTCGTCACCGCCCAGCATGATGGCGAGCTGCCCCGTCACCGCGCGCGACACGCCGCCCGAGACCGGCGCGTCGACCATCGCACAGCCGGCCTGCGCCAGGCGCGCGCCGATCGCCCGCGTCTCGCCCGGCGCGCCGGAGGTCATATCGATCAGCACCGTGCCCGGCCTGAGGGCCGCGATCATCTCGTCGAGCACCGCGGCCACCGCCGCACTCGTGGGCAGCATGGTGATGATCATGTCGGACGTCGCCGCCAGCTCCGCCAGCGTGTCCGGCGCGAAGCCACCGACCTCCTGCACGAAGCGCTCCGCCTGGATCCGCCTGGCATCGGCCACCGCCACGGAAAACCCGGCCCGCACCAGGCTGGCCGCCATCGGCCACCCCATGTTGCCGACGCCGATGAAGCCGATTTTCGTCATGGAACGCTCCCGCTTTGGATTGGCATGATCGCGCATCACGCTGGGAGCATCATGCGGCTGCGCAAAAACTGGGCAACCCTTTCTCAAACGCCGCGCCAGGGCCGCCGCGATCCGCCCATAACGCTTTGGCACGCCCATTGCTGGACCGGCATCAAGATCCAGGAGACGTGATGATCGAGACCGGAGGCGTAGAACTGATTGCGGTCACCAAGCGCTACGGCGCCACGACCGCGGTGCATGGCATCGATCTGCGGATTCCCGCGGGCAGCTATTGCTGTCTGATCGGCCCCTCCGGCTGCGGCAAGACCTCGACCCTGCGCATGATCGCCGGCCATGAGACCGTGAGCGACGGCGACATTCTGATCGCCGGGCGCAATGTGACACAGCTGCCGCCGGCCGCGCGCGGCACGGCGATGATGTTTCAATCCTATGCGCTGTTCCCGCACCTGACCTGCCTCGACAATGTCGCCTTCAGCCTCAAGATGCGCGGCGTGGGCAAGGCCGAGCGTCACACCCAGGCGCATGCCATGCTGGAGCGGGTGCATCTGCAGGATTTCGCGCACCGACGACCCGCCCAGCTTTCCGGTGGCCAGCAGCAGCGCGTGGCGCTGGCCCGGGCGCTGATCACCAACCCTTCGGTGCTGCTGCTCGACGAACCGCTTTCGGCGCTGGACCCGTTCCTGCGCGGGCGCATGCGCGAGGAGCTGAAGCGGCTGCAGCGTGAGCTCGGGATCACCTTCGTCCATGTCACCCACGCACAGGACGAGGCGCTGGCGCTGGCCGATCTGGTGGTGGTGATGGAAGGCGGGCGGATTCTGCAGGCCGATGGCCCGCGCGCGGTGTTCGGACATCCCCGCACGCTGTTCGTGGCGCGTTTCATGGGTGGGCACAACATCGTCGAAGGCGAGGCAGACGGCACCACGCTCACCTTGCCGTCCGGCACCACGCTCGCGCTGCCCGAACCCGCGCACGGCCCGGTGCGCCTGGCCATCCGCACCGACCGCATGGCGCTCGATGCCGGGGCCGGCCCCAACCGCCTGCCCGCGACGCTCACCTCGATCGAATACCAGGGCCCGTTCCTGCGCCTGTCGCTGCAGGACCAGACCGGCGCCGAACTGAGCATGCTGCTCAGCGAGGCGGCGTTCGATGCCACCCACGTGCAGCCCGGCGACCACGTGGTCGCGGGCTTTGCCACCGCCGACTGCCACATCCTGTCCAACTGAAGGAGTATTCGACCCCATGGCCACCAGCATCACCCGCCGCCGGGCGCTGAAGTCCGCCGCCGCCGGCATCGGCCTCGCCGCCGGCTCCGGGGCGCTCACCGGCTTTCCCACGATCTGGGCGCAGAACATCAAGAACATCACGCTGCGCCAGTTCGGCACCGGCGTGTCCGGCCAGAACCCGATCGCCGCCAAGGTGAAGGAGGATCTCGGCTTCACCCTCGCCATGACGGTGCTGGACACCGACGCCGCCGCCCAGCGCGCGCGCACCCAGCCCAACAGCTATGACATCGCCGATATCGAATACTTCATCGTCAAGAAGGTGTTTCCCTCCGGCGTGCTGCAGCCGATGGACACCAAGAAGCTGAAGAACTTTGATAAGATCGTGCCGCTGTTCATCACCGGCAAGCTGACGCCGGACAGCGTGATCGCGCAGGGCACGGCACCCCACACGGTGGGCTTCGTCGAAGGCAAGGACAGCGTCAAGTTCGCGAAGAAGCCGACCGAGTGGTTCACGATGGTGCCGACCATCTACAACGCCGACACGCTGGGCATCCGCCCCGATCTGGTGGGCCGGCCGATCACCAACTGGAAGGACCTCGTCGACCCCGCCTTCAAGGGCAAGGCCTCGATCCTCAACATCCCGTCGATCGGCATCATGGATGCGGCGATGGTGTGCGAGTCGCTCGGCGTGATCAAGTATGCCGACAAGGGCAACATGACCAAGGCCGAGATCGACAAGACCATCGCCAAGCTCATCGAGTTCAAGAAGGCCGGCCAGTTCCGCGCGTTCTGGAAGAGCTTCGATGAGAGCGTGAACCTGATGGCCTCGGGCGAGGTGGTGATCCAGTCGATGTGGTCGCCGGCGGTGGCCGCGGTCCGCTCGAAGGGCATCGCCTGCAAATTCCAGCCGCTGAAGGAAGGCTATCGCTCCTGGGGCGGCGGGCTCGGTCTGGCCAAGCACCTCAAGGGGCTGGAGCTGGATGCCGCCTATGAATACATCAACTGGTACCTGTCCGGCTGGGTCGGCGCCTACCTCAACCGCCAGGGCTACTACTCGGCCGTGCTCGACACCGCCAAGCAGTACATGAAGCCCGAGGAATGGGCTTACTGGATGGAAGGCAAGCCCGCCACCATCCCGATCGTCGCCCCCGACGGCACGCCGATGGAAAAGGTCGGCGCGGTGCGTGACGGCGGGTCGTTCTACGAGCGCATGGGCCATGTGGCGTGCTGGAACTCGGTCATGGACGAGGACAAGTACATGGTCCAGAAGTGGAACGAGTTCATCGCGGCCTGATGTCCGAAACCAGCACCACGGGCGCGCGCGGGGTCTTCCTGCGCGCGTTCGCCCCGCACCTTCTGGCACTGCCCCTGTGGGCGGTGCTGGGGGTGTTTCTGCTCATTCCGATCCTGATGATCGTGCTGGTGAGCTTTCTCGACTACAACGACGCCGGGCTGATCTACACCTTCGTGCTCGACAACTATCACGACACGCTGGGCTCGTCGGTGATGTGGCGCACCTATCTGCACACGTTGCAGTTTGCCGTCATGGTCTGGGCGCTGACGCTCACCATCGGCTTCACCGTCGCCTACTTCCTCGCTTTTCACGTACGCACGCAACTTTGGCAGATGGTGCTGTTCCAGCTCTGCGCGATTCCGTTCTTGACCAGCAACATCATCCGCATGATCTCCTGGATCCCGACGCTGGGCCGCAACGGCCTGCTCAACCAGGCGCTCGCCGCGGCCGGCGTGATCGACAAGCCGCTGGAATGGCTGCTGTTCTCGGATTTCGCCATCGTGCTCGCCTTCGTGCACCTCTACACGCTGTTCATGGTGGTGCCGATCTTCAACACGATGATGCGCATCGACCGCAGCCTGATCGAGGCCGCGCGGGACGCCGGCGCCGGGTTCTGGGGCGTGCTGGGCAACGTGATCATTCCGCTGTCGCTGCCCGGCATGGCCATCGGCACCATCTTCGTGGTCACGCTGGTGATGGGTGACTTCGTCACGGTGCGCATGATGGGCGGCGGCCAGAGCGCGTCGATGGGGCTGATGATGTCAAACTCGATCGGCCTGCTGCAGTACCCCACCGCCGCCGCCCAGGCGATGGTGCTGCTGATCACCGTGCTGCTGATGGTCGCCGCCATCCTGCGGGTGGTCGATATCCGCAAGGAGCTGTGACGTGGACAAGCGCGGTCCCGCCTTCTTTCTGCTCGCGGCCTTCTTCGTGCTGTTCGTGATCTTCCTCTACGGCCCCACCATCACCATCGCCCTGCTCTCGTTCCAGGGGCCGCAAGGGAGCCTGACCTTCCCGATGCGCGGCCTGTCGCTGCACTGGTTCGAGAACCTGTTCGGCGAGCAGATGGTGGGCGACTTCCAGGGCTCGTTCGGCCGCTCGATCACCCTCGCCTGCATCGTGATGGTGCTGACGGTGGTGGTGTCGCTGCTGGCCGGCCTCGCCTTCCGTCGGCGGTTCCGTGGCGCCACGGTGCTGTTCTACCTCACCATCGCCAGCCTGATCATCCCCTCCATCCTGATCAGCCTGGGCATCGGCCTGCTGTTCGCGGTGCTCGGCCTGCAGCCGACCTGGTGGGGCTCGGCACTCGGCGCGCACCTCACCTGGACCTTGCCGTTCGGGGTGCTGATCATGTTCGCCGTGTTCAACCGCTTCGACCGCAGCCTTGAGGAAGCAGCGCGCGACCTTGGCGCCTCGTCGTTCCAGACGTTCCGCCATGTCGTGCTGCCCTTGATCACCCCCTCGCTGATCGGCGTGGGGCTCTTTGGATTTTCGCTGTCCTATGACGAGTTCGCCCGGTCGAGCATGACCGCGGGCTCCGACAACACGCTGCCGCTCGAGATCTACGGCATGACCACCAACGTCACCACACCGGTGCTGTATGCGCTGGGCACGCTGACGACGATCTTCTCGCTGGGTGTGATCTTCATCTGCCTCAGCCTCGTGCTGCTGCTGCGGCGCCAGCCGCGTTAGTGTTGGGTGACATCGCGATCAGTCGGCAGTTCGCGCCTGCAGCACGCACTGCAGTGCAAACGTGAAACATTCGCTAATCTCATGTGATAGTGGCGCGATCGCGCGCTCTGTTCTCGTGATGCAATTAAGATTCATCTGAAAACATCGCTATTTCACTGCTCTGCCCAGGCAACCGCGTTGTTGACTCGATCGGTGCGTGTCAACAATCAGGTGTGACGATTCAGGCAACCCTGACGAACGCGCAAACAACGATCGATCCGGATTTTCCGGCGGACGAACGCGCGTTCACGGCCGATTCGAGCCCGAATCTGCGACGCGGGCTCACCTGGCGCATGATCGTGCTGGCACTTTGCGTCGCCGTGCTGACCTATGTCACCACCTCCGCCATCCGGCGCGACTTCGGCCAGCTGCGCGACAGCGCCGAGCGCGACCTCGCCAGTTCGGCGCAGGCCGTGGCCGACCGGCTCGACGACAATGCCCGTCGGCTGGTCGGCCTGGGCGAAACCTTTTCCGTCTCGCTGCAGCCTCTGCTGCAGGCCGGTGACGACGCCGGGCTGAAGGCCAGGCTGGCCGCGGTCGAACGGCAGTTTCCCGGCCTTTCCATCACCCGCGAAACCGGGACGATCGGCGACGCCGAGGCGGGAGCGGTGTTTCGCAGCCCGTTTGAACGCGGCACCGGCAACGCGCCGGCCCTTTCCCTCGCCCTGCGCCTGCCCGCCGAGCCCGGGCGCTCCCAGCCACCCATGCTGCTGCAGATCGGATTGCGGCGCGACATGCTTCAGCGGCTTCTGGGCGAACGGGCCCTTTCAACGGGCACCATCGCCACCCTGGCCGACCAGTCCCGCCATATCGTGGCGCGGTCGCGCGATCTCGACAGCTTCGCCGGACGCGACATCGACCCGGCGCTCAGCGCGGCCCTGGCCAGCGCCGGCAACGGCGTGGTGCATCTGCATCCCAGGAATGGCGCTCCCGTCACGGTGGCCTTCGCCGCGGCGCCGCTCTCGGGCTTCGCGGCGCTGGTCGCCACCGACACGGACAGCCTCGCCACCCTGGAACTGCGGGCGATGACCCGTGCCCTGGTCGCCTCTCTCATCATCTCGGCGCTCGGCACCGCCGTCGTGGTCCTGTGGACCCGCAGGGCCGTCCCGCCCCAGGCCGCCGCGGTCACCGGCTTCGAAACAACGCCGGACACCGCCACCGCCCTTGCCCGTGACCTGCAGGCCGGCCGGCTCGCCCAGGAGCCCGCCATCCAGGCGGGGCTGCGAGAGCAGGCGGGGCTGCTGTTACGCCTGCTCGACACCCTGCCCGCCCTGGTCATCCTCAGTCGTGCCGATGGAACCGCAAGCTTTCTCAACCGCCGCGCGCGCCTGACCTTCGACGGCCTGCCGTTCGAACGGGCGGACGATCGGGACCGCGCGGTCCACCCCGACGACCTGCCCAAGCTTGCGGGATGGCGGCAGATCCTGCGCGCTGGCGTCGGCACCGCCACGGTCGAACTTCGCTGCCGCACCGATGGCGCCTATCGCTGGCACCAGCTGCAGGCCGAGCTGCTGCCGGTCACTCCCGGCCAGCCGCCGGAGACCCTGATCATCGGCATCGATATCGACACGCTTGTCCAGGCCCGCGAAGCCGCCGCCATGGCGCGCCGGATGCAGGAGCTCCGGCTCGAGGAGCGGCAGCGCGGGCTTGACGAGGCCACGCTCCGGCTGGCCGACGAACGGGCACAACGTGTGCGTCTCCAGGCCGAGCTGATGCACGGCCTCGCCCTGCAGGGCCTGGGCCGCCTCTGCGCCAGCGTCGCCCATACGCTCCACGACGCCCTGGCCACGATCGGCACCGGCTATGAGATCATCCGCAACCGCAGCGCCGATCGGGTCATTCGCGAGACCATGGCCGGTGGACAGGCCGCCCTCACCCAGGCGGCGCGGCTGGTCGGCCAGCTGCGGACCGCAGCCCTCCCTCAGTCGGACCCCAACCGCATCGCCGATGTCGCCGACATCCTCACCCTGTTCACCCCGCTCGCCCAGGCCGTGCTGGGCGAGGCGGTCCGTCTGGACCTTACCCTGGCCGACGGCCTGTGGCAGGCCCGTGTCGACGGCGCGTTGCTCATGGCCGCCCTGCTGCAGCTGGCCACGGATCTTCAGGGCCCGGACCTTCGCGACCCCGACCTTCGCGACCCCGACCTTCGGGACCCGGATTTTCAGGAACCTGGGGCAGGATCGGCGCAGCTGCACATCGAGGCCTTCAACCTGTCGGCCGATCTTCCGCCGGACTTCACCGACCGCGTCGGGATCACGCTGGGCTGCTCCGCACCACGTCTCGCCGCGGCGCCGGGGCAGGGCGAAGGCATGGGGATCGCGATGATCGGTTGGCTGGCCGCGCAATCCGGCGGCGCCCTCACCGTCGATACCCCGCCCGGCCAGGGCCGTCTGATCACCCTGATCCTCCCGCGGGCCTCTGAGCGGTCCATCGCACGACGCGGCCACGCACAGGACAGCGACCAGACGCGCCGGCTCACCGTTTTGCTCGTCGACGACAATCACGAAGTGCGTCGCTCCGCTGGCCTGCTGATGCGCACCATGGGCTTTCGGGTTGAAACCGCGGCCAACCTCGCCGACGCCCTCGCCCTGGCACAGACCACGGCACTTGATCTGGTGATCACCGACGTGGTCATGCCCGGCGGCAACGGCCCGGTGCTGGTCGACCAGCTGCGCAAACAGCAACCCGGCATCCATGTGATCTACATGACCGGACATGCCAGCACCGAGCTCGCGGACCAAGGCCAACGCGTGCTCCACAAACCGTTCAGCCTGCGCGAACTGACCGACATGGTCGGCGAACTGGTGGGGACAGCGCGTTGACGGGTGGAGAGGCGACAGCAGGGCCGGGGCGGCTGCCTTCTCCCCCCGCCGCTATGCCCTGGCCGCCGGCACCACCAGGCCCAGGGACAGGCCGGAGCGGACGACGCGGGCGGAGACACGGTCGCGTCCGCCGCGTTTGGCTTCGTACATCGCGGCGTCGGCATCGCCGACCATGGCGTCGAGATCGTCCGGCACGGTCAGGAAGGTGGTGACGCCGAGCGAGACCGAGACGGGGTGGGCGTAGCGGCTGGTCAGTTTGCGGCAGGCGGCGAGGATGCGTTCGGCGATCACGCGGGCGCCGACGGGACCGGTGTCGGGCAGGATGAGGGCGAATTCGTCGCCGCCCAGCCGGCCCAGCGTGTCACTCGCGCGCAGGTTGACGCGGATGGCGGTGGTGATCTCGCGCAGCAGCTGGTCGCCGGCGGCGTGGCCCAGGGTGTTGTTGACCATCTTGAAGCCGTCGCAGTCACAGTAGATCAGGGTCAGGGTGGATTTGTGGCGCCGCGCCCAGGAGGTGGCGCCTTTCAGCTGGTCGAAGAAATAGGTGCGGTTGCCGGCCCCGGTCAGCGGATCGGTCAGCGCCAGCTTGCGGATGTCGCGCATCGACTTGAACAGGTCGAGGCTGGTGGTGACCGAGGCCGCGAGGTCGCGCAGCATGTTGCCCTGGCCGCGGCCGAGGCGGCGGGGCGCATGGTCGACCACACACACCGTTCCCAGACGGAAGCCGTGGCGGGTGACGATGGGGGCGCCGGCGTAGAAGCGGATTCCCGGTTCGGCCGTCACCAGGGGATTGTCGAGGAAGCGCGGGTCCTCGCTGGCGTCGCGCACCTCCAGCACGTCGTCGCTGTCCAGCGCGTAGGCGCAGAAGGACTGTTCGCGCGGAATGCCGGGCAGGGTGCTGCCGGTGCAGCCGCGAAACACCTGGCGGTCGCCGTAGACGAAGGAGACGAAGCCGATGCGGGTCTCGGTGACGGCGCAGGCGAGGCGCGCGAAGCGGTCGAAGGTGGCGTCGAAGGTCGAATCCAGCACGTCGTATTCGGTCAGCGCCTGAACGCGTTCGCCGTCGTTGGCGGGGATGGGGGCGGGTGGCATGGCAGGCTCCGCAGAGATGTGGGGAGGAGGGACGGGAACGGGCTCAGGCGATCCGGGTCTCGGAGGAGGCGAGCCGGGCGAGCAGCACGAGGGCGGCGGCGTAGTAGTCGCGGGCGTCGCGCACCGAGGGCATCGTGCCGGTGGCAAGCGGCGTCGGGCCGGTGCAGCAGCGCGCCGCCAGCATGGCGACGGCGATCTGGCCGGCATTGGCGCCGTAATGCGCCGTCTCGCCGGTGTTGAGATCGACCCAGGCCGGCACCATCGGTCCGTGGCTGGACCAGAACTGCAGCACGCTGTCACCGATGCCGCCGATATCCACGCCGGACCACGCGACATGCAGCGGCACGCGGATGGCGTCGTAGGAGAAGCGCGGCGGCCAGCCGGGGGCCGGGGCGAGGCCGAAATCGGTGCGGGAGATGAACAGCCAGTCCGGCGGCAGGTTCCAGCGGCCGAAGCGCGCCTCGGTGAGCAGCTTCACGCCGTCGCTCTTGAGCCGGGCCCAGACGGGCGAGGGCACCAGCTCGTCCAGCACGTCGAGTGCCGGGAAGACGTAGTAGGAGGGGTTGATCACGAGACCGTCGGGCTTGTCGAAGCCGAAGGCGGCCGGCAGCAGCACGGTGCGGGTGCCGATGCTGCGCACCAGCAGGCGCAGCACATCCCGCCCGATCGCCACGGCCGCGTTCAGATGCTCCATGCGCCCCCAGCGGATCGCGGCCCGGGCGAGGGCGAGGGCGATCATCAGATCGCCGTCGGTGGCATTGTTGGTGTCGGTCACTCCCGCGACGGACCTCGGCGCCCCTGGGGCTGCGCCCGGCAGGAAGCGCCAGGCGTGCAGCGAGTCGGACCGACGGGTGAGGTTGCGTCGGGTCCAGCCCAGCAGCAGGTCGAAGGTCGGCTGGTCGTCATGGGCGACGGCGAGGAGCATGCCGTAGCCCTGGCCTTCGGAGTGCGAGCAGTTCTGATTGCCGGTGTCGACCACCCGGCCTTCGGGGGCGATGAAGCGCTCGCGAAACAGCAGCCAGTCCGCCCGGTCGGGATCCGTCATCGCAGGACCAAGGGGAGCGTGTGACGCGGCAGGGGAGGCCGCGAATGCCGCGTGACTGCCGAGGCTCGCGATCGAAAGAGCTGCTCCGCCAAGAACATCGCGTCGGGTCGTCATCTGATCGCTCCCAGAACTGCCATGCTATGGACTTCTCGGTGCTTCAACCCGAAACAGGACTGAATTCGAAAACGGTCCGTTGCCGTGCACAATTACTAGGGCATCTTCCTATGTTATCACACTTTAGATAATTTGAATTATTATAGGTAAGATTTTAAATTATTACTTTATATTATTCGAAGCGTGGGTTTTGTTTATTCAAATGAAATTCTTTTGAAATGTCGCCTCTGCGTCAGGCAATGACGGATTTGTCGCGTTTCGTTGGCCGCGCGGGTGGTGCTTCCAACACAGAAAACCGCGCCCGACAGTGTCGGGCGCGGTCCATGCGACCAGCTGCGATCCGAAGCGGATCAGCCGATGCGGAAATGATCCGGTGTGAGTGTTGCCACCGGCTGTGCGAAGGTCACCGTCGATCCGCTGCCGCCCACCACCAGCGTCGTGGTTGCACCGTGGCTCTGCAGGGCCGCCTCGACGCCCGCCACATCGGTGAAGCCGCCGGCACCGCCGACGAAGTCCACGACCCAGAGGCTGGCGCTGCCGAAGGTCAGCTGGGCACTCGGCGCGCGCGGCCCCACCAGCACCACCATGCCCTGCTGGGCGTCGGTCACGCTGTCCGGCGTGGATCCGCCGAGCGACACGGTGGCATGCGCGCCGCCGGTGACGGTGACGCTGCCGCCGTTCAGCGCGATCGTGTCCGACCCGGCGCCGGACTGGATGCTGTCGCTGCCGCCTGATGCGGTGACCAGGTTGCCCCAGCCGGCGAGGCTGATCTGGTTGCTGCCGCCGCCGACCGTCACGCTGTCGCTGCCGGCGCCGGCCTGGATGGTGTTGCTGCCGCCGCCCACGCTGATCGCGTTGCCGTAGCCACCGGCCGCGATGAGGTTGCTGCCGTTGCCGGCCGAGACGGTGCTGCTGCCGTCGATGCCGGTGACGGTGCTGCTGCCGGAGCCGAGCCGCACCAGGTCGCTCCAGCCGGAGACCTGGATGACGTCGTTTCCATTGCCGGCGGTGATGGTGCTGCCGCCGCTGATGCCGCTCACGGTGTCGTTCCCGTTGCCCAGCACGATGAGGTTGCCCCAGCCGCCGAGATTGACGAGGTCGTTGCCGCCGCCGGCGAAGATGGTGCCGCTGCCGGAGCCCGCGGAGATCGTGTCGGCACCGTCGCCGAGGCTGACCAGATTGCTCCAGCCGGCGAGTTCGATGTTGTCGACGCCGTTGCCGAGCTGCACCGTGCTGTTGCCCTGCCCGCCGGACACGGTGACGTTCTCGTTGGCGCCGGCCCCCGGTGGCGTGCTGGTGGACCCTTCGACGACGTTGCTCCAGCCGCCCAGCGTCACCGCCTGGTCGACCGTGTCGGGGCCTGTTCCGACCACGACGACGGCCTGCCCCTGGCCGGCGTGCACCGTGACGTTGAGACCGTTGCCGAACACGGTGTTGCCCCAGCCGAATGCCTGCAGCAGGTCGCCGTTCTCCTGGGCACTCAGCGTCACGTTGCCGTAGGCGCCTCCGGTGACTGTCGCCATATCTGCCGCACCTTTCCAGGTCGTCGCCCGGCGGAAACCGCCTGAATGGCCGTTTCACCTGTCGGGGCAGTTAACATCAGGTGACAATGACCTAGCTTTTCAGGCTTCGGCGGTCAAACGGGGACTGTGCCGGGCCGGCTTACCTCATCAATGACTTAACAAAAACTTACGCAGACCTGACAAAATTTGGCCTTAAACGCGGGTCAAAGAACCGCAAAAACGACGTCTGTGCAGAAATTAACGGCATATGTACAGAAAAACGCCCGGTCCAGAGGGACCGGGCGCTGTGGTGACGTCACGAAAGCGTGCGGAACATCAGATGTTCCCCTGTCCGCTACATCACATCGGCGTGATCCAGGGCTGCGGCATCAGATGATACCGCTTCAGCCCGTTGGGAATGAGGATGCTTTGGCCCGGGCACGGCGCACGACGACAGCCGCATCCAGCCGTCGCCAGGATTCATATCCTCAGAGGTGGCACTGTCCAGTCGGCAGGGGCGCTACTGCACCAGCTTGTCGCAATTATTCCGGTGCGCGAGCAGGCAGTCCTCCACCAGGCTGTTCGCGTGCATGCGTTTGCCGATCCAGACGCCGCCCACCAGGACGGCCACGATGAACAGCAACGCCAGCAGGGCGCCGCGGCGGGAGGGCGGCTCCTGGCCGGGTCTGGGATCGTCGGGTTCGGACATCGTCACGCGACCTTGGTTGACAGCACACCTTGCTCTGCATCACTTCAAGCGATGCGCCGGATCGCTCTTGTTCTAATCGTGCTGACAGGGCTGTGCCAGCAGGCCCGTGCCGCTGATCGCGTGTTCACGACCAGCGACGGCGTGCGGCTGCATTATATCGACACCGCGCCGTCCGGGCCGCAGACGGCGACGCTGGTGTTCATCCCCGGCTGGACCATGCCGGCCTGGATCTTCACGCCGCAGATCGAGGCGTTCCGGCAGAGCTGCCGGGTGGTGGCGCTCGATCCGCGCGGCCAGGGCGACAGCGATGTGCCGGCCAGCGGCTACAACCAGGACCGGCGCGGCGAGGACATCGCCGAACTGCTCGCCCGTGTCGGCGGCGGCCGTGTGGTGCTGGTCGGCTGGTCGCTCGGCGTGCTCGACACGCTGGCCTATGTGCACAGCCATGGCGATGCCGGCTTCGCGGGCCTGGTGCTGATCGACAACTCGGTGGGCGAGGATCCGCCGCCGCCGCCGCCGCGCCAGCCCTATCACAGGGCGCCGCGCCAGACCCATGCCGCCTTCATGGCCGAATTCGTGCGCAGCATGTTCCGCCGGCCGCAGCCGGCCGACTACCTCCAGCGCCTGACCGCGGCCGCCCTGCGCACGCCGGAATTCGCCGCCAACCGGCTGCTCGCCTATCCCGTGCCGCGTACTTACTGGAGAGAGGCGGTCTACGCGACCGACAAGCCGATTCTGTATATCGTGCGCCCCAAGCTGGCGGGCCAGGCCGGCAATCTCGCCGCCCATCATCCTGGCGCCGACACGGTGGTGATCCCGGATCTCGGCCACGCGCTGTTCGTCGATGATCCCGCGCGGTTCGACACGCTGCTGCAGCGCTTCCTCGCCAGCAGGATCGCGCGTTGAGACGCAAGGCTGCGAGCGGCACGGCAGGCTGGTCCGCCCTGGCGCCGCTGTTCCTGGTCTCGCTGGCCACGGTGGGCTTCGAGATCGCGCTGACGCGCTATTTCGCCGTCGCGAAATGGTCGGAATACGGCTACTGGGTCATTTCGATCGTGCTGGCCGGCTTTGCTCTCTCCGGCGTGATGCTGGCGCTGGCCCGCGAGCGGATCGCGCGGCATGGCGATCAGCTTCTGGACGCGCTGCCGGCCTTGCTGGTGCTGGCGGCGGCGGTCGGGTTTCACTTTGTCACCAGCAATCCGTTCAACCCGCTGCAGCTGCAGAACCCGGCCACGTTCTGGCCGCAGCTCGGGCTGATAGGGCTGTATTACGCCGCCCTGCTGCCGTTCTTCTTCCTCGCCGGCGTGTATGTGAGCCTGTGCTTCATTCGCAACGACCGCGAGATCGGCCGCGTCTATGGGTTCGACCTCACCGGCGCCGGGGCCGGCTCGCTGGTCGCGATGCTGCTGATGGAGCATGTGCATCCGTTCCAGCTGCTGCCGTGCCTGCTGGCGCCGCTGGCGGCGGCCAGCCTGTTTTCCGCCCGGCTGCGCCTGACCTTGCCGGCCGCCTTGCTGGCGCTGGTCGCGGCGGAGACGCTGCTGCTGACCGACACCAGCGCCCAGTTCAACGATTTCAAGGCGATCTACGCGCCGCTGCACGTGCCCGATGCGCGCGTGATCAACGAGACCACTTCGGCCCGCGGCCTCTATATGCTGCTCGACGACTTCACCGAGCGGGTGGACACCGATCTCTCCAACGACACCGCCATCCTTGGCCTGCCCGGACCGCCGGCGAGCTGGGGGCTGTATCGCGACGGCAACCGCATCGCCGCCCTGCCCAAGCCCGGCCCGATCGACGCGCGCTACGCCGGCGCCACCCTGGCCGCCCTGCCCTACCAGCTCAAACCGGGCGCGCGGGTGCTGCTGCTGGGCAGCTCCGGCGGGTTCCGCGGGGCGGAGGCCGCCCAGCTCGGCGCCGGCAGCGTCACCACCGTCGAGCCGGAGCCGCGGATCCGCGCCCTGCTGCGCACGCCGGCCCGCGGGGCCAGCCCGCTGGTCGCGGCACGGACCGGTGTGTTCGACATCATCGACATCTCCGGCGACTTCCTCGACAGCGCCGAGGCCAACACATCCGCCTTCGCCGCCGAGGCGCTGGCCACCGATCTGCGCGCGGTGGGGCTGGACGGCCTCGTCTCCATTCCGGTCTCGATCCGCGAATTCCCGGCCTATGCCGCGCGCGTGCTGGCCACGGTGCGGCTGGCCCTGCTGCAGACCGGCGTGGACCATCCCGAGCATCACGTGCTGGTGTACCGCTCCGCCTGGAATGTGCGCATCCTGGTTTCGCCGGCGCCGTTCACGATGGCGCAGATCGAGGCCGCCAGGCGCTTCTGTGCCGATCGCAGCTTCGACCTGTCCTACTATCCCGGCGTGGAGCAGGCCGGCCCGCGCGAGATCTTCAACGACCTGCCGGCGGTGAACTTCGCCGCGGGGCAGGTGACCTCGGGCGACGCCGCGCATGACGCCATCGCCGACGAGGCGCCCGCCGTGCTGCGCGGCGAGGCCACCCCGTCTGGCCAGGCGTTCAATCTTTCGCCGATCACCTTCGACCGGCCATCGTTCTATGCCGTGCTGCGGCTGTCGCAGCTTGGCACCATTCTCGCCCGGCTGGAGATTCTGCCGCAGGCCGAGATCGGCCCGCTGGTGAATCTGGCGGTGCTGGCCCAGGCCGTCGTGATCGCGCTGCTGGTGCTGGCGGTGCCGCTGCTGGGCGGACGGCGGGTGCGCGCCGAGGGGGTGAGCGTGGTGCGGGCGGCGGTGTATTTCGCCTCGCTCGGCCTCGGCTTCCTGTTCATCGAGCTGTATCTGATCGAGCGCGCCAGCTTCTACCTCAATGACCGGACCGCCGGGTTTTCGCTCGTTCTGACGGCGATGCTGATCTTCTCCGGCCTGGGCAGCATGGCGAGCGCGCGGTTTCAGGCTAGCCCGCGGCGGGGCGTGACCATCGCCTTCGCCGTGATCGTCGGCTGGTGCGTTCTGATGCTGCTGTTTCAGCAGGCTGCGATGCTCGCCACGCTGGACATGAGCTTTCTGGCGCGCGCGGCGCTGGTGGTCCTGGTGACCGCGCCGGTGTCGGTGGCGCTCGGCCTGCCGTTTCCGCTCGGGCTCAGCCGCACCGGGTCGGGCGGGTTCATGCCCTGGGCCTGGGGCCTCAACGGGGCGTTCTCTGTGGTATCGACGCCACTGGCCAACCTGATTGCGTTGCAGCTGGGGTACAGTGCTGTTCTTCTGGCGGCGGTTTGTCTGTATGTGACGGCGCAGATCGCGTTCCCGCGAGTCGTCGCCCGAGATTGAAAGACCATCCCGTGAGCTCAGACATCACGCGCCGCAGCCTGCTGGCCGCAGCCGCCGCCGGCCTCGCCATCCCGCCCGCCATGGCGGCGTCACCGACCTGGACCCGCCAGGCCTATCAGGACGCGATGCTCAAATCGGGCCGTCCGGTGGAACTCACCGACGCGCAGTTCAACGCCATCCAGGCCCGCAAGCCGGCGGCGATGAAGCGCATCGAGCAGTATCTGAAGGAGCGGCTGGGCTCGGCCGATCCGGCGGTGATGGCCGCGTTCCAGGAGCTGCCGCGCGAGTATTTCCATTATCAGTACGACGTGAAGCGGGCGACGCCGGGCGAGGCCTATGAAGAGAACCCCAAGCCGTGGGCGCTCGGCTACGGCTCGGCTTTGTCGGATTATCTGGGCCAGGCCTATATGACGCAGGTGCTGAGGCCGAAGCCCGAGCATGTCACGCTCGAGATCGGCACCGGCAGCGGCTTTCAGAGCGCGCTGCTGAGCCGGATCGTCAAGAAGGCCTACTCGATCGAGATCATCGAGCCGCTGGGCCGCGCGGTGAGCAAGATCTTTGCGCCGCTTGGCTATGACAATGTCGAGACCCGCGTGGGCGACGGGTATTTCGGCTGGCCGGAGGTGGAGGGCGGCTTTGACCTCATCATCATCACCTGCGCCGCGCAGTATGCGCCGCCCGAGCTGTTCAAGCAGCTCAAGCCCGGCGGCCGCGCGCTGATCCCGATCGGCCAGCCGTTCAAGCGCGGCCAGTTCCTCTACGTCTACACCAAGGACGCCGAGGGCAAGATCCATTCGCGCAAGGATGTCGGCGTGTTCTTCATCCCGATGACCGGGACGATGATGAAAACCCCGGCGCCGTCCTGACAACGTCAGATCGGCGGTATTGAGACGTCTGCATTTCCGCTTGCTCTGCCGGCGCGGTGGTCTAGAAGCTCCAGCCGAGTGGCCTCGAAACGGTCACAATGTCGGGAGCAATGTTATGATCATCACGCGTCGGGCAGGTTTGCGCGGTCTTCTTGCAACGCCGGCCCTTCTTGCCGCACGTGGCGCCTCTGCGGCGACCCGCACGCTCAAGATCAGCCACCAGTTCCCGGGCGGCACGCTCACCGAGGGGGATTTCCGCGACCGGCTGGTGCGCCAGTTCGCGCAGGACGTGACCGCCGCGACCAATGGCGAGCTGGCCTTCGAGATCTATCCCGGTTCCTCGCTGATGAAGACCGTGGCGCAGTTCTCCGCTCTGCGGCGTGGTGCGCTGGACCTCACGCTGTATCCGCTCGCCTATGCCGGCGGCGAGGTGCCCGAGGTCAATATCGGGCTGATGCCGTGCCTCGTCTCCACCTACGCCCAGGGCCTGTCCTGGAAGACGCTCAAGATCGGCGAGGAGCTGACGGCGACGCTGGAGAAGAAGGGCGTGAAGATCCTCACCTGGATCTGGCAGGCCGGCGGCATGGCCAGCCGCGCCTCCGGCATCATCAACCCCGACGACACAAAGGGCCTCAAGGTCCGCGGCGGCTCACGCGAGATGGACCTGATGCTGAAGGCGGCCGGCGGCATCATCTCCTCGGTGCCGTCGGACGAGATCTACGCCGCGATGCAGACGGGATCGCTCGATGCGGCGGTGACGTCGTCCACCAGCCTGATCAGCTTTCGCCTGCAGGAGATTTCCAAGAACGTCACCACCGGTCGGCAGGGCAGCTTCTGGTTCATGCTGGAGCCGCTGCTGATGTCCAAGGACATCTTCGACAGCCTGCCCGCGGCGCATCAGCAGGCGATCACCGCGACCGGCACCAAGCTGGAGGATTTCGCGCTGAACGCGGCCAAGGCGGATGACGAGGCGCTGGCCACGATCTACGCCAAGGCGGGCGTGAAGGTGGCCGATTTCGGCGCGGACGCGATCGCCAAATGGAAGGCGATCGCCCAGGCGACCGCGTGGCAGGACTTCGCCAAGCGCAACGCCTCCTGCGCCGGTCTGCTCAAGCTTGCCGAGGCGGTGGCTTGAGCGCACACGCCGAGCTCGACCTCAGCGTCACCCACACGCCCCGCACGGGCGTGCTGGGCGGCGTGCAGGCGGTGCTGGACGTGATCAACGGGCTGATGGCGATTGCGTCCGCGATCGCCATCGCCGCTGCCGGGCTGGTGCTGACCTGGGAGGTGGTGGGCCGCTATTTCCTCGGCATTGCGAGTGACTGGCAGGACGAGCTTTCGACCTTTCTCCTCGTCGGCGCCACCTTCGCCTCCGCCGGCTGGACGCAGGCGCGGCGCGGCCATGTGGGCATCGATGCGCTGTCGCTGATCCTGTCGCCGCGCGGCGACCATATCAGGCGGGTGCTGGCCGATCTGCTGGCCGGCGTGTTCTGCGGCTTCTTCGCCTGGAAAAGCTGGCAGCTGCTGGTCGAGGCCTGGGTGGACGATCAGACCACGCCCTCCGCCTGGGGGCCGCCGCTGTGGATTCCCTATTCCTGCATGACGTTCGGCATGGCGCTGCTGGCGGTGCAGCAGAGCGTGCAGCTGCTCGGCGGATTGCAGAAGGCAGACCGATGACCCCGCTGCAGCTTGGCCTGATGTATGGCGGGGCGACGATCGCCGCCCTGTTCTCCGGCATTCCCATCGCCTTCGCGCTGGGCGGTGTGGCGACCGTGTTCATGATGCTGTTCATGCCACACGCCTCGCTCGATACCATCGCGCAGAATGTCTATGAGGAGCTGGCGAGCATCACCCTGCTCACCATTCCGCTGTTCATTCTGAAGGGTGCTGCGATCGGCAAGTCGCGTGCCGGCAAGGATCTGTATGACGCGCTGCACACCTGGCTCGGCCGCGTGCCGGGCGGGTTGGGCGTGGCGGTGGTGCTGGCCTGCGGGCTGTTCGCGGCGATGGCGGGGTCGAGCCCGGCCACATGTTCGGCGATCGGCAGCTCCGGCATTCCCGAGATGCGGCGGCGCGGCTATTCGCCGGGTTTCGCGGCGGGACTGGTGGCCGCCGGCGGCACCTTGGGGATTCTGCTGCCGCCCTCGATCGTCCTTATTCTCTATGCGGTTGCCGCCGAGCAGTCGCTGGGGCGGCTGTTCCTGGCCGGGCTCGGCCCGGGCATCCTGCTGATCGTGCTGTTCGCGCTGTACGCCGTGTTGCAGTGGCGTCGCGAATTCGGCCGCGCCCAGCGCGTGGTCGCGGCCGGCGGCGCCGCCAGCCCGATTCTGGACGACGAGACCTTCACCATGACCCAGCGCCTGCAGGCGCTGCCGCGGGTGGCGCCGTTCCTGCTGCTGCTCACCGGCGTGATGGTGGCGCTGTATGGCGGCATCGCCACGCCCTCGGAGACCGCGGGCCTTGGCGCCGTGATGGCGCTGGCGCTGATCGGCGTCGTGTATCAGGCGTATCGGCTGCGCGACATCCGGCCGATCTTCGAGGGCACGCTGGGCGAGAGCGGCATGCTGCTGATGATCATCGGCATGAGCCTGCTGTACAGCTATGTGATGAGCTATCTGCACATCAGCCAGAGCGCCGCCCAGGCGATCGTGGCGCTGCATCTGTCGAAATACATGCTGTTGACCGCCATTCTGCTGATGGTGGTGGTGCTCGGCTTCTTCCTGCCGCCGGTGTCGATCATTCTGATGACGGCGCCGATCATCCTGCCGCCGCTGCGCGCCGCGGGGTTCGACCTGATCTGGTTCGGCGTGGTGATGGCGGTGGTGATGGAGATGGGGCTGATCCATCCGCCGGTGGGGCTCAACCTGTTCGTGATCAACCGTATCGCGCCCGATATCGGTCTGGGCCCGGTGATCCGGGGGACCATTCCGTTCGTGGTGCTGATGGCGATCGGGGTGGTGATTCTGTCTGTTGTGCCGGGGATTGCGATGTGGCTGCCGAACCTCGTTTACGGCTAGGCAGTCCGACACGGCCCGCTTCGTTCGACGTGCCGAAAGCGGAACCGCCAAGTCGCCAAGACGCCAAGTAGAGCTTTCATAGAAACTTGGCGACTTGGCGACTTGGCGACTTGGCGACTTGGCGACTTGGCGGTTCCCCTGCAAAGCCGCGGGTCCGGTGTGAGGCGCAGGGTGAAATGCCGCGCGACGTCCCCACCCTCTGACATCGTATCGCACTTGCGAAAGCACCTCCGGCAAGGGATGCTCCGGCCATGGACACACATGCATTCGACGTGATCGTCATCGGCGCCGGCATCGCGGGAGCGACCTGCGCCGCCCATCTTTCGGTTGACCACAAGGTCGCCCTGATCGAGGCGGAGGAACAGGCGGGCTATCACACCACCGGCCGCTCGGCCGCGGTGTGGGACCCGAATTACGGCCTGCCCGAGATCCTGACGCTCACCCGCATGTCGCGCGACTTCTTTGTCAGCCCCCCGCCGGGTTTTACGGAGACACCGCTGGTCTCGCCGCGCAACGTCGTCTACCTCGCGCCGGAGGACCAGCTGGCGGCGTTCGAGCAGAAGCTCGCCGGCAACCCACGCCTGCGCGAGATCTCGATTGCCCAGCTCCGCGAAACCGTCCCCGCCCTGAAGCCTGACTACGCCCGGCGCGCCGCCATCGAGGGCGATGCGTTCGACATGGATGTGGCCGCCATCCACCAGGGTTTCCTGCGCCAGCTGAAATCCCGCGGCGGCATCCTCGCCTTGCGCAGCCGCGCCGGGCGCATCAGCCGGGACGGCGGCAAATGGCATGTCGAGGTCACCGGCGGCGCGGTCTACCACGCGCCCATCATCGTCAATGCCGCCGGCTCCTGGGGCGACGAGGTCGCCGAGCATGCCGGTGTCACCAAACTCGGCCTTGCTCCGAAGCGCCGCACCGGCGTCATCATCGACCCCGCGCCGTTCCTGCCGGCGGAGTGGCCGATGATCAACGATGTCGCCCATACCTGGTATTGCAGGCCGGAGGCGCGCACCAAGCTGATGCTGAGCCCGGCCGATGAGACCGACGATGTGCCGCATGACGTGCAGCCCGACGAGCTCGACGTGGCGATCGCCGTGGACCGCATGCAGCAGGCGCTCGACATCGAGGTCCGCCGTGTCGAGCATTCCTGGGCGGGGTTGCGCACCTTCACGCCCGACCGCAACTTCGCGTTCGGCTTCGATGGCACGGCCGATGGCTTCTTCTGGTGTGTCGGTCAGGGTGGCTACGGCATCCAGACCGCGCCGGTGGCGGGCCAGCTGATTGCCGACATCATCTCGGGCCGCGACCCCGGGGAGGCTGGCCACGTCATGGCTGGTATCGATCCACGCCGTTTCGCGGCCTGAAAGGTTCCAACACCCGGCACTTCGGTCTAAACGCCCCACGATCAGACAAGGTTCCTCCGATGTCCCTGCACGTGGCCCTGACGCACCGCACGACCTATCGCTATGACCGCGCCGTGGCGTTGGGCCCGCAGACCATCCGCCTGCGCCCGGCGCCGCATGCCCGCACGCCGATCCTGGCCTATTCGCTGAAGGTTTCGCCGCAGCCGCATTTCCTCAACTGGCAGCAGGACCCGCAGGGCAACTTCCTGGCGCGCGTGGTGTTTCCGGAGAAGGTCACGCATTTCGACGTGGCGGTGGATCTGGTCGCCGACATGGCCACCATCAATCCGTTCGACTTCTTTCTCGAACCCGAGGCCGAGACCTTTCCGTTCGCCTACGATCCCGTGCTGACCGAGGAACTCGCCCCGTTCCGCAAATGCGCCCCGGTCGGGAAGCTGCTGAAGGCGATGCTTGCGGAGGTTCCCAAGGAAGAGACCCGCACGATCGACTTCCTGGTGCATCTCAACTCCATGGTGCAGAAGCGCATCTCCTACATCGTGCGCATGGAGCCGGGCGTCTGGACGCCGGAGGAGACGCTCGACAACGGTCGTGGCTCCTGCCGTGATTCGGCCTGGCTGCTGGTGCAGCTGCTGCGCAACCTGGGGCTCGCGGCGCGGTTTGTCTCGGGCTACCTGATCCAGCTGGTCGCCGATGTGAAGCCGATCGACGGTAGCGCCGAGGGGCCGACCGCCGACTTCACCGATCTGCACGCCTGGGCCGAGGTGTATCTGCCGGGTGCCGGCTGGATCGGCATGGATGCGACATCCGGCCTAATGACCGGCGAAGGCCATATCCCGCTGGCGGCCTCGCCTGAGCCGCAATCGGCTGCCGCCATCTCGGGCGGGGTGGAGAAGGCCGAGGTCGATTTCAGCTTCGAGATGTCGGTCAGGCGGGTGCTGGAAACGCCGCGCGTGACCAAGCCCTACACGCCGCGGCAGTGGCAGGACATCCTGGCTGCCGGCGCGCGCGTGGACCGTGCCCTGCTCGCCTCCGATGTGCGGCTGACCATGGGTGGCGAGCCCACCTTCGTCTCGGCCACCGATGTCGAGGCGGCGGAGTGGAACACCGATGCGCTCGGCCCGACCAAGCGCGGATTTGCCGGACGGCTGATCCGCAGGCTGGTGCCGCTCTGGGCGCCCGGGGCCGCGCTGCATCACGGCATGGGCAAGCTCTACCCGGGCGAGCCGCTGCCGCGCTGGGCGTTGTCGGCGCATTGGCGCGCGGATGGCGAGACGGTGTGGATCCATCCGGAACTCCTTGCCGATCCCGACCGTGACCACGGCTCGGCCACCGCGGCCGATGCCGCCGATTTCGCGGGCGCGCTCGCCGAACGCCTGCAGGTCGATCCGACCACGATCCTGCCTGGCCACGAGGACGTGCATTATTACCTGTGGAAGGAGCATCGGCTTCCCGCCAACGTGGTGCTTGAGGACAACAAGCTGCGCGATCCGCTGGAGCGGGCGCGGATGGTTCGGGTGTTCGAGCAGGGGCTGTCCTCGCCGGTAGGCCACGTGCTGCCGCTGCGCCGGGTGATGGATGGGTCAGAGCGCCGCTGGCAGACCGGCAAGTGGTTCCTGCGCGGGGACACGATGTTCCTGGTGCCCGGCGACAGCCCGATGGGGTTCCGCCTGCCGCTGGACAGCCTGCCCTGGGCCGACCCCGATTCGATCGAGCCGAGCTTCGAGCCGGATCCTTTCGCCCCGCGCGAGCCTTTCCCCAGCCAGCAGGCGCTGCGCCGCGCCCGGGCGATGCGGCCGGCCGGCGACGGTATCGAGAACTTCCAGCCGGTACCGCAGCCGATTGCCGAAATCGGCAAGGGCGCGCCCGAACTGGTGCGGACGGCCCTTTGCGTCGAGCCGCGCCAGGGTATTCTGCACGTGTTCCTGCCGCCGCTGTTCGCAGCCGAGGACTGGCTGGACCTGATCGCGGCGATCGAGGCCACCTCGGTCGAGTTCGGCCGGCCGGTGGTGCTGGAAGGCTATCTGCCGCCGCATGACCCACGTTTGCTGAACTTCTCCGTCACGCCCGACCCCGGTGTGATCGAGGTCAACGTGCACCCCGCCACCTCGTGGGCCGAGCATGTCGGCCGCACCGAGCAGCTCTACGAGGAGGCCCGGCTGTGCGGGCTGACGACCGAGAAATTCATGCAGGACGGCCGCCATGTCGGCACCGGCGGCGGCAACCATGTGGTGATGGGATCATCCCGCGCCGAGGACAGCCCGTTCCTGCGCCGGCCTGATGTGCTGAAGTCGCTGCTCGGCTTCTGGCACAACCACCCGTCGCTGTCGTTCCTGTTCGCCGGCCTGTTCATCGGGCCGACCAGCCAGCATCCGCGCATCGACGAGGCGAGGGATGACGCCACCGCCGAGTTGGAGATCGCCTTCAGTCAGATCACCCCGTTCAAGCAGACGCCGCCGTGGCTGACCGACCGGATCTTCCGCAATCTCCTGGTTGATATGTCCGGCAACACGCACCGGACCGAGTTCTGCATCGACAAGATGTACGATCCGTCGAGCGGCTCCGGCCGGCGCGGCCTGGTGGAGTTCCGGGCGTTCGAGATGCCGCCGCACGCGCAGATGTCGGCAGCCCAGATGCTGCTGATGCGCGCCGCCGTCGCCGCGTTCTGGCAGCACCCGTATGAGCGCAGGCTGGTGCGCTGGGGCACGCGCCTGCATGACGAGTTTCTGCTGCCGCACTATGCGGCCACCGATTTCACGGAGGCGCTGGAGGAACTCTCGGCCATCGGCGTGAAGATCGATCCGTCCTGGTTCGCGCCGCACCTGGAATTCCGGTTTCCGCAGGTCGGGCAGATTGACGTTCGCGGCATGAACGTGGAGCTGCGCGCGGCCCTCGAACCCTGGCACGTGCTGGGCGAGGACACCTCGCCGACCGGCACTGTCCGCTATGTCGACAGCTCGGCCGAGCGGCTGCAGGCCAAGGTGACGGGCTGGGTGGACGAGCGTTATATCCTCAGCTGCAACGGTGTGGCGCTGCCGCTGAGCCGCACCGACCGGGTGGGCGAATATGTGGCCGGGGTGCGCTTCAAGGCGTGGCAGCCACCCAACGCGCTGCACCCGACCATTCCCGCGCAGTCGCCGCTGGTGTTCGATGTGTACGACCGCTGGACCGGACGCAGCCTGGGCGGCATGACGCATCACGTGTCGCATCCCGGCGGGCGCAGCTATGACGACGTCCCGGTGAACGCCAACGCGGCCGAGGCGCGGCGGCGGTCGCGGTTCTTCCCGATCGGCCACACCCAGGGCCAGATGGCGGAGCCGCGCCTTGTGGTGGGGCGCGACCATCCCCGCACGCTCGATCTGCGCCGCTTCAGCTAGGACCATCCATGCGTATCGCCCTGATCCATGCCCTGCGCCATTCCGTCGATCCGATCATGGCGGAGTTCGCCATCGCCTGGCCGGAGGCGACGCTGGCCAACCTGCTCGACGATTCGCTGTCGGCCGACCTTGCCGGCGGCGCCTCGCTGGACGCGATGACCGTGCGGTTCCTCGACCTCGCCCGCTATGCCGCGCGCACCGGGGCGGACGGGATTCTGTTCACCTGCTCGGCCTTCGGGCCGTGCATCGAGGCGTGTGCGCGGGATCTGCCGGATATTCCGGTGCTGAAGCCGAACGAGGCGATGATCGAGGAGGCCGAAGGGTATGGCCGCGTCGGCGTGCTCGCGAGCTTTGGGCCGACCCTGGTGAGCCTGCCGCCGGAATTCGGTCGTCCCGTGCAGACGAAGCTGGCGCAGGGCGCGCTGGCGGCCCTCAACGTCGGCGACACCGCGACGCATGACCGGCTGGTGGCGGAGGCGGCGCTGGAGATGGGCGATGTGGATGCGATCGCCCTGGCGCAGTTCAGCCTGGGCCGTGCGGCGCGGGCGGTGGCGGAGGCGACCGGCAAGCCGGTGCTGACCACGCCTTCGTCGGCTGTGCGCAAGCTGAGGCGGTTGCTGGCCTGAGGCGTCAGCCGTCAAGGTTCACCGCCAAGTCGCCAAGGCGCCAAGAAGAGGTGACATGGCCGCGGGCGGGCGGCATTCGCTCGGTGCTTCTTGGCGCCTTGGCGACTTGGCGGTGAACCTTTCTAAACCAACCCCGGAAGGTTGCAGCCCCGCCCGCCCTGCTCCACTCTCGCAGCGCAGCGGAATGAGGCAAGGCATGGACGGGTTCGATCTGGTGGTCAGCGGCGGCACGGTGGTGACGGGGTCGGAGGTGTTCGCAGCCGATGTCGGTGTCACCGACGGCAGGATCGCCGCCATCGGCGCCAACCTCAAAGGCGCCCGCCACCTCGATGCCTCGGGCCTGCTGGTGCTGCCGGGCGGGGTGGACACGCATTGCCACATCGAGCAGCTGCAGGAAGGCGGCGGGGCCGATGAGGAGAGCTGGACCACCGGCTCCACCTCCTGCCTCGCCGGCGGCACCACCTCGGTGGTCACCTTCTCCACCCAGTTCAAGGGCCACGGCATCCTTGAACCCCTGGCCGAGTATCGCCGCCGTGCCGCGCAGGCGATGGTCGATTACAGCTTCCACCAGATCATCACCGACGCCTCGGACGAGGTGATCTGGAAGGAGATCCCGGAAGTCGTTGCCTCCGGCGTGCGCAGCCTCAAGGTGTTTCTCACCTATGACGCGCTGGCGCTGGACGATCGCGCCTATCTGCGGGTGCTGGCCGCGGCAAGGCGCGCGGGCGCGCTGGTGACGGTGCATTGCGAGAACTACGACGCCATTGGCTGGCGCACCGAGGCGCTGCTGGCGGCGGGGCTGACGGCGCCGAAATACCACGCCTGGTCGCGGCCCGGCATGATCGAGCGGGAGGCCACGCATCGGGCGATCGCTCTGGCGGAGATGGTGGATCAGCCGATCCAGATATTCCACGTCTCGTGCAGCGAGGTGGCCGAGGAGATCGCGCGGGCGCGGTATCGGGGGCTGAAGGTTTGGGGGGAGACCTGCCCGCAGTATTTCGTGCTCACCGCGGCGCATATGGACCGGCCGGGGTTCGAGGGGGCGAAGTTCATGTGCTCGCCGGCGCCGCGCACCGAGGCGCATCAAGCCGGGCTGTGGGAGGAGATCCGCCGCGGCACGCTCGATGTGATCAGCTCCGACCATTCCGGCTGGTGCTACAACGGCACGCGCGGCAAGCGGGTGAACGGCGATGACGCGAATTTCCGCGACATTCCCAACGGGGTGCCGGGCCTGGCCGCCCGGCTGCCGATCATCTTCAGCGAAGGTGTCGCCAAGGGCCGGATCGATCTGCCGCAGTTCGCGCGGCTGATCGCGGGCAATCCGGCGAAGCTGTTCGGCCTGGAGGGCAAGGGCAGCATCGCGCCGGGCTTCGACGCCGACCTGGTGCTGTGGGACCCCGCGAAGAAGACCACGCTGACCAACGAGATCATGCAGCAGGCCATCGACTACACGCCGTATGAGGGCCTGGAGGTGACCGGCTGGCCGGTCGCCACCATCCGCCGCGGCGCGGTGGTGATGCAGGACGGCCACGTGCAGGCCGAGCCCGGTTCCGGCCGCTTCCTCGCGCGCAGGCCCTACGCCATGATCAAACCGACCGGCGTGCTGCCTGACGGCTTCGACGCTTCCGCCTACGCCTGAGGAACCAAGCATGCCCATGCTCGACCCCGCGCGCTTCGATGCGCTCGCCTATGTCACCGCCGCCTGCCCCGCTGTCGGGCTCGATCTGCCGCCCGAACGGCTGGCAGAGATCGCGGCCGCCTTCACCCTGGTGTTGCGGGTGGGCACGCCTGCGCTGATGTTCGACGTCGATCCCGCCGCCGAGCCCGCGCCGGTGTTCACGCCATGAGCCTGCACACGCTGAGTGCGGCGGCGCTGGCCGGGAAGATCAAGACTGGCGAGATCACCGCGCGGATGGCCGTGGAATCGGCATTGGCGCGGATCGCGGCGCATGATCCGGCGGTCAACGCGTTCACGGCGGTTGTCACGGTGCGGGCGCTGGCGCGGGCCGATGCGATCGACGCGGCGATCGGGCGCGGTGAGGACCCTGGTCCGCTCGCCGGTGTGCCGTTTGCGGCGAAGAACCTGTTCGATGTGCAGGGGGTGGTTACGCTGGCCGGCTCGATCATCGAGCAGCGGCGGGCGCCGGCGACGGCGGACGCGTTCGGTGTCGCCGGCATGGAGGCGGCGGGTGCCGTCTGCGTCGGCTGTCTCAACATGGACGAGTATGCCTATGGCTTCACCACCGAGAACAGCCATTACGGGCCGTGCCGCAACCCGCATGACCTGTCGCGGATCGCCGGTGGCTCGTCGGGCGGTTCGGGGGCGGCGGTGGCGGCAGGGCTGGTGCCGATCACCCTGGGGACCGACACCAACGGCTCGATCCGCGTGCCGTCCAGCCTCAACGGGATCTGGGGGATCAAGCCCACCTATGGCCGGCTGTCGCGCTCCGGCGGGGTGATGTTCGTGCCGAGCCTGGATCATGTCGGGCCGTTCGCGCGAACGGTTGCCGATCTCGCGCTGGCCTATGAGGCGATGCAGGGTGAGGATCATGCGGATCCAGGCCAGCATTGGCGCGGGCTGGCGCCGGTGTCGCGGCATCTGGAGGCGGGGCTGGTTGGGCTGCGCGTGGCGCGGCTTGGCGGGCATTTCGCGCGCCATGGCGTGGCCGCCGCCCAGATCGCCGCCGACAAGGTGGCCGACGCGCTGGGTGCCACCGAGCATGTGGAGATCCGGAACGCCGCCGCCGGCCGGGCCGCGGCGTTCCTGATCACCGGGGCCGAAGGCGGCAACCAGCATGCCGAGGATCTGCGGGTGCGGGCGCAGGATTTCGAGCCGCTGACGCGCGACCGGCTGCTGGCCGGCATGCTGATCCCGGCGCAATGGGTGGTGCATGCCCAGCGGCTGCGCAGCCAGTACCGCGCCGAAGTGGCCGCCCTGTTTCATGACTGGGACATCCTGGTAGCGCCCGCCACGCCGACGCCGGCCACGCCGATCGGCCAGGACATGCTGGAAGCCGACGGCCAGACGGTGCCGCTGCGCGCGAGCTTCGGGGTGTACACCCAGCCGATCAGCTTCATCGGCCTGCCGGTGATCGCTGCTCCCGTCCAGAACGCCGAGGGCACGCTTCCGATCGGCGTGCAGCTGATCGGTGCCCCCTGGGCGGAAGAAAAACTGTTTCGTGCCGCCGCCCACCTGGAGCGCATGGGCCTCTGCTCTGCGCCCGTAGCCCCGGATTTTCGCTGATGGACCTGAATATTCCCGACATCGTCGCCGAAGTGACCGCAGCGTTCCTGCGCTATGAGCAGGCGATCGTGACCAACGATGTCGCTGTGCTCGATGAGCTGTTTTGGGACAGCGACCTCACCATCCGCTACGGCATGGGCGAGAATCTGTATGGCATCGAGGCCATTCGCGGGTTTCGCAACGCGCGGCCGGGCACTGATCTCGGGCGCACCCTGGGCGGCACCGTGATCACCACGTTCGGGCGCGATTTTGCCACGGCCAGCACGCTCACCCGGCGCGACAGCAATGGCCGCACAGGCCGCCAGATGCAGACCTGGGCACGGATGCCCCAGGGCTGGTGCGTGGTGGCGGCGCATGTGTCGTTCCTGGAGTTCGATTGGCCGGGATGATCGGAATCGACTGGGGCTCCAGCGGCTTTCGCGCCTATCGCCTCCAGGACGGGGCGGTGATCGACCGGCTGGAACGCCCCGCCGGCATCCTGCACGTGCCGGAAGGCGGGTTCGCCGTCACGTTGCGCGACGCGATCGCGCCCTGGCTGGCCGCGGGTGAAACCCGTGTGCTGATGTCCGGCATGGTCGGCAGCCGGCAGGGCTGGGTGGAAGCGCCGTACTGCCCCTGCCCGGCGGACGCCGCCGCCATCGCACGGGCGCTGCAGCCCGTGCCGTTCGATGGTGCCAGCGTGGTCATCGTCCCTGGCCTGTCCGCCACCGACGAAGCCGGCACGCCCGAGGTGATGCGCGGCGAGGAGACGCAAATTCTCGGCGCCCACGCCGCAGGCCTGGTCTGCCTGCCCGGCAGCCACGCCAAATGGGCGCGCGTCCAAGCGGGCGCCATCATCGGCTTTGAGACTTACCTGAGCGGCGAGGCGTTTGCGGCCCTGCGTTCAGGCACCATTCTCGGGCGCATGATGACCGATGCGCCGCACAGCGATGCCGCCTTTGCCGAAGGACTCGACCGTGCCGCCTCGCCGGGGCATCTGCTGCACCATCTGTTCGGTGTGCGCAGCCGCGGGCTGTTCGGCCAGTTGGCCGACACCGACAGCGCCGCCTATCTCTCCGGGCTGCTGATCGGCACCGAGATCCGCGCCGCCATGCCGGAGCCCGCGCAGGTCACGCTGCTCGGCACGCCGGCGCTGTGCGCCCGCTACGCCACCGCCATCACGCGGTTCGGCGGCACCCCCCGCATCGGCCCGGATGACTGCGCCGCCGCCGGACTTGCCCTGATCGGAAGGCTTACCCCATGGGGATGAAGATCTGGCTTGCGAAAAGCCCGCTCGTGGCCATTCTGCGCGGCGTGCGGCCCGATGAGGTGGAAGCGATCGGCGACGCGCTTGAGGCGGCCGGGATCGCCATCATCGAGGTGCCGCTGAACTCGCCCGATCCGCTCGACAGCATCGGCCGGCTGGCCCGCCGGTTCGGCGAGCGGCTGCTGATCGGGGCGGGCACGGTGATGACGCCGGCGCAGGTGCGCGCGATTTCCGAGGCGGGCGGCAGGTTGATCGTCACGCCGCATGCGGCCATCGATGTTGTGCGCGAGGCCAAGGCGCTCGGCCTGCTGGCCTGCCCGGGCTTCGCCACCCCCACCGAGGCGTTCGCGCTCATGGCAGCGGGCGCCGATGGTTTGAAGCTGTTCCCGGCGGAGGCCTCCAGCCCGGCCGTGCTGCGTGCCATCCGCGCGGTGCTGCCGCCGGATATGCCGATCCTGCCAGTGGGCGGCATATCCGCCACCACCATGGCGCCCTGGCTTGAGGCTGGGGCCGCCGGATTCGGCATCGGCTCGTCGATCTACCGGCCCGGTGACACGCCGGCGATGGTGGCCGCCAAGGCGGGGGCGTTCCGGCCGGTGGGCTGACGCGATGATCAGCCGATCCGGAGCAGAGTCATGCCATGCTGCTTCAGCCAGTCCATCGCCGCTTCGGTGTGCGGTGTGATCTGGCCGACCAGGGCCCAGAACTGCGGGCCGTGGTTCATGTGGCGCAGATGCGCCACCTCGTGGGCGGTCACGTAGTCCTGCACGTGGCGCGGCGCCATCACCAGGCGCCAGCTGAAGGCAAGGTTGCGGTTGGCGGCACAGCTGCCCCAGCGGCTGGAGGTGTCCTTCAGGGTGATGCGCGCGGGCCTGGCGCGTGCCAGCTCGGATTTTTCGGCCACCTGAGCAGCGATGCTGCGGCGCGCTTCGGCCCGCAGGAAATCCGCCACCCGGCGCGGCAGGAAGGCCGGATCGCCGGCAACGCGGATTTCGCCATCCTCAAGCCAGACCACGCCGCGCGTGCCGGGCATGTGCCGGATGCGGTGAGGCATGCCGTGCAGGGGGATTTCGGCGCCGTCGGTGAAGCTGATGGCGCGCGGCAAGGCGGCCAGGCGTTGGGTCACCCAGTCGGCGTTGCTGACCAGCAGGGCCATGCCGGCGGTGCGGGCGGCGCGCTGCGGCAAGGTGACCACGACGGTGCCGATCCGCGGATCGATGCGCAGGCTGACGCGACGGGCCCGCGCGCTGCGCCGCCATTCGACGCGAGCCGGGCCGCCGGGAAGGGCGAGGGTTTCCGAGGTCATCGATTCCATGGCCGGAGGATGCGGGCACGCCGGTGGTGGAGGCAAGAGCGGTGGCGCCTGCGCTGCGATGCGAGATGGCGGATTTCATCCGCCCTACATTTGGTAGGACAGATGACATCCGCCATTGGCCGCGCGGACGGGTGCCTGGATGGCGGCTACTTCACCGTCACCCAGCGCGTGACGAAGGTGTTGTCTGCGGGTTGCACGACATCGATGTTGTTCTTGGCGGCCCAGACGATGGTCTGCTGGTGCAGCGGAATGGTGCCGACATCGTTCTGGATGGTTTTCATCGCGTCGTCGATCATCGCCAGGCGCTTCTTGCTGTCGAGCTCGACGCCGATCTTGGCGATGAGGTCGTCGACATGGGCATTGGAGTAGCCGCCATCGTTGCCCAGGCCGTGGCCGCCGGGGGCGCGGGTTTCCATGAGCTGTTTCAGGGCGTTGTGAGCGTCGTAGGTGGCGGGGGTCCAGCCCAGCAGATAGAAGCTGGTGTTGTAGTTGGGGTAGCCGACATCGGTGAAGAACTTCACCTTGGTGCGGGCATAGACCGTCACCTTCACGCCGACCTTGGCCATCATGGACGAGATGGCGGTGCAGATCGCCTCGTCATTGACGTAGCGGTCGTTGGGGCAGTCGAGCGTGATGCCGAAGCCGTTGGGGTAGCCGGCTTCGGCGAGCAGGGCCTTGGCCTTCGCGGGGTCGGTCTTGGGGCGGACGTTGAGGGCGGGGTTGAAGCCGGTGATGCCGTCGCCCCACAGCTCCCAGGTGGGCTTGGCCTGGCCGCGCATGACGACGCGGGCGATGGCGTTCTCGTCGATGGCCAGTGCGAAGGCCTCGCGCACCCGCTTGTCCTTCAGCGGGTTCCGGCCCTTGACGTCGGAGAACAGCAGCTGGTCACGCGACTGGTCCATGCCGAGATAGATGGTGCGCAGCTCCGGGCCCTGGATGAGCTTGAGGCCGGCGGTCTTGCTGATCCGGTTCATGTCCTGCGTGGGCACGGTGTAGATCAGGTCCATCTCGCCGGAGAGCAGGGCGGCGACGCGGGTGGGGTCGGAGGAGATGACGGTGAAGTCGAAATTGTCGACATTGCCCTCCATCTTGTCCCACCAGCCGGGGTTGCGCGCCATGACGGTGCGGCGGTCCGGCTCGCGCAGGGTGAGGTGGTAGGGGCCGGTGCCCATGGCGTTGCGCAGGGCGAAGTTGTCGCTGGTGCCGACGATGGCGGGATCGACCGCGTTGTTCTTCTCGCACCAGGCCTGGTTCATGATGACCATGCCGACGAGTTCGGAGAGCAGGATCGGGTCCGGGCCCTTGGTCTCGATCTCGACGGTGAGATCGTCGACGCGGCGGACGTCCTGGATGGAGCCGACGACGTCGGAGAGCTGGGAGGTCTTCGACGCGATGCGCTTGAAGGAGAACACCACGTCGTTGGCGGTGAGCGCGCTGCCGTCTTCCCATTTCACGTTCGGACGGAGGTGGAAGGTCCAGAGCGTGGGGGATTTCTGTTCCCACTTGATGGCGAGCGCCGGCTCGACCTCGAGCTTCTTGTTGTGGCGGACCAGCGGCTCGTAGATGTTGGCGAGCAGCGAGTTCTGCACGGTCTCGTTGAGCGTGTAGGGGTCCATGGCGCGGATGTCGCCGTTGTTGGCCCATTTGAAGTTGGCGGCGTGGCCGGGGACGGCCCAGGACGCGGCCCAGGATGCCATCACCATCATGGCCAGAATTCGTGTGCGCATTTTTGCCTCCTGCATTCTTTCCGCGGGAGGATACAGACCCTGCGCCAGGGTGCAATCGGCGCCAGGGTCTGTTGACGGCTCCATTTTGCAATTTGTTGCGGAACAGCCGCTCCGAATGTCGTTTTATTGCGAGAGCGCTGCGGATGGGCGCAATCCGCCGACGGCGATGCCGTTCCAGTTGCGCAGGACGGGATCGGTGAACGGGGCCATGGCGGCGGGATCGAGGTCGAGCAGGCGGCGGATGAGGGCGGCGGTGGCGACCTCGGCGGCGCGGCCGGCGCCGTCGTCGCATTTCACGGCGATGCCGTAGCCGAGCGTGGGAAGGGCCACGCAGTGGACGCCCTCGGCGCCGCTTTTGCTGAACACGTCCGCACCGAGGGTCTGCATCAGCCTTGTGTCGAACCGGCCGGTGCCGGCGACGAGCAGCGGGTTGGCGGCGACGGCTCCGCGGATGCGCGCGGCGGCGGCGGCGCGGTCGGCGGACAGGCCCTGGCCGGAGCCAAAGCGGGCGAAGGCGAGGGCGAGGGATTTCAGCGGCACGGCGTAGGTGGGGATGGAGCAGCCGTCGGTGGCGCGGTTGCGGTCATCGAGCACGGCGCCGGTGGTGTCGGCCAGGGCTGCGGTGACGGCCTGCATGGTGCGGTGGTCCGGCTTCACGTAGCCGGCGGGATCGACGCCCTGGTCGCAGGCGAGGCAGATGAAGCCGGAATGCTTGCCTGAGCAGTTGTTGTGCAGCGCGGTCGCGGTCTGGCCGCTGGCGACGAGGGCGCGCAGGGCTGTGTCGCGCATGGGCCACTGGATGCCGCATTCGAGGCAGGAGGCGTCGCGGCCTGCCTTGCGGAGCATGGCGGTGGCGGTTTCGGTGTGGATGGGTTCGCCGGAATGCGACGAGCAGGCGAGGGCGATCTCGGCCTCGGTGAGGTTGAGGCGGTCGGCGGCGCCGGTTTCCACGAGGGGCAGGGCGAGCAGGGCCTTGATGGCGGAGCGGGGGAAGACGGCCTGGTGGATGTCGCCGGCGGCGAACACGACGCTGCCGGTGGCGTCGACGACGACGGCGGCGCCGGCATGGCGGGATTCGACCCAGTCGCTACGCGTGACCTCAACCAGAACCGGATCCATTGCCGCCCTCCCCGCTTTGCCGGCGCACCCTGGGGCGGGCGGCGGCGATGGGCAAGGGGGGATGACGGCGGGGGTGGTGCGTGAGAGGCGGATTGCATCCGCCCTACGACTTTGGGGCGGACGCATGCTGCCGCCGGATGGCGGGCAAAGAAAAAGGCCGCCCCGGGTTCCCGGGGCGGCCTTGCGAGGTGGTGGGCCGGCTGATCAGCGCGAGTAGAACTCGACGACCAGGTTGGGTTCCATCTGGACGGGATAGGGCACATCCGACAGCTTGGGGGCGCGGATGAAGCGGCCCTTCATGGCGCGGTGATCGACTTCCACGTATTCCGGCACGTCGCGCTCGCTGGTCTGGGAGGCGTCGAGCACGACGGCGAGCTGCTTGGACTTTTCCTTCACCTCGATCACATCGTTGTCCTTCACGAGGTAGGACGGGATGTTGACGCGCTTGCCATTCACCATGATGTGGCCATGGTTGATGAACTGGCGGGCAGCGAACGGGGTGATGGCGAGCTTCATGCGGTAGATCACCGCATCGAGGCGGCGTTCCAGCAGTTCGATCAGGTTCTCCGAGGTGTCGCCCTTGCGGCGCACGGCCTCGAAGTAATACTTGCGGAACTGCTTCTCGCTGATGTTGCCGTAGTAGCCCTTGAGCTTCTGCTTGGCCATCAGCTGGATGCCAAAATCGGTGGGCTTGCCTTTGCGGCGCTGGCCGTGTTGACCGGGACCGTAGTCGCGCTTGGCGATCGGCGACTTCGGGCGACCCCAAAGATTCACGCCGAGGCGGCGGTTGATCTTGTACTTACTCTCTGCGCGCTTGGTCATGCGCGTGCTCCTTCATCATGTGCCGCACCCATCAAGTGAGCTTTTCGGCTGTTGCACCGGTAGTCCTGATGCCAAAACGGCAAAAGGCGGGCGCGGCCCCGGTTGGACCGTCCACGTTCCCGGCAGTGGGCGAAGCGTGTAGGCCTGCGGAGGGGAGCTTGTCAAACAATGAGGGGAAGCAGGGACGCACCGAAGGTTAGTGCCCGGCGTTCTCCCCCGAGAAATCCGGGGCCGGCAGCCCAGATGCGGTGAGCTGTGTCACCAGCGCCGCCTTCAGCCGTTCCAACCCGGCTTCGCTGGACGCCTCGCAGCGCGCCACCAGAACCGCCTGGGTGTTGGACGAGCGCAGCAGCCACCAGCCATCCTCGGTCAGCACCCGAACACCATCCGTCGCCGACACCTTCGCCCCTTCGGCCGCCAGCCGCGCCGCCACCTCGGCCACCACCTGGAATTTCCGCAGGTCGTCGCAGTCAAATCGCAGCTCCGGTGTGTTGACCACCTGCGGCAGCGCCGCACGCACCGCGCCCAGGGTCTCGCCCAGGCGTGCCACGATGCCGAGCAGCCGCACACCGGCATACAGCGCGTCGTCAAACCCGTACCAGTGATCGGCGAAGAAGATGTGGCCTGACATCTCGCCTGCCAGCGGTGAGCCGGTCTCCGCCATCTTCGCCTTGATCAGGCTGTGCCCGGTCTTCCACATCAATGGCGTGCCGCCGGCACGTGCCACCTCGTCGAACAGCACCTGGCTGGCTTTCACGTCGGCGATGATGGTGGCGCCTGGGTGGGTGCGCAGCACATCGCGCGCCAGCACCACCAGCAGCTGGTCGCCGAACAGCATGGTGCCGTCGTTGTCGACCGCTCCGATCCGGTCGGCGTCGCCGTCGAAGGCGATGCCGAGATCGGCCCCCTGGGCGCGCACCTCCGCGATCACTGCCTCCAGATTCCTGGGCACGGTCGGGTCGGGGTGATGATTGGGAAACCGGCCGTCGATCTCGGGAAACAGCACCGTGTGGGTGCCGGGCAGGCGCGCCACCAGCCGTGTCAGCACCTCGCCGGCGGCGCCGTTGCCGTTGTCCCAGACCACTTTCAGCGCATGGTCGCCGGCGTCCCAGTCCTGAACCAGACGGTCGATATAGGCGCCGGAGACGTCAATCGCCGCCTCGCTGCCGGACTGCTCTGCCACAACGTCGCCGGACCGGGCTATGCGGCCGATCTCGGCGATGCGGGGGCCGAAGAAGGGTTTGCCGGCCAGCATCATCTTGAAGCCGTTGTAGTCCGGCGGGTTGTGGCTGCCGGTGACCATGATGGCGCCGTCGGTTTCGTGGAGGACGGAGGCGAAATAGAGCATGGGGGTGGGTCCGCGGCCGATGCGCAGCACGTGTAGGCCGCAGGCGCGCAGGCCATCGACCAGCGCCTGTTCGAGCGCGGGCGAGGACAGCCGGCCGTCATACCCCACCGCCACCACCGTGCCGCCGTCCCGTGCGACAACGCTGCCGAAGCAGCGGCCGATCGCAAACGCGTCGGCGGCGAACAGTGTCGTGCCGACGATCCCGCGAATGTCGTATTCACGCAGGATCGTCGCATTGAAGTCATGCATCTTCAGCGTCCTCGCTGCCGGCCCGGAAACCCTGGATCAGGCGTTGATGTAGTCCTTGAGGAAGGCGCGCACCTGCGGCCCGATATCCGGCCGCTTCAGGGCGAAGGCGAGCTGGGCCTCCAGGAAGCCCACCTTGTCGCCGCAGTCGAACCGGCGGCCTTCGTAGCGCAGGCCGTGGAACGGCACCGAGCCGATCATCTTGGCCATCGCGTCGGTCAGCTGCACCTCGTTGCCCTGGCCGCGCTCCATGCGGGCGAGATGGTCGATCACGCCCGAGGTCAGCACGTAGCGGCCGATGATCGACAGGTTGGAGGGCGCGTCCTCCGGCTTCGGCTTCTCCACCAGGCCGCGGATCTCCACCAGGCAGCCGTCGTCGGAGGCGATGTCGAGGATGCCGTAGCGGTTGGTCTGGGCGCGCGGCACCTCGGTCACCGCCACGACGCAGCCGCCGGTCTCGTGATAGACGTCGGCCAGCTGCTTGGTGCAGGGCGTGTCGGACATCACCAGATCGTCCGGCAGCAGAATGGCGAACGGCTCGTCGCCGATGAAGGAGCGCGCGCACCAGATGGCGTGGCCCAGGCCGAGCGGCTCCTGCTGGCGCACCGTGGTGATGGCGCCCGGCGGCATCTGCAGCTCGCGCAGGCTGGCGAGCTCGGCGTTCTTGCTGCGCAGCTTCAGCGTGGCCTCCAGCTCGTAGGCGATGTCGAAATGCTCGACGATTGCGGTCTTGCCGCGGCCGGTGACCATGCAGAACTGCTCGATCCCGGCGGATCGGGCCTCATCGACGGCATACTGGATCAGCGGCTTGTCGACCACCGGCAGCATCTCCTTCGCCATGGCCTTGGTGGCCGGAAGAAAGCGTGTGCCGAGACCGGCAACGGGAAACACGGCCTTGCGGAGCGGCTTGATCACAGCGGCGAATCCTTCAGCTTGACGACGTGAGGCAGGGCAGCAGCGGACCGCCCTGCTCTAGCACGGCTTCGTAGAACACCCCAGGGTGAGATCGAATCCATTAACAATTCATGATTTGGAGAAGCAGGGCAGGCCCGCCCGCCCACCGGCGCTACCCAAGCAGCACGTCGCGCGCCTGGTTGATGCGCGCCGCCAGCCAGTCCGACCCGCCCTGGTCCGGGTGCGCCGCGCGCATGAGCCGGACATAGGCAGCCTGAATCTCCGCCTTTTTCGCAGATCCGGGCAGCCCCAGCACCTCCAGCGCCTCGGCCCGGCTCATGCCGCTGCTGCGGGGCGCCGGGCGGCCGGGCGCTGCGGGCCGCGCCTGCTTCACCCAGCCCCACATCAGCGGCCCCAGCATGACCAGCGCCGAAATCGCCAGCGCGCCACGCCCGGTGAGGAACAGCATGGCCGCGAGCAGCAGCCCGCCGATGGCCGCCACCCACACGCCCATCTGCTTCACCGACTGCACCTGGGCCCGCGAGAACTGGCCCAGCGCTCCCATCAGCACCAGCAGGCTGGCACATCCGAGCAGCAGCGCGATCATCCAGGCTGCTCGCCGAAATTTCCGGCCCGCTGCAGCGTTTCAGACAGCACGGCGGCCTTGGACCCCGCATCCTCTTCCATCTGTGCCCGCAGCATCTGCGCCTCCAGCGCCGCCACCGCGCTGATGTTCACAATCCCGCGTGCGGTGACACTCTGCACCACCACATGGATCGGCTTGGCCATGCCGAGCAGCAGCGGGCCCACCGGCAGACCGTCGGCCGCCGCCTTCAGCAGGTTGAAGGCGATGTTGGCGGCATCCAGCCCCGGCATCACCAGCAGGTTGGCGGTGCCCACAAGCTTGCTGTCCAGCACCACCCGGTTGCGGATCGCCTCGCTCAGCGCGGCGTCGGCGTGCATCTCGCCGTCGATCTCCAGTGAAGGATCGGCCGCCCGGATCAGCTTCAGCGCCGTGCGCATCTTGCGCGCCGACGGCGAGTTCGAGGCGCCGAAATTGGAATGCGACAGCAGCGCCGCCTTCGGCGCCAGCCCGAAGGCGCGCACCTCGGCGGCAGCCAGCAGCGTCATCTCGGCGATCTCCTCGGCGGTGGGATCAGTGTTCATATGCGTGTCGCACACGAACAGCGCGCCGCCCTGCAGGATCAGGCAGGACAGCGCATAGATGCGCCGCACGCCGCTGCGGATCGGAATGATCGGCATCACGTACAGCATGTGCCGCCACCAGTCGCCGCTGCCGCCGCAGATCGCGGCGTCGACGATGCCGGCGTGCAGCAGCATGGCGGCCACCACCGTCTGGCGGTTGCGCATGCGCCTTGCGGCGGCTTCCGGCGGCACGCCGCGCCTTCCCACCATCAGCTGGTAGTCGCGGATCAGCGGTTCGAACACATCGAGGTCCGTCGCGGGATCGAGGATGCGCACGGTCTCGCGCAGATCCATGCGCAGGCCCATGTCGGCCACCATTTTCTCGATCACCGCCCGCCGGCCGATCAGCACCGGCTCGGCGATGCCGTCATCGACCAGCGTCTGCACCGCGCGCAGCACCCGCTCGTCCTCGCCCTCGGCATAGGCGATGCGGGCGGGGGCTGCCCGGGCGCGCTCGAACACCGGGCTCATCAGCTGGCCGGAGCGGAACACAAAGCGTTCCAGCTCGGTGCGATAGACCGCGAAATCGGTGATCGGCCGCCGCGCCACGCCCGACTCCATGGCAGCCTTCGCCACCGCCGGCGCGATCTGCAGGATCAGCCGCGGGTCGAACGGCTTGGGGATGATGTATTCCGGCCCGAACACCGGTGCTGACCCGCCATAGGCGGCGGCCACCACTTCGGAGGCCTCGATGCGCGCCAGCTCCGCGATCGCCTCGACGGCCGCGAGCTGCATCGGCATGTTGATGGTGGTCGCCCCCACATCCAGCGCGCCGCGGAAGATGAAGGGGAAACACAGCACGTTGTTGACCTGGTTGGGATAGTCGCTGCGCCCGGTCGCCACGATCGCGTCTGGCCGCGCCGCGCGCACCGCCTCGGGCAGAATCTCCGGCTCGGGGTTGGCCAGGGCGAGGATCAGCGGCTTCGGCGCCATCTGCGGCAGCCACTCCGCCTTCAGCACGCGCGGGGCGGACAGGCCCATGAAGATGTCGGCGCCGGCCAGCACGTCGCCCAGCACGCGGGCATCGGTCACCCGGGCGTAGCGGCCCATGCGGTCGTCCAGCCCCTCGCGGCCGGCATGCACCACGCCCTTGATGTCGGTGAGGGTGACGTTCTCGACCTTGAGCCCCATCTCGACCAGCAGATCAACGCAGGCCAGCGCCGCGGCGCCTGCGCCCGAGGTCACCAGCTTCACCTCTGCGAGCGTCTTGCCCTGCAGCAGCAGCGCGTTGCGCACGGCGGCGGCGACCGTGATGGCGGTGCCGTGCTGGTCGTCGTGGAACACCGGGATGTTCATGCGCGCGCGCAGCTTGGCCTCGATGGCGAAGCACTCCGGCGCCTTGATGTCTTCCAGGTTGATGGCGCCAAAGGTCGGCTCCAGGGTTGCCACCACCTCGACGAACTTGTCGGGGTCCTGCTGGTCCACCTCGATGTCGAACACATCGATGCCGGCGAACTTCTTGAACAGGACGGCCTTGCCCTCCATCACCGGCTTGCCGGCGAGGGCGCCGATATTGCCGAGGCCGAGCACCGCGGTGCCGTTGGAGATCACGCCGACGAGGTTGCCACGGGCGGTGTAGTCGTAGGCGGTGTCGGGGTCCCTGACGATCTCCTCGCACGCCGCCGCCACGCCGGGCGAATAGGCCAGGGCGAGGTCGCGCTGGGTTGCCATGCGCTTGGTCGGCTCGATGGCAAGTTTCCCGGGCCGCGGCAGGCGGTGGTAATCCAGCGCCGCTTTACGGAAATCGTCGTCCATCGCCATCTGTCACATTCCCCCGGGTCAGCCGGGGCAAGATCACCGCTTCACGCCTGAAGCGCAACCTTGCGCAAAAAAGACATAGTCGATTTCACAGGCGGGGTATGCGGTCGAGAAGACTCGAACTTCCACGAGGTTACCCCCACAAGCACCTCAAGCTTGCGCGTCTACCATTCCGCCACGACCGCGAGGTATGGAGGAGCGGGCGTATAGCCGATCATCCAGCAGGCAGCAATGACCGATCGTGAAATTGAGTGGCGAATTCAGGATGGCCTCGCCGATTATCCGCAAGCCATCGAAACCATGCGCGCCCGCGTGGCAGAGATCCGCGCCGGAACCGCCGATGAGCTGGTCTGGCTGGTCGAACACCCGCCGCTCTACACCGCCGGCACCTCGGCGCGCGCGGAAGACCTGCAGCTTCCCGACCGCTTTCCCACCTACGAGGCCGGGCGCGGCGGGCAATGGACCTATCACGGCCCGGGCCAGCGCACCGGCTATGTGATGCTCGACCTCACCCGCCCGCACGGCACCGTGCCGGCGCGCGATGTGCGCTGCTATGTGCACGGGCTGGAGGAATGGCTGATCCGCACGCTCGACCGGTTCAACGTGCGCGGCGAACGGCGGGAGGGCCGGGTCGGCATCTGGGTGGCCGACCGGATGGCCGGCACCGAAGCCAAGATCGCAGCGCTCGGCGTGCGCGTGACACGCTGGGTGAGCTGGCATGGGGTGGCGCTGAACGTGGAGCCGGACCTCAGCCATTTCGGCGGCATCGTGCCCTGCGGCATCGCCGAGCATGGGGTGACCAGCCTGCATGCGCTGGGCATTCTGGCTACCATGGAGGAAGTGGATGCCGCGCTGCGCGATGCGTGGCGTGAGGTTTTTCAGGAAGGTCGATTGGCAGGATAGGTTTTATTTCTTGCGTTTGGCAGGGTCTTGCGCTAGGAAAATATGCATGGACACCGTTGCTTCCCCGTTTTTGAGCCTTTTTGCCGTGATCGGCACCTTGCGGGTGGCGGTGGCGCGCTGGGGCGGTCGGCGGTTGCTGCAGGCGGCGCTGGTGCATCTGGTGCATCGCAGGCTGGGCCAGATTCTCCGCCGTCTCGAGGGGATGGTGTCGCGGTTTCAGGCGGGGCGGTTGCGGCCGGCCCTGGCGCGGGGCGCCGGCGAGACGGGTCTGGCCGATGTGCCGCGGCCACGGCGGAAGACCGGGGTGCGGCTGTGGCCTGGCGGGTTCGCGTGGCTGGTGCGGGAGGTTGGCTGGGAGGCGGCGGGGTTCGGCTGCCAGCTTCGGGCGGTGCTGGAGGCGCCGGAGATGGTGGCGTTGCTGGCCGCCTGCCCGCAGGCTGTTCGGGTGTTGCGGCCGGTGTGCCGGATGCTGGCCATTGAGATGGCGGTGCTGCGGCCTGGGGAGAAGCGGGCCGCGCGGGTTCGGGCGCGGAGGCAGGCTGTGCCGGTGACGCCGGATCTGGGACGTGTGCCGATTCCACGCGGGGTGATGGGCTGGGTCAGGCGGGATGGTTCTGCGAAACGGTGAGGGGGGCGGCGCCTTGGCGCGGCCTATTTGTTGCTATTTCGAATTATTCGTGCCGCAGTGGAATAATCAAATTTATACAATAAGAAAGCGCTTCTTTTCTGAAGAAAAGAAGCAAAAGACTTTCTATCGTTTGAGCGTACCTCTCTCCGGAGGAGGGCGTCAGCCGGTCAAAAGTTTTTTGGTTCTTTTTTTCAAAAAAGAACTTCTTTCTGCCCTGTCACCTCATGCGCAAACACCTTCACCTGATCCGGCCACGCCCCCGGATGCGCCGTGAACGACCGTGCCGCGGGATAACGCGCGCGATTATGCGTCGCCGCCTGAATGACCTGCGGCCCCTCCACCGCCAGCGCCGCCGCCGATTTCAGCGACGGCCTGACAATCACGATATGGCCCGGCTTGTGCACGTTGGGGCTCTCATAGCTGATCACCACGAGCTGCCCCTGGTTCGCCAGGCTCTGCGCCGCCTGCATGCTGCCGACCGGCCGCCAGCCCGCCGCCTTGGCTTCCGGCGAGCCGAACCAACGCGTCTGCGCACTGGCGAGCAGGATCTGACGATGGGCCGGCGGGCGCAGCATGTAGACGCCCAGCCGTTCGCCGACCGCCGCCGCGAAGGCGCTGCAATGCGTCGCCCGGCCAGGGCCCGCATAGTCAGCCGCCTTGTCCGGCTCTCCCGTCTGCCAGTCGATATGAAAATGAATCAGCCATCTGTGCTCGACGTCGAGGCTGTCCAGCAATTGCGCCAGCTTCTCCCCGGCCGGCGTGATCGGACCGCAGCAGGGCTCGTCAGCGTGGACGGGATCCGCGGCGCCGGCCATCAACGCAGCCGTGGCGAAAAGCACTGTCCGACGCAACATCGGGTGGACCCTTTCCTGTCAGCTCACGCCGTCGGCAGTCGTCGGAACCCCGGTTCCGGCACTGCATCCGAAAGTTCCTCGACGATCTCGCGCACCGAGGCCAGCCGGGGTCCGCGGCGGCAGGCGCGCAGCAGTTCTTCCACCGCAGCCTCCTCGCCGTCGATCATCGCCTCGACCGTGCCGTCCCGCCGGTTGCGCACCCAGCCGGACAGGCCGAGCGCCTCTGCCTGGGCGCACATCCAGTCGCGGTAGCCCACGCCCTGCACCCGGCCGGAGATGATCACCCGGCGCGCCGTCATGCCACGCACAGCGCGAGGTAACGCCCCGCCGCCGCCACATCCTCCGCCACGCGGGCCATCCTGGTCTCGGCCTCGTGGTCCCAGCCCCAGTCCTCGGCCTGGTGGCGCTCGTCCAAGGTCGCGATCTCGTGCGCCGCCAACGCCTCGAGCGCCCCCGAAGCCACCGCCAGCCCGAGCACAAGGCTGCCGTAGGACGGGATCAGGATGCCCAGCGCCGCCAGCTGGTGCGCATCATGCGCCGCGACGGCATGCGCCAGCGCCGCCAGCGCCGCCGATGGCTGGGCCACGTGCACGATCCCCGCCGTCACCTCCAGCCGCGCGCCAAGCGTGTCCGCCGCCCAGTCGAGCCAGGGCTGCCACAGCTCCGCCTGCCGACGCACCAGCTTGACCGGATGCTCGGCCCGGTAGCACAGCAGATCCGACTGCCCATAGCGCGACAGCTCCAGCACCACCGCCTCGCGCGACGGTGCCACCCGCTCCTGCGCGGTGCCGGCCAGACGCGTCAGCGGCAGATCGGCGTAGGACATCTCGCCGCCCACAGCACCGCCGGCCGCCTGCCATTCCTCCGCCACCGCCTCGGCCAGCGCCTGCGTCGGCAGATCCAGCACCGCCCCGCCCGGCACCCGCACCGGCTTGTCATCCAGCGTCACGGACCAGCCCGGCCCGACCGAAACCGCATCCGCCTGCGTCCAGAACCGCTTCATTTGCCCCCCGGCCGCGCGCCGCGCGCGAAGATGACCGCAGGACCGCAGGCATCGCCGCCCCGCTCTCCCGTCAAGGTGTTGCCCAGAGTCGCCAGCGGATTGCGCAGCAGGCCATTGACACTGAAACCCTCCAGCGAAGCGCCGGCGGCATCGGTTGCCACAGTTGGCTGAGACAGATGGCCACTCACCCGCACCGGCACAACGATGCCGGGACCGCCCGTGCGCAGCATCGGCCGCAGCCGCAGCGCGATGGTGGAATCGCCGAGATTGACCGTGCCGGCGCCTTGCACCAGCAGTCGCGCGGAATCGAGCACCAGCGGCCCGACCGATCCCGCGCCGCGGGTCAGGTCAGACCGCAGCACCATGCAGCGAAACCGCGTGCGCCCCGCAGGCGCCCCGGTGAGCAGATCGACCGGCAGCCTGGTCGCCCGCAACAGCTCGCCAAGCCGCCCGAGCAGCCGGTTGTCGAGCTCGCCATCCGTCACCGCCACCCCCAGCCGCCCGGTCAGGCTGGCCCGGATCGCCTGCGCCGTCATGCCCGCGGCAGTGACATCGGCGGAGAGTTCAACCGTGCCGCTGTCATCGTCCGGCAGGTCCAGCAGACCCATCAGCGGCTTGAGCGGCACACCCGAGGCGGAAAGCCCCAGGCTCAGTCCCGCCCCTCTGGCCAGCGACGCCACGGTCATCCTGCCGTCCAGGCGCCCGGCCGGCAGCGTCGCTGTCACGGGATCAAGCGCCAGCTGCCCGGCCGACAGCACCGCGTGGGCTGCAACCGCCTGCGCCGTCAGCCCCCGCCAGCGCAGTTCACCGATGCTGAGCTTCAGATCCGCGTCCACGGCGTCGAGTCCCGGAGAGTCCGGCGCGGTCTCGGCCGGCGGGGCCGAAGGCGTTGCCGCCCCCGTGGCAGCGACCGACGGCTGCGACGCAACGGCCGGTGCCGCCGGCGGCACGGCCGCCAGCATCTGCAGCAACGCGTCAAGATTGACCGTCTGCGACGCAATCTGACCCTGCACCGACACGCGCGGCGCGAAGGTCACCGTCAGATCGCCCGCCGCATCGGCCTGCGGCAGCGTGAGCTTCGCCCCGCTGATCATGAGCCCCGTGCCCGGCGCGCCCTCCGGCTCGCCCAGCCGCGCGTCAAAGCCCAGATCCCGCACCGGCGGCAGCGCCTGCCCGGCGATCCGCGAAAGTGCCGTCAGGTCCGGCACCTGCAACGACACCGCGACCGTCGCACCACCCAGACTCTGCAAGGTCGCGAGGCTGCCTTGCACGCTCAGCACAGAACTGGCGGCACCCAGCGACACGCTGAGCGGCAGCGGTGCCCCGTCAAGCATGGTCTGCAACGTGCCGAGCTCGGCCGTCAGCCGCACCGGCGTCGCTTCAAGCGCGCCTTCCATCTCGGCATGCACCGGCTGGTCGAGCGCCGGCGTCGACACCTCCAGCCGATCCAGCGTGAGATGGCGCCATCCCAGCATCAGCGCGCTCGGCCCCGCATGGGCCGCAAGCTGCCCCAGCACCGGCGCGCCGCTGGCATCGCTCACCCTGGCCGTCGCCGACACATCCTTCAGCGCCGGCAAAGCCACCCCGAACAGCGCACCGGCCGCGCCCAGTTCAGGCGCTGAGGCATCCAGCGTCAGCGCATAGCCGCGTCCCTCCAGCGGATGCGCCACCTTGCCCGACGCCGCCAGCCGCGTGCCCTCGGTGCGCAGCACGACCTGCAGCGGCCAGGGCGTCGCGTCATCAGCCGCCATCAGCTGGGACAAGGTGCCGAGTTCGGCGGTCATCGTCACCGCATGCCCGGCCACCGTCATGGCGGCCGTGGCCGACAGGCCCGGCTCCGGCGACTCGGTCTCCGTCATGTCGAGGCGGCTGATATCGGCGACGCGGGACACCCCGTCCCGCGCATCCAGCCATGCCAATCGCCCGCCTACGATGCGCAGGGAATGCACACCGAAGCGCGACAGCTCGGGCACAGCCGGGGCCGCGGCCGCCGCCGCCGCTGCCGCTGCCGACCCGGAAGCCGGCGCTTCCGGCTTGGCCAGCCGCCAGTTGACCTGCCCCTGCGCATTGGTCTCCAGCATCACATCCGGATTGGTCACCACCAGCCGGGCGATCTCGATACGCCCCCGCAGCAGCGGCCCCAGTGCGAGTTCCGCCCGCGCGTGCCCCAGCGTCGCCAGGTCCGGCCGCGAGAAACCCGTGGGGTTGCCGAGATGGATGTCCTCGGCGTCCAGCGCCGGCATCAGCGACAGAGCAATATGGATCGGCCCGCGCATCTCCAGCGTCCGCCCCAAGGCCCGCTCGACCGCAGCCGAGATGCGCGGCTTGAGGCTGTTGGGGTCGAACAGCAGCACCACCGCCGCGATCGCCACAATCGGCAGCCCCAGCAGCAGCCAGATCACGAGAGATGACCGCGGGGTCCCGCGGCGCCGGCGCGCCATGCTCACATCTCTCCCGCGTCAACACCAACGGTCCGCATCATGCCTCACCGGTCCGGGCCTAAACCGGGCGCACACTACCCAAGCGCCACGCCCGCGTCACCCACGCCGGACGGGTAGACGCAGGGCCGGCTCGTCAAAGCCCAACGTCCGGAACGTCGCCTGCATATGCGCCGGCAGCGGCGCCTCCACCAGCAGCGTGCCGCCGGCCGGATGCGGAAAGCCGATCCGGCGGGCGTGCAGGTGCAGCCGGTCGCCCAGCCCATCGACCAGCGCGGTGTTCCGCCCCTCGACCTCCTTGCCATACGGCGTGTCGCCCAGGATCGGCGCACCGATGGCGGCGCACGAGACCCGCAGCTGGTGCGTGCGCCCGGTCATCGGCTTCATCTCCAGCCAGGCCAGCTTGCGGGCGGCGTGATCGAGCGTGGTGAAATCGGTGATCGCCCGCGCCGTGTCGGTGTCATACGGCCCGGCCACCGCCGCCCGCTCGCCGCGAAACCCGTCGATGCGCACGAGGTTCAGATCGATGCGCCCCTCCACCGGAACCGGCCGGCCGCACACCACCGCCCAGTACGCCTTCTCCACCTCGCGCCCGCGGAACAGGGCCGCGAGCTTCGCCGCCACCCCCGGTGTGCGCGCCACCACGAGAACGCCGGTCGTGTCACGATCCAGCCGATGCACCAGCCGCGGCCGATGCGCCGACTCGTATCGCAACCCGTCCAGCATCCCGTCGAGATGCCGCGTGATCCCAGGCCCGCCCTGGCTCGGCAGGCCGAACGGCTTGTCGAGCACGATGACGTGCTCGTCCTTGTAGAGCACCAGCTTGCTCATCTCGGCTTCCAGCAGCGGATCGAACACCGGTGCCGGCTTCTCCGACGGTTTCGCCACGTTCGAGGGCATCGGCGGCACCCGCACGCTCTGCCCCGGCTCCAGCCGTGTCGACGTCTCCACCCGCTTGCCGTCCACCCGGATCTGCCCGGTGCGGCACAGCTTCTGGATCACGCCCTGCGTGGCGGTGGGGAAATGCCGGCGGAACCAGCGATCGAGCCGCAGCTCGGCCTCGTCCTCGGTGATGATGCGTGTGGTGACGGTCATGACGTGTCCTGGCGCAGCTGCGCCCAATAGGCGAGACGCTTGCCCAGCTCACGCTCGAACCCGCGATCGCGCGGTCGGTAGAAATCCTGGCGGGCAAGGCCATCGGGGAAATAATTCTGGCCGGAGAAGCCTTCGGCCGTGTCGTGGTCATAGGCGTAGCCGGCGCCGTATCCCAGGTTTTTCATCATCTTGGTCGGCGCATTGAGGATATGCGCCGGCGGCATCAGGCTGCCGGTGGATTTGGCTGCGGCCATCGCCGCCTTGAAGGCGGTATAAACAGCGTTGGATTTGGGCGCGGTGCCGAGATACAGCACCACCTGCGCCAGTGCGAGCTCGCCCTCCGGCGATCCCAGCCGCTCATACGTCTCCCACCCCGCCAGCGCCTGCACCAGCGCCTGCGGATCGGCGAGCCCGATATCCTCGGCGGCGAACCGCACCAGCCGGCGCGCGATGAACCGCGCATCCTCGCCCCCGGACAGCATCCGCGCGAACCAATACAGCGCCGCATCCGGATCGGAGCCGCGCAGCGACTTATGCAACGCCGAGACGAGATTATAATGCTCCTCCCGATCCTTGTCGTACAGCGCCGCCCGCCTGGACAGCAGCGCCGACAGCCCCGCCACATCCAGCGGCGTCGGATCCTCGATGGCGCCGAGCTGCTCGGCCAGATTGAGCAGATACCGCCCATCCCCATCCGCCATCGCCCGCAGCGTGTCGCGCGCATCGGAGGTCAGCGGCAGAGGCTTGCCGAGCTCCTGCTCCGCCCGCTCCAGCAGCAGCGCCAGCGCCGCATCATCGAGCCGCCGCAGCACCAGCACCTGGCAGCGCGACAGCAGCGCGCCGTTCAGAGCAAACGAGGGATTTTCCGTCGTGGCGCCGATCAGCGTGACCGTGCCGTTTTCCACCACCGGCAGAAACCCGTCCTGCTGCGCGCGGTTGAAGCGATGGATCTCATCAACGAACAGCAGCGTGCCGTCGCCGGTCCGCCGACGCTTCACCGCCTCCTCGAACACCTTCTTGAGATCGGCGACGCCGGAGAACACGGCGGAAAGCTGCACGAACGCCAGTCCCGCCTGCGCCGCGAGCAGCCGCGCGATGGTGGTCTTGCCCACGCCGGGCGGCCCCCACAGGATCAGGCTCGCTAGGGTGCCGCGCGCCAGCATGCGCGTCAGTGTCCCGGCGGGACCCACCAGGTGGTCCTGCCCCGCGATCTCGGCCAGACTCTGCGGCCGCAACCGGTCTGCCAGAGGCTGGGTCACGGAAGAAACACCATGCCCCAAAGCATAAGACCGGCCCTGAGGCCGGTCCAATGCGGAGGGATCATCGAAGAGCGACGGTTTTATTCGCCGTCGTCGTCATTGGCGGCCTCAGCCTTCGGCCCGGAATCCAGACCCTTGGCCGCGGGATCGCGATCCACCAGTTCGATCACGGCCATCGGCGCGCAATCGCCATAGCGCGTGCCGGCCTTCAGCACGCGGGTGTAGCCACCCTGCCGATCCTTGTAGCGCTCGGCGATGGTGGTGAAGAGCTTCGCCACAATCACGTCGTCGCGCAGCTGCGCGTACGCCTGCCGACGTGCATGCAGCCCGCCGCGCTTGCCCAGCGTGATCAGCTTCTCCGCCACCGGGCCCAGCTCCTTGGCCTTGGGCAGCGTCGTCGTGATCTGCTCATGCTTGATCAGTGCATGAGCCATGTTGCGGAACATCGCGAAGCGATGCGTGTCAGTCACGCCGAGCTTACGGCCGGCAACCCCGTGACGCATTGGTCTAAATCCCTCTTAATCGCGACTAGAACGGCTCTTCGAGCCGGCGTGCGAGGTCTTCAACATTCTCAGGCGGCCAGCCGACGACGCTCATGCCCAGCGACAGCCCCATGGAAGCCAGCACTTCCTTGATCTCGTTGAGCGACTTGCGGCCAAAATTCGGCGTGCGCAGCATCTCCTGCTCGGACTTCTGAACGAGATCGCCGATATAGACGATGTTGTCGTTCTTCAGGCAGTTGGCAGACCGCACCGAAAGCTCCAGCTCGTCCACCTTGCGCAGCAGGTTGCGGTTGAACGGCAGATCGTCCTGCGGCTCCTCGTGGCGCACCGCCTGCGGCTCATCGAAGTTGATGAACAGCTGCAGCTGGTCCTGCAGAATGCGCGCGGCGAGCGCCACGGCATCCTCAGGCGACACCGCACCGTTGGTCTCCACCGTCAGCAGCAGCTTGTCATAGTCGGTGATCTGACCCACGCGGGTCGGCTCCACCTTGTAGGACACGCGCCGCACCGGCGAGAATATGCTGTCGATCGGGATCAGCCCAATCGGCGCGTCCTCAGGGCGGTTGGCCGAGGCCGGCACGTAGCCCTTCGATGCGTTCACGGTGAACTCCATGCCGAGCTTGATGCCGTCATCGAGCGTGCAGATGACGAGGTCCGGGTTCATCACATCGATGTCGTGACCGGCCTGGATCTGGCCCGCGCGCACCTCGCCGGGGCCGGTGGCGGTCAGCACCATGCGCTTCGGGCCATCGCCATGCATGCGCAAAGCAAGCTGCTTGATGTTCAGCACGATGTCGGTCACGTCCTCACGGACCCCCGGGATCGAGCTGAACTCATGCAGCACGCCATCGATCTGCACCGCCGTCACCGCAGCGCCCTGCAGCGACGACATCAGCACGCGACGGATGGCGTTGCCCAAGGTCATGCCGAAGCCGCGCTCCAGCGGCTCCGCAATGATCGTGGCGACGCGCGACGGATCGGAGCCGGGCTCGACGTCGAGCTTCTCCGGCTTGATCAGCGACTGCCAATTCTTCTGAAGGACTGCGGACAATCTCATGCTGATGTCCTCAAACGCGCCGGCGCTTGCGAGGGCGGCACCCGTTATGCGGCACCGGGGTGGTGTCGCGGATCGCGGTGATCGAGAAGCCCACCGCCTGCAGCGCGCGCAGCGCGCTCTCGCGGCCCGAGCCAGGGCCGTTCACTTCGATCTCCAGCGTCTCCATGCCGTGCTCGCGGGCCTTCTTGCCGGCATCCTCGGCAGCGACCTGCGCGGCGTAAGGCGTGCTCTTGCGGCTGCCCTTGAAGCCCTGGGCCCCGGCCGACGACCAGGCGATCGCATTGCCCTGCGCATCGGTGATGGTGATCATCGTGTTGTTGAACGTCGCGGCCACATGGGCCACGCCGGACGTGATGTTCTTGCGTTCCTTTTTACGGGGGCGCGCGGCGGCGGGCTTCGCCATGATGCTGGATCCTGTTCAATGCTGGGCGCGCGGTGGACCGAACCACCGCCCGCATACGTCTCAATCGATTCGGAAAGCCCGAAGGCCCTACTTCGTCACCTTCTTCTTGCCGGCGATCGCCACGGCCTTGCCCTTGCGGGTGCGCGCATTGGTGTGCGTGCGCTGGCCACGGACCGGCAGGCCCTTGCGGTGACGCAGGCCACGATAGCAGCCCAGATCCATCAGCCGCTTGATGTTCATCGCGACTTCACGACGAAGATCACCCTCGACGCGGTAGTCCCGGTCGATGAGCTCACGGATCCGCACGACCTCGTCGTCGGACAGCTGGTTCACGCGACGATCATCGGGAATGGCCAGCTTGGTGCAGATGTCCTGCGCCTTGGCCGGGCCGATACCGAAGATGTAGCGAAGGCTGATCTTGACCCGTTTGTTGGTCGGGATGTTCACACCGGCAATACGCGCCACGCCTTGTCTCTCCTGGTCGCCCGCAACGCCTTGAGAGCGCCACGGTCCATCTGTTCGCCCCCAGAGGCGGTCAACGCATCCGACATGTCTGCCGAGAGGCCTGGGAAAAACGGTCTGCGGCGCCTGCGGGGCAGGTACCGTCAAGGGCGCGCACTATAGCCGCGACGGCCCGAGAGTCAACGAAATCGGATCAACTCTTTGTGATACCTTCGGCCACTGTATCGTCTTCGGGGCCGGCAATCTCAACCCGGTCGCGTCCCTGGCGCTTCGCACGATACAGCGCCGCGTCCGCCACAGCACAGCCCTGCGTCAAAGCATCCGCAGCATCACCGGAAGCCCCCAGCAAAGCCACCCCCACGCTGATCCGCAGGCTGCCGACGGCAAGCTTCGGCCCCGGCCGCTCGCGCTGCAGCCGCTCTCGCCACCTTGTGGCCACCGGCAGGGCAGCCTCCGGCGTACAGCCCGGCAGCAGCACCACGAACTCGTCGCCACCCACCCGGCCCAACACGTCACCGGTGCGCAACTCCGCCGTCAGCGCCCGCCCCAGGGCCTTCAGCGCACCATCCCCCGTGGCGTGGCCATGGCTGTCATTGATCTCCTTGAACCGGTCGAGGTCGAGCATCGCCACCGACACCGCCTGCCCCGCCCGCCGCGCCAGGGCAACCGCGGGGACCGCCTTGTCGAGAAAGCCGCGCCGGTTCAGCACCCCGGTCAAGGAATCGACAAAGGCCTTGTCGATCAGCTCGATCTCCGCTCTGTCCCGCGCCCGCCACGCCCGCAGCAGCATCAGCGCCCAGATCGGCAGCAGCAGATCAAACCCGAACAGCCACAACCAGGACCCGCCAGGGATCGGCTCCAGAAACCGCACCACGACATTGTCGATCGCATCGACCACCGACAGAGCGGCGGCAAAGCACAGCAGCGAGGCCAGGGCGAACCCTGTCCGCCACCGCCGCCCCGCCAATGACGCCCGCCACACGTAGCGGAACGTCGCCACAGCCACGAAACTGGTCAGCACGGCCAGCAGAATCCGCGCCAGCAGATAGAATGTGCCGAACTGGTTCACGTCCGGCACATGGAACGGCTCAGCCCACCGGCTCGAGCAATGCCACCAGCTGGCGAGTCACCTCGGCCATCTCGGCCATCCCATCCACCGTCTGCAGCCGGCCCAACGCTGCGTAATGCGGCAGGATCGGCGCCGTCTGCTGATGATACGCCGCCAGCCGTGCGGCCACCGTCTCGCGTTTGTCATCGGCGCGCCGCACGAACTCCGTGCTGCCGCATTTGTCGCACACACCAGCAACCGTCGTCTGGTGGAACGTGTCGTGATAACCGCTGCCGCATTTGGCGCAGGTGAAACGTCCGGCGATCCGCTCGACCAGCAGCGCGTCGTCCACCTTCAGCTCGATCACAGCATCCAGATGTAGCCCCTTGCTCTCCAGCATGGCATCCAACGCCTTGGCCTGCGGTACCGTCCGAGGAAACCCGTCCAGAATGAACCCCTTGGCGCAGTCCGGCTGCTCGATCCGCCCCGCCAGCATGCGGATCATGATGTCATCCGACACCAGGGCACCGCTTTCCATCACCGCCTTCGCCTCGAGCCCGATCGGCGTGCCCGCCTTCAGCTCGGCCCGCAGCATGTCGCCGGTGGAGATCTGCGCCACCCCGTAGCGCTCCTCCAGAATCTTCGCCTGTGTGCCCTTGCCCGCGCCTGGCGGTCCAAGAAGAATCAGTTTCACCGTCCCCGTCCCTTCACGCGCGCCTTCTTGATCATACCCTCATACTGGTGCGCCAACAGATGAGACTGGATTTGCGTCACGGTGTCCATGGTCACCGAAACGATGATCATCAGGCTGGTGCCGCCGAAGTAGAACGGCACACCGTAATGGCTGATCAGAACCTCCGGCAGCAGACAGACGATGCACATATAAAGCGCACCGATCGTGGTGAGGCGCGTCAGCACGTAGTCGAAATATTCTGCCGTGTTGGTGCCGGGGCGGATTCCAGGGATGAAGCCACCATATTTCTTCAGGTTATCAGCAGTCTCCTGCGGATTGAACACCACCGCCGTGTAGAAGTAGCTGAAGAAGATGATCATGCCGGCGTAGAACGCCATGTACAGCGGCTGGCCATGCGCCAACGCCGCCCCGATCGTCGCGAGCCATCCCGGCTCGGCGGAACCCGCCTGCGCCGAGAACCCGGAAATGGTCGCCGGGATCAGCAGAAGCGAGCTGGCGAAGATCGGCGGAATCACACCCGCGGTGTTGATCTTGAGCGGCATATGCGTGCTGTCGCCGCCGAACATCCGCTGCCCCACCTGGCGCTTCGGATACTGCACGATGATCCGCCGCTGCGCCCGCTCGATGAACACCACGAAGGCGATCACCGCCACCGCGATCACCGCGAACGAGACGATGAACACCGGGCTCAGCGCCCCGGTGCGGCCAAGCTCCAGCAGGCTCGCCAGCGAATGCGGCAGGTTCGCGACAATGCCGGCAAAGATGATCAGCGACGTGCCGTTGCCGATGCCGCGCGAGGTGATCTGCTCGCCGATCCACATCAGGAACATCGTCCCGCCCACCAGCGTCACCACGCAGGACATCCGGAAGAACAACCCGGGATCGACCACCGCCGAGCCGAAGCTGCCGCGCATCCCCTCAAGCCCGACGGCGATGCCGTAGCTCTGGAACAGCGCAATCACCACGGTGAGGTAGCGCGTGTACTGGTTGAGCTTCTTGCGCCCGCTCTCCCCTTCCTTCTTCAGCGATTCCAGCGAGGGAATCGCCGAGGTCATCAGCTGAATGATGATCGAGGCCGAGATATACGGCATGATGTTGAGGGCAAACACCGTCATCCGCCCCAGCGCGCCGCCGCTGAACATGTCGAACATGCCCAGAATGCCGCCGCCGTGCTGGTTGAGCAGTTCGCCCATCACCGTCGCGTCCACGCCGGGCACCGGGATGTAGGTGCCGATCCGGTAGACCAGCAGGGCCCCCAGGGTGAACCAGATCCGCGCCTTCAGCTCGGTCGCCTTGGAGAAGGTCCCCAGGCTGAGGTTGGAGGCAAGCTGTTCGGCTGCCGAAGCCATGGTGGTTTCCTCGTTTGAGAATGCCGTGCCTGCCACAACATGGATCGTCGGGCTAGACAGGCAAACGGCGCCGATGGCATGACCATCGGCGCCGCAAGCTTACATCACAGTTTCACGCAGCGGGAAACCGTTAGGCCGCGGTCGCCTCGGCCGAAGCCTTGGCGGCCACAATCGTGGTCACCGTGCCGCCCGCCGCCTCGATCGCAGCGACCGCCGCGGCCGAAGCGCCGGAGACGGTGATGTGCAGCGTCGTCGTGACCTCGCCCATCGCCAGCAGACGGGCGCCCGCCACCTTGCCGCCGCGCATCAGCCCGGCATCCTTCAGCACTTCCTCGGTGATCGGCTTGGCCGCGTCGATCCGGCCGGCCGCGATCGCCTTGACGATGCCGGCGATGTTCACCGGCGCGTATTCCACGCGGAAGATATTCTTGAAGCCGCGCTTGGGCAGACGCCGATAGATCGGCAGCTGACCGCCTTCAAAGCCGTTCAGCGCCACGCCTTCGCGCGCCTTCTGACCCTTCACACCCTTGCCCGACGTCTTGCCCTTGCCGGAGCCGATGCCCCGGCCAAGACGCTTGAACTTGGGACGCGCGCCGGGATTGTCCCGGAGTTCATTGAGTTCCATCAGACCCCGTCCTCCACCTTGATCAGGTGGGCCACCTTGCGGATCATGCCGCGCACCGAGGGCGTATCCACGAGCACGCGCGTCGCACGGATCTTGTTGAGACCAAGCCCGACCAGCGTCTCCTTCTGCCCCGGCTTGCGGCCGAGCGCAGAGTTGATCTGGGTCACCCGGACCGTCTTCTTCGGTTCAACCGTTTCAGACATGATCGGCCTCCACAGCAACCTCAGCCGGCGCCTCGCGCTTGCCAAGCAAATCGCCCACCTTCTTGCCGCGGCGCGCCGCGACCGAACGGGGCGAGGCCGCGCGCGACAGGCCGTCGAACGTCGCCTTCACCATGTTGTGCGGGTTGCGGCTGCCGAGTGACTTGGCCACCACGTCATGGATGCCCAGCGCCTCGAACACCGCACGCATCGGGCCACCGGCGATGATGCCCGTGCCGGCGGTCGCCGACCGCAGCACCACGGAACCGGCCCCGAAATGCCCTTCCACGTCGTGATGGAGGGTACGACCCTCCTTCATCGGCACGCGGATCATGGTCTTCTTCGCGCGCTCGGTGGCCTTGCGGATCGCCTCCGGCACTTCGCGCGCCTTGCCGGCGCCGTAGCCGACGCGGCCCTTCTGATCACCGACCACAACCAGGGCGGCGAAGGCGAACCGACGTCCACCCTTCACCACCTTGGCGACGCGGTTGATCGTGACGAGCTTGTCGAGCAGCTCATCGCCGCCGTCGCGCTCGCGCTCGCGTTCGCGGCCCCTGCCGCCGCCGCCTTCGCGGGGTTCACGTGCCATCTGTTTCTTCCTTAGAAGGCCAGACCGCCCTCACGGGCGGCCTCGGCCAGCGCCTTGACGCGGCCGTGGTAAATGTAAGAGCCGCGATCGAACACGACCATGGTCACGCCGGCCGCGAGCGCACGCTCGGCCACCAGCTTGCCAACAGCGGCCGCCGCATCCTTGTCGGCCCCGGTCTTGAGGCTCTCGCGCAGCGCGCGGTCGAGGCTCGAAGCGGCGGCCAGGGTGCGACCGGCTGTGTCGTCGATCACCTGGGCGTAGATGTGCTTGCCCGAGCGGAACACGGACAGGCGCGGCCTTCCAATCGCCTTGCGGCGGAGCTGGAAGCGCAGGCGCACCTTGCGGCGCTGCTGCAGATCCTTGTTGTCGGCCATTACTTTTTCTTTCCTTCCTTGCGGAGGATCGCCTCACCCTCATACTTGACGCCCTTGCCCTTGTAGGGCTCCGGCGGACGCCAGGCGCGGATCTCGGCACAGACCTGCCCAACCTTGCGCTTGTCCGTCCCCTCGATCTTGATCGTGGTCGGCTTCTCGCAGGTCACCTTGATCCCCTCAGGGATCGGGTAGACCACGTCATGCGAGAACCCAAGGTTGATCACGAGGTTCGGGCCGGTCACCGCCGCACGGAAACCCGTGCCGGTGATCTCGAGCGTCTTGGAGTAGCCGACCGACACACCCTTCACCATGCAGGCGACGAGGGCACGCGTGGTACCCCACATCATCCGCGCCGGTGTCGAGTTGCCGCGGGGTGCCACGGAGAACTTGCTGCCCTCGATCTTGACGTCGACCTTGTCGGTCAGCGGCATCTTGAGCTCGCCGAGCTTGCCCTTGGCGGTGACGAAGCCGTTGGCGATGGCCACCTGCACGCCGGCCGGGATCTCGACCGGATATTTGCCTACGCGAGACATTGCTCTGCGCTCCTCAGAACACGCGGCAAAGCACTTCGCCGCCAACATTGGCAGCGCGCGCCTCGGCATCGCTCAACACACCGCGCGGCGTCGACAGGATCGAGATGCCGAGACCCGCATAGACGCGCGGCAGCTCCTTGATCTTCGAATAGACCCTGCGGCCAGGACGGGACACGCGGGTGATCTCCTTGATCACCGGCTCGCCCTCGTTGTACTTCAGCTCGATGCGCAGCTGAGACACGCCAGGGCGCAGCTCCTCGGCGGAGAAGCCGCGGATGAACCCCTCGCGCTTCAGCGCATCGAGAACATTGGCCCGCAGCTGCGACGCAGGGGCCACGCAATTGGCGTGACGGCTGCGCTGCGCATTGCGGATACGGGTGAGCATGTCACCCAACGGGTCGGACATCGACATGGTGCGGCCCCTTTACCAGCTGGCCTTGACCATGCCCGGGATCTGTCCCGCGCTGGCCAGGTCACGCAGTGCAATGCGGCACAGCTTGAACTTGCGATAATTGGCCCGTGCGCGCCCGGTCAGCTCGCAGCGCAGGCGCACCCGCACCTTCGCCCCGTTGCGCGGCAGCTGCGCCAGCTTCATGGTCGCATCGAACCGATCCTCGACCGGAAGCGTCCGGTCCATCACGATCGACTTCAGCGCCGCGCGCTTGCCCTTGTCGCGGGCCGCCATGCCTTCCCGCTTCTTGTTGCGGTTGACCTGCGAGGTCTTCGCCATTGTCTTCAAATCCTCCGGAACCTGTGGGATCACTCCCACCGTTTTCCCTGTCACTATCCACATGCCCCGGCCGGGACATGTGCAGTCAAAAGGCAAGCGCTTCTTTTTTGAAAAAAAGAAGCAAAAAACTTTTACCCGTCAGCCGACCTGCTTGGGAGCAACTTCGCCTGCGAAGGGGATTTCGAATTCCTTCAGCAGGGCTTTCGCTTCCGCGTCGGTCCGCGCCGTCGTCACGAACACGATGTCCATGCCGCGGATGGCACCCACCTTGTCGTAGACGATCTCCGGGAACACGATCTGCTCCTTGAGACCCATCGCGAAGTTACCGCGCCCGTCAAAGCCCTTGGCCGAGATGCCGCGGAAGTCACGCACGCGCGGCAGCGCCACGGTCACCAGACGGTCAAGGAACTCATACATGCGCGCCTTGCGCAGCGTCACCTTGCAGCCGATCGGCAGACCTGCACGGATCTTGAACCCGGCGATCGCCTTCTTGGCCACCGTCTTCACCGGGCGCTGGCCGCTGATCAGCGTGAGCTCGGCCACGGCCACGTCGAGGATCTTCTGATCCGCCGCAGCCTCGCCGACACCCATGTTGATGACGATCTTTTCCAGACGCGGCACTTCCATCGGGTTCTTGTAGCCGAACTGCTTCTGCATCTCCGCCCGAACCGAGGCATAGTAACGCTTCTGCATCCGCGGCATCTCGTCCGGAGAAGCCTTCGCAGGTCCCTCGGCGACCAGGCTCGCATCCGGCTTCGCGCCACGCTTCTGGATTGGCTCGGCGCCCTTTGGCCCAGCACCCTTCGCACCCTTGTTGGGAGCGCCGCCCTTGGCCTTGCTCTTTGAATCGCTCATCGAATGTCCCTCAGCTCTCGATCACGGCGCCGGTGGCCTTGGCCACGCGCACCTTGCGACCGTCTTCCAGCACGCGGAACCCAACCTTGGTCGGCTTATCGGACTTCGGGTCCACCAGCTTCAGGTTGGACAGATGGATAGTCGCCTCGACCTCCACGATCCCACCGGGGTTGCCCATGCCGGTCGGCTTGGTGTGCTTCTTGGCGATGTTCACGCCCTGCACGACAGCGCGCTCGTCCTTCGGGATCACCCGCAGAACCTCGCCCCGCTTGCCGCGATCGGCTCCGGTGGTCACCAGAACGGTGTCACCCTTCTTGATGCGCGCAGCCATCACAGCACCTCCGGCGCAAGCGAGATGATCTTCATGAATTTCTTCGCCCGCAGTTCGCGCACGACGGGGCCAAAGATGCGGGTGCCGATCGGCTCCTGCGACTTGTTGATCAGCACCGCTGCATTCCGATCGAACCGGATGGCGCTGCCATCAGGACGGCGCACCGGGAACGAGGTGCGCACGATCACCGCCTGGTGCACGTCGCCCTTCTTCACCTTGCCACGGGGGATGGCGTCCTTGACGGACACCACGATGATGTCGCCGACCGACGCCGTCTTGCGCTTCGACCCGCCCAGCACCTTGATGCACTGAACGCGCCGCGCGCCGGAGTTGTCGGCAACCTCGAGATTGGCTTCTACCGCAATCATCGCTTTGTTCCTTAGGCCGACATGAGCGCTGCGTCAGATGCAGGCTCCGGCACGGCGCCCAACGGCAGCCCGTTGCGCTCGACCACAATCCAGGTCTTGCGCTTGCTGATCGGACGGCATTCCTCGATGCGCACCGTGTCGCCGATCTTGCACAGATTGGCGTCATCATGCGCGGCATACTTCTTGGAAAGCCGGATGAACTTCTTGTAAAGCGGGTGCATCACACGACGAGCAACAAGAACCGTCACGGTCTTGTCCATCTTGTCGCTGGTAACCCGCCCAGTGAGAACGCGCCGCGGCATCGCTCCCCTCCTTTACTGTGCAGCAACAGAAGAAGTGGACTTCTTCTGCAGCATGATCGTCTTCACACGCGCGATGTCACGGCGCACCTGGCGCACCTGACCCACACCCTCGTTCTGCCCCGTCGCCCGCTGGAACCGCAGGTTGAACTGCGTCTTGCGGAGGTCGAGCAGCATCTGCTTCAGCTCGTCCGGGGACTTCGCCCGCAGATCGGCGGGCTTGGCTTCCTTGCTCATCATGCATCTCCCAGGCGGGTGATGAACTTGGTCCGGATCGGCAGCTTCGCCGCACCAAGGCTCAGCGCTTCGCGCGCCAGCTCGGCCGGCACGCCGTCGATCTCGAACATGATGCGGCCCGGGGCGACCCGCGCCACCCAGAACTCAGGCGCACCCTTGCCCGAACCCATGCGCACTTCCTGCGGCTTCTGCGATACCGGCACATCCGGGAAGATCCGGATCCACACGCGCCCGGCGCGCTTCATCGCACGCGTGATCGCGCGGCGCGCCGCCTCGATCTGGCGAGCGGTGATCCGCTCCGGCTCCATCGCCTTCAGCCCGAACTGGCCGAAGTTCAGCGAGGTGCCGCCCTTCGCCACGCCCTTGATACGACCCTTATGGGCCTTGCGGAACTTGGTCCGCTTCGGAGACATCATCTCACTGCATCCTTACCGCTGCGGCGCCTGTTCGGCGGCCCGGCGATCCTGCGCCATCGGGTCGTTGGCCAGGATCTCGCCCTTGAAGATCCAAACCTTCACGCCGCACGTGCCATACGTGGTCTTCGCCGTCGCCACGCCGAAATCGATATCCGCGCGCAGCGTGTGCAAAGGCACCCGCCCTTCGCGATACCACTCGACGCGGGCAATCTCGGCCCCACCCAGTCGGCCGCCGCAGTTGATGCGGATGCCCTGGGCGCCCAGCCGCATCGCCGACTGCACCGCCCGCTTCATCGCACGGCGAAACGCCACGCGACGCTCGAGCTGCTGGGCGATGTTCTCGGCCACCAGCGTGGCGTCGATCTCAGGCTTGCGGATCTCAACGATGTTGAGCGAAACCTCGCTCTTGGCCATCTTGGTGAGATCCTTGCGCAGCGTCTCGATGTCCTGGCCCTTCTTGCCGATGACAACGCCGGGACGCGCCGCATAGATCGTCACCCGCGGCTTCTTGGCCGGACGCTCGATCACCACGCGCGACACGCCGGCACCGGCGAGCTTCTTGCGCAGATGCGCCCGCAGGCTGAGATCGCCGTGCAGCAGCTTCGCGTAATCAGCATCGGCGAACCAGCGGCTGTCCCACGTGCGGTTGATGCCCAGGCGCAGGCCGATCGGATTGACTTTATGACCCATGTTACGCGGCCTCCTGCGATGCGACCGAAGGCGGCAGTTCCTGCGAACGCTCGGCGACCACGATCTTGATATGGCTGAACCACTTCTCGATGCGTGCCGAACGGCCACGGCCACGTGCGTGGAAGCGACGCATCACGACAGACTTGCCGACCTCGGCGCGGGTCACCACGAGGCGATCCACATCGAGCTGGTGGTTGTTCTCAGCATTGGCGATGGCGCTCTCCAGAACCTTCTTCACCTGCTGCGCGATGCGCCGCTTGGAGAAGGTCAGGGTCGCGACAGCGGAGGAAGCCGGCTGGTTGCGGATAAGACCGGCCACCAGGTTCAGCTTGCGCGGGCTGATGCGGATGTTGTGCAGGATCGCCTGCGCTTCCGTGTCAGCCAGATTGCGCGGATGTTTCGGCTTGCTCATATCAGCCCCGCTTCGCCTTCTTGTCCGACGAGTGGCCGGTGAAGGTCCGCGTCGGCGAGAACTCGCCGAACTTGTGACCCACCATGTTCTCGGTCACCTGCACCGGCAGGAACTTGTGGCCATTGTAGACGCCGAACACGAGGCCGACGAACTGCGGCAGGATGGTCGAGCGGCGCGACCAGATCTTGATGATCTCGTTGCGGCCCGACGCCTTCGCGGCTTCGGCCTTGCCCAGCATGTACCCGTCGACGAACGGGCCTTTCCAGATGGAACGAGCCATGGCTCACTTCCCCTTGTTGCGGCGACGGATGATCAGGCTATCCGTCCGCTTGTTCACACGTGTCTTGTAGCCCTTGGTCGGCTTGCCCCACGGCGTGACCGGATGACGGCCGCCCGAGGTCCGGCCTTCACCACCGCCATGCGGGTGATCGACCGGGTTCATGACCACACCGCGCTGATGCGGCTTGCGGCCCAGCCACCGCGAACGACCGGCCTTGCCGAGCGACTGGTTCGAGTTGTCCGGGTTGGACACCGCACCGATCGTCGCCATGCACTCGCCGCGGACAACCCGCAGCTCGCCGCTCATCAGCTTCACCTGGGCGTAGCCGCTGTCCTTGCCGACCAGCTGGGCGAACTGCCCGGCCGAGCGCGCCATCTTGCCACCGGCACCGGGCTTCAGCTCGATGTTGTGGATGATGGTGCCCACCGGGATCTGCCCGATCTGCATCGCGTTGCCCGGCTTGATGTCGACCTTCACGCCGGCAATCACCGGGTCGCCGGCCTTCACGCGCTGCGGCGCCAGGATATAGGCGAGCTCGCCGTCCTGATATTTCACCAGCGCGATGAACGCCGTGCGGTTCGGATCGTATTCCAGCCGCTCGATCACGCCCGGCACGTCATACTTGCGACGGCGGAAATCCACCACGCGGTAGGACTGCTTGTGTCCGCCGCCCCGGAACCGGCTGGTGATGTGGCCATGCTGGTTGCGGCCGCCGGAATGGGACTTGCCCATCGTCAGCGCCTTCACCGGCTTGCCCTTCCACAGGCCGCTGCGGTCGATCAGCACCGTGCCGCGCAGCGACGCGGTGACGGGCTTGAAATTCTTCAGTGCCATCGGTCGTCTTTCCCGATCACGCCAGCCCGGTGGTCAAGTCGATCGACTGACCAGCGGCGAGCGTCACATAAGCCTTCTTCACGTCCGACCGGACACCCGGGCGGCCGCGGAAGCGCTTCGTCTTCCCCTTCGCCACCAGCGTGTTCACCCCGGTCACCTTCACCCCGAACAGGCCTTCGACAGCGGCCTTGATCTCCGGCTTGGTGCTGTCGATGGCGACCCGGAACACCACCTGGTTTTTCTCGCCCAGCAGCGTCGCCTTCTCGGTGACCACGGGCGTGCGGATGATTGTATACATCGCCTCGCGCGACAGCACGTTCTTGCGCTTCTTCGCGGTCTTGACTGTCTCGCTCATGCCAGGCGCTCCTTCAGGCCAGCAAGTCCGGCCGTGGTGATGGCCAGCACATCGTGGTTGAGGATGTCGTAGACGTTGGCGCCGATCGTCGGCAGCACGTCCAGACCATGGATGTTGCGGCTCGCCAACAGGAACTGCCCGTCCACCTCATGGTCGACGATCAACGCCGAGGACCAGCCCAGCGCCTTGATCTTCAGCGCCAGCTCCTTGGTCTTGGCAGCGCCGGTCGCAGCATCCAGCACGACGAGCTTGCCGTCCGCCTGCTTCTGCGACAGCGCCGACATCAGGCCGAGACGACGCACCTTCTTCGGCAGGTCATAGCCATGGTCGCGCACGACCGGGCCATGCACCACACCGCCGGTGCGGAACTGCGGCGCCCGCAGCGAGCCCTGACGGGCGTTGCCGGTGCCCTTCTGCTTGTAAGGCTTCTTGGTCGTGCCGGAGACCTCGCCCATGCCCTTCGTGCGGTGGTTGCCCGACCGCCGCTTGGACAGCTGCCAGTGCACCACGCGCGCCATGATGTCCTGGCGCGGGGCGATGGCGAAGATCTCGTCGGGCAGCTCGGCGGTGCCGGCGCTGCCATTGTCGAGGGTTTTGATTTCGATCTGCATTGTCCTGCTCCTCAGACCGCAGCCGCGTCAGCGGCAGCTTGAGACGCACGCGCCACGTCAGCAGCGACGGGAGCCGCACGCAGACCCGCCGGATACGGCGCTGCCGGGTTGCGATCCTTCTTGATCGCATCGCGCACCAGCACATAGCCGTTCTTCGCCCCGGGCACGGCGCCCTTCACGAAGACCAGGCCCTTGTCGGCATCGACATGCGCGATCTCAAGGTTGAGCGTGGTGATCCGCTCCTGGCCGAGATGGCCGGCCATCTTCTTGTTCTTGAAGGTCTTGCCGGGATCCTGACGGTTGCCGGTCGAACCGTGCGAACGGTGCGACACCGACACGCCGTGCGAGGCCTCGAGACCGGCGAAGTTCCAGCGCTTCATCGCGCCGGCGAAACCCTTGCCCTTCGAGATGCCGCAGACATCGACCTTCTGGCCGACCACGAAATGATCCGCCGACAGATACGAACCGGTCTCGATCAGCGCGTCCTCAGACACGCGGAACTCCACCAGCTTGCACTTCGGTTCCACCTTCGCAGCCGCGAAATGGCCCTTGTTCGGCTGGGTGACGTTCTTCACCTTCGCCGTGCCCCAGCCGAGCTGGAGGGCCGTATAACCGTCCTTCTCCTGGGTGCGCTGCTGCACCACCTGCACCTCATCGAGGTGCAGGACTGTGACCGGCACATGCGTGCCGTCAACCTTGAACAGCCGGGTCATGCCCAGCTTCTTCGCTACCAGTCCTGTCCGCATCTCTCTCTTCCCCAGAGGGACCTCACGGGCGAGCCCGGTCAGCGGTCCTTAGGCCAAAAATCCGATGTCCCACGGGGACACCGGTCTCAACTCAAATCTTGATCTCGACGTCCACGCCGGCGGCAAGATCCAGCTTCATCAGCGCGTCCACCGTCTGCGGTGTCGGCTCGACAATGTCGAGAAGGCGGCGATGGGTCCGGATCTCGAACTGCTCGCGGCTCTTCTTGTCAACATGCGGGCTGCGGTTCACGGTGAAACGCTCGATATGCGTGGGCAGCGGGATCGGCCCGCGCACCCGCGCACCGGTGCGCTTGGCCGTGTTCACGATCTCCTTGGTGCTGTTGTCGAGCACACGGTGATCATAGGCCTTGAGCCTGATGCGGATATTCTGGCTGTCCATAACGCGATCTTTCATGCCGCCCGGGGTTTGACCCCCGGGCGTCCCTCTCGTCTGACTTATTTCTTGGCCGGGACCGGCGCCTTGTCGGCGCTGATCGAAGCCACCACGCCGGCGCCGACGGTGCGGCCACCTTCACGGATAGCGAAACGCAGACCTTCGTCCATCGCAATCGGCTGGATCAGCTCGACATCCATCGACACGTTGTCGCCGGGCATCACCATCTCGACCGTCGCGGGCAGCGACACGATGCCGGTCACATCCGTGGTGCGGAAGTAGAACTGCGGGCGATAATTGGTGAAGAACGGCGTGTGACGGCCACCCTCTTCCTTCGTCAGGATATATGCCTCGGCCTTGAAGTTCTTGTGCGGCTTGATGGTCCCCGGCTTGGCCAGAACCTGGCCGCGCTCCACGTCCTCACGCTTCGTGCCGCGCAGCAGGGCGCCGATGTTGTCGCCGGCCTGGCCCTGGTCGAGCAGCTTGCGGAACATTTCAACGCCCGTCACCGTCGTCTTCACGGTGTCGCGGATGCCGACGATCTCGACTTCCTCGCCCACCTTCACGATGCCGGCCTCGACGCGGCCGGTCACCACGGTGCCGCGGCCGGAGATCGAGAACACGTCCTCGATCGGCATGATGAACGGCTTGTCCAGCGCGCGCATCGGCTGCGGGATGTATTCGTCCACCGCCGCCATCAGCTTGAGGATCGACTCACGGCCGATGGCCGGCTGCTCGTCCTTCAGGGCGCAGGCGGCCGAACCCATGATGATGGGGATATCGTCGCCCGGGAACTGGTAGCTGCTCAGCAGCTCGCGCACTTCCATCTCGACGAGCTCGACGAGGTCGGGGTCGGCGATGTCCATCTTGTTGAGGAACACCACCAGCGCCGGCACGCCGACCTGGCGGGCGAGCAGGATGTGCTCGCGGGTCTGCGGCATCGGGCCGTCAGCGGCTGACACCACCAGGATCGCGCCGTCCATCTGCGCGGCACCGGTGATCATGTTCTTCACATAGTCAGCGTGGCCAGGGCAGTCGACATGGGCATAGTGGCGGTTGGCGGTCTCGTATTCCACATGCGCGGTCGAGATCGTGATGCCACGGGCGCGCTCTTCCGGCGCCTTGTCGATCTGGTCATACGCCGTGAACGTCGCACCGCCGGTCTCGGCCAGCACCTTCGTAATGGCCGCGGTCAGCGACGTCTTGCCATGGTCCACATGGCCGATCGTGCCGATGTTGCAGTGCGGCTTGTTGCGCTCAAATTTCGCCTTGGCCATCGTACTCTCCGTGCCCGATCCGAGATCCGGGGGTTTGGTTTAGACTTTTAACTTACCAGCGGTAATGGCTGAAAGCCTTGTTGGCTTCGGCCATGCGATGCGTGTCTTCGCGCTTCTTCACGGCCGACCCACGGTTGTTCACCGCATCCATCAGCTCGTTGCTCAGCCGCTCTTCCATCGTGTGCTCACCCCGCTTGCGCGAGCTGTCGATGATCCAGCGGATCGCCAACGCCTGCCGGCGCTCGGTGCGAACCTCGACCGGCACCTGATACGTGGCACCGCCGACGCGGCGCGAACGCACCTCGACGGCCGGCTTCACATTGTCCAGCGCCTCGTGGAACATGCGGACCGGATCGGCCGCAGGGCCTCCACGCTTCTTCATCACTTCCATCGCGCCGTAGACGATCGTCTCGGCGGCGGACTTCTTGCCGTCATACATCAGCGCATTCATGAAGCGCGTGATGACGGTATCGCCGAACTTCGCGTCCGGCAGGATTTCGCGCTTGGTGGCGCGGCGACGGCGGCTCATGGCGTTCCCTCTCTCACTTCGGACGCTTGGCGCCGTAGAGCGACCGGCGCTTGCGGCGCTTCGGCAGGCCCTGCGTGTCCAGAACGCCGCGCAGGATGTGATAGCGCACACCCGGCAAGTCCTTCACGCGGCCACCACGGATCAGGACCACGGAGTGCTCCTGCAGGTTGTGGCCTTCACCGGGGATGTAGCTCACCACCTCGAAGCCGTTCGTGAGCCGCACCTTGGCGACCTTACGCAGCGCCGAGTTCGGCTTCTTCGGGGTCGTCGTGTAGACGCGCGTGCAAACGCCGCGCTTCTGCGGGCAACCCTGAAGGGCCGGAACCTTGTTCCGCTTCGGGGCAGGTTCGCGGCCACTCGCGATCAGCTGGTTGATGGTCGGCATACGCCCTCTTTCACACTCACAAGATCAAACCCACGAAAGCCTGCTTCCAAAGACAATCCCCACAGCCGGTGGATCAACCACCCTGCGGGGTCCAACAGACGAAAGGCCTAGCGCCAAACAAGGCAGTACCATTCGCATCGGTGCCAACAGAAGCAACCCGCCAGGGGTCACCTAAGGGCGCGGAACCTACGAGCGCGCCTGGGGTGAGTCAAGCGGTGATCGCCGGGGGGAAGCAAGAAAGGCGGGGGGCGTTGCCCCCTCGACCCCAACCAGGGGCCGAGCCCCTGGACCTCTGTCTCAAGGGTTGTTGGCCCATGAAGAGAGGGGCCAACATTCTTAAACGATGGGTGTCCAGAGGCACTGCCTTTGGCGGAGTCCAGGGGCAGCGCCCCTGGCCTTCCTTGCTTACTCCCCAGCAATCGCCGCCTGACTCTCCCCAGGCATGCTGCGCTGGTTGTCGCGCCCGGCGGCGATGCCGCGCAGGCGGTTCATGACAGCGCCGGTGCCGGCCGGGATCAGGCGGCCCACGATGACGTTCTCCTTCAGACCCACAAGTGTGTCCACCTTGCCGGCCGTGGCCGCCTCGGTGAGCACGCGCGTGGTCTCCTGGAACGACGCGGCCGAGATGAAGCTGTGCGTCTGCAGCGAGGCCTTGGTGATGCCCTGTAGCACCGGCATGGCCGTCGCCAGACGATCCCCATCCGCCGTCCGCTTGCGGTTCTCGTGGTCGAAATCCACCCGGTCCACCTGTTCCCCGGTCAGGAACGTGGTGTCGCCCGGCTCGACGATCTCCACCTTCTGCAGCATCTGGCGGACAATCACTTCAATATGCTTGTCGTTGATCTTCACGCCCTGCAGCCGGTAGACGTCCTGGATTTCGTTGACCAGGTAGTCCGACAGCGCCGGCACCCCAAGCACCTTCAGGATGTCGTGCGGCACGCGTGGCCCATCCACCAGCGGGTCGCCACGGCGCACGAAGTCGCCTTCCTGCACCGACACATGCTTGCCCTTCGGCACGAGATACTCGGTCTCTTCCTGGGTCTCGTCGTTCTTCACGATCACCCGACGCTTGGCCTTGTAATCCTTGCCGAACTCCACGCGCCCATCGGTCTCGGCGATGATCGCGTGATCCTTCGGCCGCCGCGCCTCGAACAGCTCGGCCACGCGCGGCAGACCGCCGGTGATGTCACGCGTCTTCGAGCCTTCACGCGGAATGCGCGCCAGCACGTCGCCGGCCGCAACCTCGATGCCGTTCTCGACCGACAGGATCGAGTCGGGGCTGAGGAAGTAGCGGGCGTCGGTGTTGTTCGGCAGCCGGATGACCTCGCCGTTGGCGTCCTTCAGCTGCAGCCGCGGCCGCAGATCCACGCCGCGCGCGTTCTGCTTGTAGTCCACGACCACCTTGGAGGTCAGGCCGGTCACCTCGTCCATCCGCTCCACCAGGGTCACACCCTCGATGAGGTCGAGATACTCGATGCGCCCGTGCCGTTCGGTGATGATCGGCAAGGTGTACGGGTCCCACTCCGCCAGCTTCTGCAGCCGCGTAACAGCTTGCCCCTCGGTGCACAGCAGCTTGGCGCCGTATGGCACCCGGAAGCGCGCACGCTCGCGGCCCTTCTCATCGGTGATGATGATCTCCAGGTTGCGCGACATCACGATGTTCACGCCCGAGGAGTTCACCACCACGGTGTAGTTGCGCATCGTGGCAATGCCGTCATGGCTCGCCTCGACAGCACTCACCTCAGCCCCACGCGTTGCAGCACCGCCGATATGGAAGGTGCGCATGGTCAGCTGCGTGCCCGGCTCGCCGATCGACTGTGCCGCGATGACACCCACCGCCTCACCGACGTTCACCGGCGTGCCGCGGGCCAGATCGCGCCCATAGCAGGCGCCGCAGACACCGACCTTGGCCTCGCAGGTCAGCACCGAGCGGATCTTCATCTCCTCGACCATCGCCTTTTCGATGATCTCGGCATGCGTCTCCTCGATGAGCACATTCGCACCCACCAGCACGGCACCCGACACCGGGTCCAGCACCGCCTCGGCCGTGGTGCGGCCCAGGATCCGCTCAGACAGCGAGGCGACCACGTCACCACCATCCATCACCGCACGCACCTGCAGCCCGCGCTCGGTGCCGCAATCGTTCTCCACGATGATGCAATCCTGCGCCACGTCCACCAGACGCCGCGTCAGATAGCCGGAGTTCGCCGTCTTCAGCGCCGTGTCCGCGAGGCCCTTGCGGGCGCCATGGGTGGAGTTGAAGTATTCAAGGACGGACAGGCCTTCCTTGAAGTTCGCGATGATCGGCTGTTCGATGATCTCGCCCGAAGGCTTGGCCATCAGCCCGCGCATGCCGGCCAGCTGGCGCATCTGCGCCGGCGACCCACGAGCACCGGAGTGCGACATCATCCACACCGAATTGGTGGGATAGCCGATCTCCTGGCGCGAGATCTCCTTCATCATGGCGCCGGCCACCTCATCGGTGCAGCGCGACCAGGCGTCGACCACCTTGTTGTAGCGCTCGCCCGCGGTGATCAGCCCGTCCTGATACTGCTGCTCGAACTCCTTCACCTCGTTCTGCGTCTTGAGGATCATGGCCCCCTTTGTCGCCGGGATGATCATGTCGTCCTTGCCGAACGACAGACCGGCCTTGGCGGCGTTGGCGAACCCGATACCCATCAGTCGGTCGGCGAAGATCACGCACTCCTTCTGACCGCAGTGGCGATACACCGCGTCGATCACGTCCGACACGTTCTTCTTGGTCAGCTGCCGGTTGATCAGGCTGAACGGCACGGCCGTGCTCTTCGGCAGCACCTGGGCGATGATCATGCGGCCCGGCGTGGTGATGACGGTCTGCACGACAGGCTTCCCGTCCGCATCCACCGTGTGGTAACGCGCGCGGATCTTGCTGTGCATCTGGACCATCTTGGACGCCAGCGCATGCTCGATCTCACCGATCGTCGAGAACGCCTGCGGCCCCGGCTTCACAACGCGGCCGTCGGCATCGATCTCGGCTTTGTCCGGCGCAGCCCGGAATTCCGGCGTCTCCAGCGAAAGATAATAGATGCCGAGCACGATGTCCTGGCTCGGCACGATGATCGGCTTGCCATTGGCCGGGCTGAGGATGTTGTTGGTCGACATCATCAGCACGCGCGCCTCAAGCTGCGCCTCCAGCGACAGCGGCACGTGCACCGCCATCTGGTCGCCGTCGAAGTCGGCGTTGAACGCCGTGCACACCAGCGGATGCAGCTGAATGGCTTTGCCTTCGATCAGCACCGGCTCGAACGCCTGAATGCCCAGGCGATGCAGGGTCGGCGCGCGGTTGAGCATGACGGGGTGCTCGCGGATCACCTCTTCGAGAATGTCCCACACCTCCGGACGCTCCTTCTCCACCATCCGCTTCGCAGCCTTGATGGTGGTGGCGTGGCCGTATTTCTCGAGCTTGGAGTAAATGAACGGCTTGAACAGCTCGAGCGCCATCTTCTTCGGCAGGCCGCACTGGTGCAGCTTGAGCTCGGGGCCGACCACGATGACCGAACGGCCGGAATAGTCGACGCGCTTGCCCAGCAGGTTCTGCCGGAAACGGCCCTGCTTGCCCTTCAGCATATCGGACAGCGACTTCAGCGGACGCTTGTTGGCCCCCGTGATGGCACGGCCGCGACGGCCGTTGTCGAACAGCGCATCGACCGATTCCTGCAGCATGCGCTTCTCGTTGCGCACGATGATATCAGGCGCGCGCAGCTCGATCAGGCGCTTCAGGCGGTTGTTGCGGTTGATGACGCGGCGATACAGATCGTTCAGATCCGACGTGGCAAACCGGCCGCCATCGAGCGGCACAAGCGGGCGCAGCTCAGGCGGGATCACCGGAATCACTTCCAGGATCATCCAGTCCGGCTTCGCGCCAGACTCGGCGAACGCCTCGATCAGCTTCAGCCGCTTCACCAGCTTCTTGCGCTTGGCTTCCGAGGTCGTCTCACGCAGATCGGTGCGCAGCTTCACCTTCTCGGCGTCGCTGTCGATCTTGGAGAGGATATGCTTGATCGCCTCGGCGCCGATCGCGGCATGGAACCCGTCCTCGCCGAACTCGTCCTGCTTGGACATCAGCTGATCTTCGGTCAGCAGCTGGTGCATCTTGAGGTCGGTCGTGCCGGGCTCGAGCACCACATAGCTCTCGAAATACAGAACCTTCTCCAGTTCCTTCAGCGTCAGATCGACCATGAGCCCGATGCGGCTCGGCAGCGACTTGAGGAACCAGATATGCGCAACGGGCGAGGCCAGCTCGATATGGCCCATGCGCTCACGGCGCACCTTGGCCAGCGTCACCTCAACGCCGCACTTCTCGCAGATGATCCCGCGGAACTTCATGCGCTTGTACTTGCCGCACAGGCACTCATAGTCCTTGATGGGGCCAAAGATGCGCGCGCAGAACAGCCCGTCCCGCTCCGGCTTGAAGGTGCGGTAGTTGATGGTCTCGGGCTTCTTGATCTCGCCATACGACCACGACCGGATCTGCTCCGGCGAGGCCATCTGGATCTTGATCTGGTCGAACGTCATCGACTGGCCGGCCTGGCCAAGGATCTTCATCAGCTCGTTCATGCTGAAACTCCTGCTGCCGCGGAGGGAGTTGTCCCTCCGCGGAATTCAAAATCAGGCAAAGCTCAGGCGGGACGCATATCGAGGTCAACGTTAAGTCCCAGGGACTTCAGTTCCTTGACCAGCACGTTGAACGACTCGGGAATGCCGGCCTCGAAGTTGTCCTGCTCGCGCACGATCGCCTCATAGACCTTGGTGCGGCCGGACACGTCGTCCGACTTCACCGTCAGCATCTCCTGCAGCGTGTAGGCGGCGCCATAGGCCTCGAGCGCCCACACTTCCATCTCGCCGAACCGCTGGCCACCGAACTGCGCCTTGCCGCCCAGCGGCTGCTGGGTCACCAGCGAATACGGCCCGATCGAACGCGCATGGATCTTGTCGTCCACGAGATGGTGCAGCTTGAGCATGTAGATGATGCCCACCGTCACCTTGCGCTCGAACGGCTCGCCGCTGCGCCCGTCGGTCAGCACCACCTGGCCGGACGTGCCGAGGCCCGCCTTGGTCAGCATGCCCTCGATATCGCCCATGCGGGCGCCATCGAACACCGGCGTCGCGATCGGCACGCCCTTCTTGAGGTTGTCGCAGAGCTCGACCAGCTGCGCCGTGTCCATGGGTGCTATCTGCTCAGCGAAGATCTTCTCCCCATACACATCCTTCAGCTTGTCCAGCAGCTCCTGCCGCGCAGCACCCGTGCGGCGATACTCCTCGACCAGCTCGCCGATCTGCTTGCCGAACGTGGCGCAGGCCCAGCCGAGATGCGTCTCCAGAATCTGCCCCACGTTCATGCGCGACGGCACACCCAGCGGGTTCAGCACGATGTCAACCGAGGTGCCGTCTTCCAGGAACGGCATGTCCTCGATCGGGTTGATGCGGCTGACCACACCCTTGTTGCCGTGACGGCCGGCCATCTTGTCGCCCGGCTGCAGCTTGCGCTTCACCGCCACGAACACCTTGACCATCTTCATCACGCCCGGCGGCAGCTCGTCCCCGCGCTGCAGCTTCTCAACCTTCTGCTCGAACCGCGCCTGCAGCCTGGCCACCGCCGCGTCGTATTCGCGCTTCAGCACCTCGAACTCGGCCATCAGGCCATCGTCCTGCACGGCGATGTTGCGCCAGGCGCCACGCGGATGCTCGGCCAGCACCTCCTCGGTGATGATCGTGCCAGCCTTGATGCCCTTGAACCCGCCGGCCGCCTTGGCGCCCAGCAGCTTCTCGCGCATCCGGTTAAGGAACGAACGCTCCTGGATCGCCTTCTCGTCGTCACGGTCCTTGGCCAGACGCTCGATCTCGGCGCGCTCGATCGCCATCGCGCGCTCGTCCTTGTCCACACCGCGGCGGCTGAACACGCGCACATCAACGATCGTGCCCGTTGTCCCCGGCGGCAGCTTCAGCGACGTGTCGCGCACGTCCGAGGCCTTCTCGCCGAAGATCGCCCGCAGCAGTTTTTCTTCCGGTGTCATCGGGCTCTCGCCCTTCGGCGTCACCTTGCCGACGAGGATGTCACCCGGGTTCACTTCCGCACCGATATAGACGATGCCGGCTTCGTCGAGATTCTTCAGCGCCTCTTCACCCACGTTCGGAATGTCGCGAGTGATCTCCTCCTGGCCCAGCTTGGTGTCACGCGCCATCACTTCGAACTCTTCGATGTGAATGGAGGTGAACACGTCATCGCGCGCGATGCGCTCACTGATGAGGATCGAATCTTCGAAATTGTAGCCATTCCACGGCATGAACGCGACCAGCACGTTGCGCCCCAGCGCCAGCTCGCCCAGCTCCGTCGACGGACCGTCGGCGATGATGTCGCCCTCGGCCACCCGGTCGCCCACCCGCACCAGCGGCCGCTGGTTGATGCAGGTCGACTGGTTGGAGCGCATGAACTTGCGCAGCCGGTAGATGTCCACGCCCTTGGTGGTGCCGTCTTCGGCGGAGGCGCGCACCACAATGCGTGCGCCGTCGATCTGGTCGACCACGCCCGGACGCTTGGCCACAATGGTGGCCCCGGAATCCCGGGCCACGGCTGCTTCCATGCCCGTGCCCACCAGCGGCGCATCGGCGCGCACCAGCGGCACCGCCTGGCGCATCATGTTCGAGCCCATCAGCGCGCGGTTCGCGTCATCGTTCTCCAGGAACGGGATCAGCGCTGCCGCCACCGACACAAGCTGCTTCGGCGACACGTCGATCGCGGTCACGTCCTCCGGCTTCACCAGCCGGAAATCGCCCTGCTTGCGCACGGAGACGAGCTCGGCGGTCAGACGCCCATCCGCATCCATCTTCGCATCGGCCTGCGCCACAACGAGCTTCTCTTCCTCCATCGCGGAGAGATAACGCGGCTCGCGCTGCACCACGCCGTCCTTGACCAGCATGTACGGCGTTTCGATGAACCCGTACTTGTTGACCTTGGCGAAGGTGGCCAGCGAGTTGATCAGGCCGATATTCGGCCCTTCCGGCGTCTCGATCGGGCAGATGCGGCCGTAATGCGTGGGGTGCACGTCGCGCACCTCGAAGCCGGCACGCTCCCGCGTCAGACCGCCAGGGCCAAGCGCTGACAGGCGGCGCTTGTGCGTGACTTCCGACAGGGGATTGGTCTGGTCCATGAACTGCGACAGCTGGCTGCTGCCGAAGAACTCGCGCACAGCCGCCGCCGCCGGCTTGGCGTTGATCAGGTCATGCGGCATCACGGTGTCGATATCCACCGACCCCATGCGCTCACGGATCGCCCGCTCCATGCGCAGCAGACCCAGGCGATACTGGTTCTCCATGAGCTCGCCCACCGAGCGCACGCGCCGGTTGCCGAGATTGTCGATGTCGTCGATCTGCCCGCGCCCGTCCTTGAGCTCGCACATGATCTTGACGGTCTTGAGGATGTCCTCCTTGCGCAGAATTCGCACGGTGTCCTCGGCGTCCATGCCCAGGCGCATGTTCATCTTCACGCGACCGACGGCCGAAAGATCGTAGCGGTCGGCGTCGAAGAACAGGCCGCGGAACAGCGCTTCCGCCGTCTCCGGGGTCGGCGGCTCGCCAGGGCGCATCACGCGATAGATGTCGATCAGCGCGTCATCCCGCCCGGTGTTCTTGTCCACCGCCAGCGTGTTGCGGATCCACGGGCCGGTGGTCTGGTCGATGGCAAGCGTCGGCAGCCGAGTGATCCCCGCCGCCTCAAGCGCCGCCAGCCGCGCCTCGGCCAGTTCCTCGCCCGCTTCGGCGTAGATCTCGCCGGTCTCTTCGTTGACCAGATCGACAGCGACATAGCGGCCCAGCAGATCGGCGCGGCCCACCAGGACCTCGCTGGTCTTCTCGGCGATCTTGCGGGCGGCGCGCGAGGTCAGCTTCGCCTCGGCCTCGGCCACCACTTCGCCGGTCTGCGCATCCACCAGCGGCTCCAGCAGCTTGATGCCGCGGAACGCCTCGGGGTCGAACGGACGCGCCCAGCCCTTGGGCGTGTTGGTGAACACCACCTGGCCGTAGAAGATCGACAGGATCTCCTCGGCGTCCATACCCTTGATTTCATTCAGCTCGATCGGCTCGGCCTTCGCCTCACGCGCGGCGCGCAGTGCCTCGGTGTGCACGGAATCGAGCGCATACAGCAGCGTCGTCACCGGCAGCTTCCGCTTGCGGTCGATGCGGACGTAGACGAGGTCCTTGCTGTCGAACTCGAAATCGAGCCAGGAGCCGCGATACGGGATCACGCGGGCGGCAAACAGATACTTGCCCGACGAATGGGTCTTGCCCTTGTCATGGTCGAAGAACACGCCGGGGCTGCGGTGCATCTGCGAGACGATGACGCGCTCGGTGCCGTTGATGATGAAGGTGCCGTTGTCGGTCATGAGCGGCATATCGCCCATGTAGACCGGCTGTTCCTTGATGTCGCGGATCGAGCGCGCGCCGGTGTCCTCGTCGAGGTCCCACACGATCAGACGCAGAATCACCTTCAGCGGCGCTGCAAAGTTCAGCCCGCGCTGGATGCATTCCTCAACGTCGTATTTCGGCTCTTCCAGCTCGTAATACACAAACTCCAGCCGGCCGCGCCCGGCGAAATCGTCGATCGGGAACACCGACTTGAAGACTTCCTGCAGGCCCGTGTTGGTGCGGCTGTCATGCGGTGTGGCCATCTGCAGGAACGCCTCGTAGCTGGCGCGCTGCACGTCGATCAGGTTGGGCATCTGCGCCACTTCGGGGATCCGCCCGAAGCTCTTGCGGATGCGCTTCTGGCCGGTGAAGGACCTCGTGATCGCGTTCATGGCTGATGCCCCGTTGTGTATAAAATCAAAACCGTCCCGGCCAATCAGCACCCCGGCCAGATGGGATTCAAAAAACGCCGAATTGGGCGGAAATCAGAGTGATTTCCGCCCAACCCAGGTCAAGGCAGCGTGCAGACGCCGCGGATCTTACTTGATCTCGACTTTTGCACCGTTGTCTTCGAGCACCTTCTTGATCTTCGCGGCCTCGTCCTTCGTGGCCGATTCCTTCACGACCTTCGGAGCGCCCTCGACCAGGTCCTTGGCTTCCTTCAGGCCAAGACCCGTGATCGTGCGGATCTCCTTGATGACGTTGATCTTCTTGTCGCCGGCGGCGGCGAGGATCACCTGGAATTCGGTCTGTTCCTCAACCGGGGCCGCCGGAGCAGCCGCGGCCGCGGCCGGACCCGCGACGGCAACCGGGGCAGCGGCGGAAACGCCCCACTTCTCTTCGAGCAGCTTGCTCAGCTCAGCGGCTTCCAGAACCGTGAGGGCGGAGAGCTCGTCAACCAGTTTTGCCAGATCGGCCATCTTCATCATCCTTTACGTGTGCTGTGGTCAGTTCCATGCAAGCCCAACCAATGCGGGCCTGCGGCTTTGTGGTCAGGTGTGTGCAAGGGCTCTCGTGCCCAAAATCACGCAGCCTCGGCTGTCTCTTCTGCCTTGTCCTTGTCCGCGAACGCAGCCAAGACGCGAGCGATCTGTGCGCCAGGTGCCGCCAGGACTCCGGCAATGCGAGTCGCGGGGGTGGCAATCATCCCCAGCAGGCCGGCACGCAGAGTATCCAGGCTTGGCAGTTCGGACAGCGCCTTGATCCCATCCGCATTGAGCGTCTGGGAACCAAGTGCTCCGCCGAGCACGACGAACTTATCGTTGGTCTTGGCGAACTCGATGGCAGCCTTCGAAACCGCAACTGCATCGCGCGACCACGCAAGCGCGGTCGGGCCCTTCAGCAGCGGCTTGATGCCATCGAAATTGGTTCCGTCAAGGGCAAGCAGGGCCAGCCGGTTCTTCGCGACCTTGTAGGTGGCGCCGGCCGCCCGCATCTGCACCCGCAGCTTGGTCACGTCAGCGACCGTCATGCCCTTGTTCTGGGTCACGACAACCATCGACGTCTCTGCGAACACATTGGCGAGCGTGGCCACGAAAGCCCGCTTCTCCGTACGGTCCAAATCCCGTCTCCGTCGGTGGCCCGGCGCGTGTGGACCGCGCAAGGCCGGTTTGCCCAAATGGGCCAGCACGAACACCCAATTTCCAGGCGCCCGGGATGGCCCGGTTCGCCTGTCCATGCCCCTTCCGAAGAAGGGACCAGCCGGAACCGCCAGAGAACAAAAGCTCTCGGGCATCCCCGTCTTCCGCGCGCGACCCCCGAAGGAATCCTTAAGTCAAAAATGACACGAACGGTCTCGGACAGGATCGGGGGCTCCCGCCCCCTGCCCGCCCGGCCTTGCGACCGAGCGAATTCTCAAAAGCCTCAGGCGCTCAATGTGGCGACATCCACGCGCACACCGGGCCCCATCGACGAACTGATCGCAGCCTTCTGCACATAAACGCCCTTGGCGCCGGTCGGCCGCGCCTTGACGATGGCATCGGCGAACGCCTTGGCATTCTCCAGCAGCTTCTCCTCGGGGAAGCTCGCCTTGCCGATGCCGGCATGCACGATACCGGCCTTCTCGGCGCGGAACTCGACCTGGCCGGCCTTCGCCGCCGTGATCGCGCCCTTGACGTCCATGGTCACCGTGCCGAGGCGCGGGTTGGGCATCAGGCCGCGCGGGCCGAGGATCTTACCCAGACGACCCACCAGGGCCATCATGTCAGGGGTGGCGATGCAGCGGTCGAAATCGATCTCGCCGGCCTGGATCTTCTCGCCGAGATCCTCGGCGCCAACCACATCGGCCCCGGCGGCGCGTGCCTCATCGGCCTTCGCCCCACGGGCGAACACGCCAACGCGCAGCGTCTTGCCGGTGCCGTTCGGCAGGCCCACCAGGCCACGCACCATCTGGTCGGCGTGCCGCGGGTCGATGCCGAGATTCATCGTGATCTCGATGGTCTCGTCGAACTTCGCCTTCGCATTGGCCTTGGCCAGCGCGATAGCCTCGGCCAGAGCATAGGACTTGTTGGCGTCAACGGACTTGTAGGCCGCGGCCAGACGCTTGGTGTGTGCCATGATCTCAGCCCTCCACCACGGTGATGCCCATCGACCGGGCCGAACCCGCGAGCATGCTGACCGCGGCCTCCACGGTGTTGGCGTTCATGTCCTTCATCTTGATGGCGGCGATGTCGCGCAGCTGCGCGATGGTCACCTTGCCCACCGGCGCGCCCTTGCCGGGCGTGGTCGTGCCAGCGCTGATGCCGGCGGCCTTCTTGAGGAAGTAGGTGTTGGGCGGGGTCTTGGTGATGAAGGTGAAGGTGCGGTCACCGAAGGCGGTGATGACCACAGGGACCGGCATCCCCGGCTCCATCTGCGCCGTGAGGGCGTTGAATTCCTTCACGAAGCTCATGATATTCAGGCCGCGCTGGCCCAGCGCCGGGCCCACCGGCGGCGACGGGTTGGCCTTACCGGCCGGAATCTGTAGCTTGATGTAGCCGACAATCTTTTTCGCCATGATCCCAGGCTCTTTCCCAGGGACCGCGGTGCAAACGACCTCCCCACGCACCTGCGTGGCCCGAGGTCTCCCGCGTTCCAAATGAGCGCGGGGAGTTAGAGGATTAACCAGACGATGTCCAGCAGATTCTAGCCGAGATGGAATTCCGCCACACGCTGCGCAGCCATGTCCACCGCTGGGACAGCCTGCGCGCCCTGCTCGCCGCCGCCAGCCCGCCGCGCTCGGGCGACGCGCTGGCCGGCATCGCCGCCCGCTCCGCCACCGAACGCGTCGCCGCCCAGATGGCGCTGGCCGACCTGCCGCTCACAGCCTTTCTGTCCGAAGCCGTCATCCCCTACGAGACCGACGACGTCACCCGCCTGATCCTGGACACGCATGACCGCACCGCCTTCGCCCCCGTCGCCCACCTCACCGTGGGCGGCTTTCGCGACTGGCTGCTGTCCGGCGAAGGCGATCTCGTGGCCCTGCGCCCCGGGCTGACCCCGGAAATGGTGGCCGCCGTCAGCAAGATCATGCGCCTGCAGGACCTCATCGCCGTCGCCGCACGCTGCCAGGTCACGTCAGCCTTCCGCAACACCATCGGCCTGCCCGGCCGCCTCTCCGTGCGCCTGCAGCCGAATCACCCGACCGACGACATCAGCGGCATCGCCGCCGCCACGCTCGACGGCCTGCTGCTCGGCGCCGGCGACGCGGTGATCGGCATCAACCCTGCCACCGACAGCCCCGAGCAGACCATCCGCCTGCTCGACATGCTGGCCACGGTCATCGACCGCTACGCCATCCCCACACAAAGCTGCGTGCTGGCCCACGTCACCACCACGCTGCGCTGCATCGAGGCAGGCGCGCCGGTCGATCTCGTGTTCCAGTCGATCGGCGGCACCCAGGGCACCAACGAAAGCTTCGGCGTCTCGCTCGCCCTGCTCGCCGAGGCGCAGCAGGCCGCCCTGTCGCTCAACCGCGGCACGGTCGGCCGCAACGTGATGTATTTCGAGACCGGCCAGGGCAGCGCGCTGTCCGCCAACGCCCATCACGGCGTCGACCAGCAGACCGTCGAGGCCCGCGCCTACGCCGTCGCCCGCGCGTTCCAGCCGCTGCTGGTGAACTCCGTGGTCGGCTTCATCGGCCCGGAATATCTCGCCAACGGCAAGCAGATCACCCGCGCCGGCCTTGAGGACCATTTCTGCGGCAAGCTGCTCGGCCTGCCGATGGGGGTCGACGTCTGCTACACCAACCACGCCGACGCCGACCAGGACGACATGGACGGCCTGCTCACCCTGCTCGGCGTCGCCGGCTGTACCTATGTGATGGGTGTGCCGGGGGCCGACGACGTGATGCTGTCCTACCAGAGCACCTCGTTTCACGACGCTCTCTATCTTCGTGCCGCCCTCGGCCTGCGCCCCGCCCCGGAATTCGCGGCCTGGCTGGACCGCATGGGCCTCGCCACCTCCACACCGGCGCTGCTGCCCGCCGCGCTCGCCCCCGCGCTGATCGGCCTGTCGTGACCGCGCCGCGGATCTGGACCGATCTGCGCCGCTTCACCCCGGCCCGTGTCGGGCTCGGCCGGGTCGGCAACGCCCAGCCGACCCGGGCGCATCTCGCCTTCGCCGCCGACCACGCCGCCGCGCGCGATGCGGTCATGGCCGAACTCGACACCGAAGCCCTCCGCGCCGAGCTCGGCGACTCCAGCATTGTGCGCAGCGCCGCGCCGGACCGGCAGAGCTACCTGCTCCGTCCCGATCTCGGCCGCAGCCTGGCGCCGGACACGCGACTTGCACCGAAGCCCGGCTGCCTCGCCATCGTCATCGCCGACGGCCTCAGCGCCATCGCCACCCAGCGCCATGCGCCCGCACTCGTCGCGGCCCTGAACCTTCCGGCACAGCTGGTCATCGCCACCCAGGCCCGTGTCGCCATCGGCGATCCGATCGGTGCCGCATTGCAGGCCGAGGCGGTGCTGGTGCTGATCGGCGAACGGCCGGGCCTGTCCAGCGCCGACAGTCTCGGCGCCTACCTGACCTGGGCGCCGCGCCCCGGCCGCACCGATGCCGAACGCAACTGCGTGTCCAACATCCGCCCCGACGGGCTGCCGATCCCCGAAGCCGCCGCCAAGCTGCGCTGGCTGCTGGCCCAGGCACGCACCCTCCAGCTCACCGGCGTCATGCTGAAGGACGAGGCCCCAACGCTGCAGCGCGATTCCTACGAAAGATCGATCTCGGTCGACTGAACGAAGCCCGACACCCCGCCCACCTCGATCTCGGACCACTGGATCATCGCGCGGAACATCACCTGCCGCACCTGCACCCGCGTGCCGCCCGGCAGCTGCGTCACCACTTCCGAGGTCGTCTCCGGCGCCCGGTGCAGCGCGGCCCCGGAGGGACGGATCACCGCCGAGCGCAGAAACGGCGAGCCGGCCGGCCGCGCATCCCGCGCGTCCACCACCGGCTGCAGCGTGGGTCCCAGAAACGCCACGCCCAGCCCGATCAGCAGCGCCGCCACAGCGGCCCCGCCGACATATTTGCGCACCTGTCCGGCCGAGCGCGACCGGTCGAGCGAATCGAGCAGCACGCCGTTCTCCAGGCGCAGGGCGTCGCGTTCCCGCTGCGCGTTGCGCGCCTGCACCTCGGTCAGCTTCATGCTGTGGCGCAGGGCGGAAAGCTCGCGCTCCAGCCGCTCCACCTCCTGCGCCATGTTCGCATCCCGCCGCCCGGCGGTGTTGGACCGCAACGACGTCCCGGCACCGGCGAGAAAGATCGCCTTCAGCTGCCCGCCGGTCAGCCCCAGACGCCGGGCCAGCGCCGCCACGGCACGGCCGGCATTGTCCGCCTCGCCCGGCTCGGACACGAGCATGGCAAGCCTGCTGGCCAGCCGCTCCAGATCCTCGTCACTGACCTCAGCCACACCAGCCCCCGCCATCGTAACCAGCTCACACTACCTGCATCCGCCGCACGCAACACAAGCCGGCATTAACATAGCCTGAAGGTGCAGCCGCCATCAGCCCCCTTGGGCATCGAGGACGGCAATCGTGTGCCGCGCGATCATGGCCTCCTCGTCCGTCGGGATGACGAACGCCCGCACCCGGGACCGTGACGACGAGATCACCTGCGCTCCCGCCCGGTTGGCCTCCCGGTCCAGCTCGATGCCGATCCACGCCATGCCTTCCAGCACCCGCTCGCGCACCTGCCAGGCGTGCTCGCCGATTCCCGCACAGAACACGACGGCATCAAGCCCCTCCAGCACCGCCGCCAGGCCGCCCAGCTCGCGGCGGATGCGAAAGACGAAATAGTCGATCGCCCGCGCCGCCGCCGGATCATCGGATTCCAGCAGCTTGCGCATGTCCGACGAGATCCCCGACAGCCCCAGCAAGCCGGAGCGGCGATACAGCAGATCCGTGATCGCATCCGGCGTCATGCCCTTCTCGGCCAGCAGATACAGCACCACCCCCGGGTCGAGCTGCCCGCTTCGCGTGCCCATCGGCAGCCCGTCCAGCGCGGTGAACCCCATCGAGCTCGCCACCGACTGCCCGTCGCGGATCGCACACATCGAGGCGCCGTTGCCCAGATGCGCCACCACCACCCGCCCCGCCGCATAGAGCGGCGCGATCTCGCGCAGGGCCCCGGCGATGTATTCGTAGGACAGGCCATGGAACCCGTATCGCCGCACCCCCTCGTCGTAGAACGCGGTCGGCAGGGCGAAGGTGTCGTTCACCCAGGGGTGGGCGCGATGGAACGAGGTGTCGAAGCACGCCACCTCCGCCACATGCGGCCACGCCGCCCGCGCCGCCAGAATGCCGGCGATGTTGTGCGGCTGGTGCAGCGGCGCCAGCGGGATCAGCGCACGCAGCGCCGCCAGCACCGCGTCCGTCACCAGCACCGGTGCGGTGAAATGCACCCCGCCATGCACCACCCGATGCCCGGCCGCCACCACCTCGGCATCCGCGAACGCCGCCTTGCGCCACGCCAGCACGTGGTGCAGCGCATCGGTGTGGAAATCGAGGTCCGGATCCTGCGACCAGGTCTCGTCATGGATCACCCGCCCCCCGGCCCGCACCGCCAGATGCGACTGTCCGTGCACATGCTCGGCCAGCCCCACCGCCAGCGCCCGCATGCCCGCCGCGTCGAACGCATACAGCGAGAACTTGATGGAGGACGAGCCGGCGTTCAGCGTCACCACATGGCGCACCGTCATGGCGCCGGCACCGCCGAAACGCCGGCCGCCTGCCAATGCGCGTACAGCACCGCCACCGCGCAGGAGAACAGGCGCGAGGCCGGATCATCCGCCCGGCTGGTCAGCATCACCGGCACCCTGGCCCCCAGCACCAGCCCCGCCCCCTCGGCCTGCGCCGCATAGGTCAGTTCCTTGGCCAGGATGTTGCCTGCCTCGATATTGGGCACCACCAGAATATCCGCCCGCCCCGCCACCAGCGATGTCAACCCCTTGGTCTTCGCCGCCGACAGGCTGATGGCGTTGTCCATGGCCAGCGGCCCGTCCACCAGAGCACCGGTGATCTGCCCGCGCTCGGCCATCTTCGACAGCGCCGCCGCATCCAGCGTGGCCTGCATCCTCGGATTGACCGTCTCCACCGCGCAGAGAACGCCCACCTTCGGCAGCTTCAGCCCCAGCGCATGCGCCAGATCGATCGCGTTCTGCACGATATCGACCTTCTCCTCGAGCGTCGGCGCGATGTTGATCGCCGCATCGGTGACGAACAGCAGCTCGTCGAGCGACGGGGCATCCATCACGAACACATGGCTGATCCGCCGTCCGGTGCGCAGCCCGCCCACCGACTTCACGACATGGCGCAGCAGCACATCGGTGTGGAGATGCCCCTTCATCAGCGCCACCACCCGCTTCTCCAGCACCATCGCCACCGCCCGCGCCGCCGCCTGATCGTCATCGGCCACATCCTCGATGACGATGCCCTCGAGCGAGAGCCCCAGCTCCTGGGCCAGCGACAGGATCTTCGTGCGCTGCCCCACCAGGATCGGCGTGATCAGGCGGGCCTGCGCCGCCTCCAGCGCGCCGCGCAGCGCGCTCGCCTCCTCCGGCGCCACCACCGCCGTCGCCATCGGCGGCAGATCGGCGCAGGCGGCGAGCAGCCTTGCCACGTGATGATGCAACGCCAGGCGCAGCTGCGGCAGCGTCACCTCCGCCAAGGCCAGACCCGCTTGCGGCGCCAGCACCACCGCCGTGCCATCGACCACCAGCTCGCCCGCGCGCAGCACCTGGGTCGCCAGCACGATCTGGTCCAGCGGCCGCTGCTCCGTCACCCGCACCTGCACGGTCAGCCGATCGCCGACATGCACCCGCGCATGGAATGTCGCGGACTGCGACACGTAACGCGTGCCCGGCCCCGGCAGCAGGTTGCCGAGAACGGCGGAGAACAGCGAGGCCAGCCACATCGAAGGTGCTGGCGCATGCTCGCCCGTGGCCCGTTCCGCGGCGGCGGTGGGCAGATTGAGCGGGTTCAGGTTGCCGCTGACATGGGCGAACACGTAGAGATCGTCCGGCGTGACGATCCGCACGGTCTGTGCGGTGTCGCCCGGCGAAATATCGTCAAAGCCGCGCCCGGCCGTCATCGCAGCCAAGCCCAGCAAACTCTTTGACCAAACATATCGAAACCTTCCATCATCGACCGATGGATAGCACACGGCACACCTTCATCGATGAAGGTTACACGAATTCGAACCGGCAACCTTACGTTTCCAGGAATTATTCCCGCCTTCACTTCGAATTCAGATTTCACCGCCTCCGCCAGATGTCATGATCCGGCCACACTCGCACGGGACCCCCTTCTCTTGACCTCCAGGATCGTTCTGACCGACCCGAGCGGCACGGTTCTGTCACACTCGCCCGATCTGCCGGATTGGCTGGGGATGGACCCCGGGCCGCTCACCGATCTGCCGGATTGGCTGGGGATGGACCCCGGGCCGCTCACCGATCTGCTGGCCCATCTGCCCCAGGGCATCAACTGCCAGGCCTTCCCGCTCGACAACGGCACCACCGTGCACCACCTCTCCCGTGAGGAACCGGGTCTGGCCGAGCAGCTGCAGCAGGACAACCAGATGCTGCGCGAGACGCTGGACGCCATCGACGGCCCGGTCGTCGTCTATTCCAGCGATCTGCGCTACGTCTTCGGCAACCGCGCCTATCACGACTTCTATCCCCACCTGCCCGGGGAGCCTGAGCTGGTCGGCAAGACCTATGACGAGGTGCTGGCCATCTCGATGTCAGCCGACACCATCGTCGACCCGCTCGCCCATATCGACCCGCCAGGCTTCATCGCCGCCCGCCGCGCCCATATGCTCGACCGCAGCCACAGCTTCAGCGAGCAGCACAATCCCAGGCTGGGCCGCTGGACCACGCTGCGGGTGAAATGGACCCCAAGCGGCAACCGGGTCTCGCTGCGGGTCGACATCACGCCGCTCAAGCGCCTGCAGCAGGAGCTGCTCGACACCCAGCGCATGAAAACCATCGGCCATATCAGCGGCGGTGTGGCGCACAACTTCAACAATCTGCTCACCGTCATCACCAGCAACCTGGAAATGCTGCTCGAGGATGCGAGGCTGCCCGCCGACAGCATCCAGCTCGCCCGGCGCGCCCTGTCCAGTGCCGAGGCCGGGGCCCGCCTGGTCCGCCAACTGCTCAGCTTCGCCCAGCGCGACCTCACCCAGACCCGCGCCATCGACCCCAACCAGGTGCTGGCCGACATGGCCGAACTGCTGCGCGGCGCCGCCGGCGCCGCCATCACGGTGGAGATCGTCCCCTCCGGCCCTATCGGGCTCATCCAGGTCGATCCCACGCAATTCGCCACCGCCATGATGAATCTCGTGCTGAACGCGCGCGATGCGGTGCAGGAGGGCCTGACCGCCGGCACCACGCGCCATGGCCGCATCCGCATCAGCGCCGCCTGGGTGAGCGAGGGCAGCCAGCCGATGGTCGCCATCCGCGTCTCGGACAACGGCTGCGGCATGCCGCCCGAGGTGGCCGCCGCCGCGTTCGATCCGTTCTTCACCACCAAGGGCCTCGCCACCGCCTCCGGCCTGGGCCTGTCGCAGGTGCACGGCTTCGCCACCGGGGCCGGCGGCGATGTGGCCATCCAGAGCATGCCGGGCTCCGGCACCAGCGTGGAGATCAAGCTGCCGATGGCCCATGTCGAGCGTGTCGGCACCGCGGGCTGACGACCCGGTGATCCCCATACCCGGCTCCGCCCTCTGGCAGACCCATGACGTGAAGGCCGACCTGTCGGTCTGCGTGACACGCCCCATGCCCGAGCTGCCGGCGTGGCTCGACCAGGCGGTGGACGCGGTCTGGGCCAGCGAGCAGCGCCGTCTCGACGGCGCCCTGTTCAACGGACGCGTGTTCAGTGCCGACGTGATCTCGCCGCGGCTGATCTGCGGCCACTGGACCGAGTTCCGCCGCATCGTCGCCCAGATGCGCCGCCCAGACCTGCACCCGGCCCTTGGTGTCCGACCGCTTGCGGTCGGCGGCGTCATCACCGGCCCGGACGGGGTGGTGTTCGGCCGCAGGCCCGCCCGGTCCGTCTACCAGGCCGGCGAGTGGCAGCTGCCGCCGGCCGGCAGCGTCGACCTCAACGCCGCCCGCGACGACGGCCGTGTCGATGTGGCGGCCATGGTTCTGGAGGAACTCGCCGAGGAGCTGGGGCTGGATGCCTCGGCCGTGTCCCCCCCGGTGCCGGTCGCCATCGTCGAGCACCCCGGCACACATGTGCTGGATCTCGGCATGGCCATGCGCACGCATCTTTCGGCCGATGCCATCGCGGCCGCGCATGCCCGGCGCGGCAACGGTGAATACGATCCGCTGCTGGTCGTGAAGCTGGCCGAACTGGCGGGATTCGCGGCCGGCAAGGACGTCAACGGTCAGGCGCCGATCTTCCTGAGTCGCCTAGGATTAATTTCACCTAGTTTGTGAACAAATATGGAACTTGACTCCCGAAGCAGGAGTCGGAATCCATAGAGCGAACAAATCAGGAACTTATTCCGTGCACCCGTCTCCCGTCCCGCTCGCGCGTCTGCGTGCCCAGCTCGCGGAACTGGCGCCTCCCGCCCGCCACGGCGTGCTGGCGCTGGATGGCGGGACGATCGACGCGGCGCTGGGCGGCGGCCTGGCGCGCGGCGCGCTGCACACGGTGGAAGGCGCCGGGCTGGAGGCCGAGACCGGCGCCGTGCCGGCCGCCTTCCTCGCCACCCTGCTCGCCCGCCTGGCCGATACGCGCCCGCTGTTCTGGCTGGCCCAGACGACCGACCTCTACCCCCCAGGCCTGCTCACCCACGGGCTTGACCCCGCAAGGCTGATCCAGCTGCGCACGGGCGACGGCGACGAAACCCTCGCCGCCATGGAAACCCTGCTGCGCAGCGCCGCCGCATCCGCCGTGGTGGCCGAGGCCGGGCGCGTGGGAAAGCTGGCCGGGCGCAGGCTGCAGCTCGCCTGCCTCGGCAGCGGCGTCACCGGTTTTCTGCTCCGCCGCTGGCCTTATGGCCGCCGCCCCGCCGAGGAGATCACCGCAGCCGTCACCCGCTGGCGCCTCGCCCCCGCCCCCAGCACGCGCGACGGCCGCGCCCCCGGCCCGCCGCGCTGGCAGGCCGAGCTGCTGCACACCCGCACCGGCCTGCCCGGACGCTGGATCATCGAACCGGAGGACCGCCATGACACGCCGCATCCTCTCCGTCTGGCTGCCGGGCTGGCCGATCCGCCGCCTGCAACGCAACGGCTGGCCGGCTGACCAACCGCTCGCCGCCGTCGAGACGCTGCAGGGCCAGCGCCGCATCGCCGATGCCTGCCCCCAGGCGCAGGCGCTCGGCGTGCGCCCCGGCCAGAGCCTGGCCCAGGCCCGCGCGGTCTGCCCGGAGCTTGCCATCGCCGAAGCCGACCCCGCCGCCGACCGCGCCGGTCTTGACCGGGTGGCGGCCTGGTGCACCCGCCACACCCCGCTCGCCGCCGCCGACCCGCCGGACGGCCTGTGGCTCGACATCACCGGCTGCGCCCATCTGTTCGGCGGCGAGCAGGCCCTGGCCGACAGGATCGCGGCCCGCCTCGCCCCCGCCCGCATCGCGATCGCCGGCACAGCCGGCGCCGCCTGGGCACTGGCCCGCGCCGCCACACGGCCGAACGTGCAGGTGCTGCCGCCGGGCGAGGAGAAGGCCGCCATCGCCCCGCTGCCCGTGGCCTTGCTGCGGCTGGATCCGCGTGTGGTCGCGGGCCTGCGCCGCGTCGGTCTACGCAGCATCGGCGAGCTCGCCCGCCAGCCTCGCGCCGACATCACCGCCCGCTTCGGTCCCACACCGGGATTGCGGCTCGACCAGGCCCATGGCCGCACGGCGGAGGCCATCACCTGGCCGCGCGAACCCACCCCCTGGTCGGAACGCACCGGCTTCGTCGAGCCGATCGGCACGCCGGACGATCTCGCCCGCAGCCTGGCCCTGCTGTCCGCCACGCTCTGCCTGCGCCTGGAAGCCGCCGGACTGGGCGCCCTCAAAGTGTCCGCCGTGTTCCACCGCGTCGATGATCTGCGCCCCGAACTCGCCATCGCCACCGCAAAGCCCCTGCGCGACCCCGCGCGCATGGCCCGCCTGCTCACCGCGAAACTGGAGACGATCGATCCCGGCTTCGGCGTGGAGGCGATGGTGCTGACCGCCGAAGCCGTCGCGAACCTCACCCTGCGCCAGGACACAATGGGGGCGCGCACCCCCCAGTCGGATGACCTGATCGCCGTTATCGACGACCTCGCCAATCGGCTCTCGCCCGACCAGCTCTGGCGCCCCGCCCCCCAGGCCAGCCACGTGCCCGAACGCGCCGCCAGCATCGCAGCCCCGCTCGCAGCCACCGCCCCCTGGCCCTACCCGCAAGGCGAACGCCCGATCCGCCTGCTCCGCCCGCCCGAGCCGATCGAGGCCATCGCCCCGGTGCCGGACGATCCGCCGATCCTGTTCCGCTGGCGCGGCGCGCTGCACCGCGTGCGCGCGGCCAGCCTGCCCGAGCGCATCGGCGCGGAATGGTGGCGCCGCAGCGTCATCGACACGCGGTTTCGCGACTATTACCGCGTCGAGGACCAGCAAGGCGCCCGCTTCTGGCTGTTCCGCACCGGCCTGCCCGGCAGCGAGCAGCCACCGGAATGGTATCTGCACGGCCTGTTCGGATGAGTTTCTTCGAACTCCAGGCCGCCAGCGCCTTTTCCTTCGGCCACGGCGCCAGCCACGCCGAGGAACTGGTGCAGACCGCCTCCGCCCTCGGCATCGCGGGCCTCGCCATCGCCGACCGCAACACGCTGTCCGGCGTCGTGCGCGCCCACCAGGCCGCCAAATCCGCAGGCCTGCGCTTCATCCCCGCCGCCCGCCTGGTGTTTCGCGACGGCACGCCCGACATCACCTGCGCCCCCACCAGCCGACAGGCGTGGGGAAGGCTGTCGCGCCTGATCAGCCTGGGCAAAGGCCGCACCATCAAGGGCGACTGCGCGCTCGATCTCACCGACCTGCTGGACCATGCCGAAGGCCAGGCGATCCTGATCCACGCGGACACCGATCACCCCGGCCTTGAGACGCTGTCAGCCACGTTCCGCAACCGCGCCTGGCTCGCCGCCCGGCGCCATTACGCCGCCGACGATGCGAAATGCCTGCGCGCGGCCGCCGACCGCGCCGCCCGCCACCGCATCCCCCTTCTCGCCACCAACGACGTGCTGTATCACGCCCCGGACCGCCGCCCGTTGCAGGACGTGATGACCTGCATCCGCCTCGGCACCACCATCGAACAGGCCGGCCTCATCCTGGCCGCCAACGCCGAGCGGCATCTGAAATCCCCCGCCGAAATGGCCCGCCTGTTCCGCGACCACCCAGACGCCATCGCCGCCACCGCCGACATGGCCTCGCTGTGCCGCTTCTCGCTCGACGAACTCTCCTACGAATACCCTGACGAGCCCGTCCCGCCGGGCACCACGCCGGACGCGCATCTGGCAACGCTTACCTGGGAAGGCGCCGCGCGCCGCTATCCCGCCGGCATCCCGGACCGGCTCCGCGCCACGCTCGCCAAGGAGCTCGGCATGATCGCGCAACTGGCCTACGCGCCCTATTTCCTGACAGTTCACGACATCGTCCGCCACGCCCGCACGCTCGGCATTCTCTGCCAGGGCCGCGGGTCTGCGGCCAATTCGGCAGTGTGCTACTGCCTCGGCATCACCGCCGTCGATCCCACCGAGATCGACTTGTTGTTTGAACGATTCGTCTCCGCCGAGCGCCGCGAACCGCCCGACATCGATGTGGACTTCGAACATGAGCGGCGCGAGGAGGTGATCCAGTACATCTACCAGCGCTACGGCCGCAATCGCGCCGGCATCGCCGCCACCGTCATCCATTACCGTCCCAAGATGGCAGCCCGCGAGGTGGGCAAGGTGATGGGCCTCAGCGAGGACGCCACAGCCGCTTTGTCGGCGGAAAGCTGGAACGCGTCGGGATCGCTATGGTCCGATGACCGTCTTGCCGAGATCGGCCTTGATCCCGCCAGCAGCGTCGTCCGGCGCACGGTGGCGCTGGCACGCCAGCTGATCGGCTTTCCCCGCCATCTCTCGCAGCACGTGGGCGGCTTCGTGCTCACGAAGGGCCGGCTTGACGAGACCGTGCCGATCGGTCCCGCCGCCATGGCCGGGCGCAGCTTCATCGAATGGGACAAGGATGATATCGACGCGCTCGGCATCATGAAGGTCGATGTGCTGGCGCTCGGCATGCTCACCTGCATCCATCGCGCCTTCGATCTGTTATCCGCCCGCGGTCTGCCGCTGCGCGACCTCGCCGATGTGCCGCGCGAGGACCCTCTGGTCTATCGCATGCTGAGTGCCGCCGATTCGCTCGGCGTGTTCCAGGTGGAAAGCCGCGCCCAGATGAACATGCTGCCGCGGCTGCGGCCGGCGAAGTTCTATGACCTGGTCATCGAGGTCGCCATCGTGCGCCCCGGCCCGATCCAGGGCGACATGGTGCACCCTTATCTCCGTCGCCGGCAGAAACTTGAAGAGGTCAGCTTTCCGTCGCCGCATCCGGATCACGGACCACGGGACGAACTGGAACGCGTACTGGGCAAAACCCTCGGTGTGCCGCTGTTCCAGGAACAGGCGATGCGCATCGCCATCGAGGCCGCCCGTTTCACCCCCGAACAGGCCAACCAGCTGCGCCGTTCGATGGCGACGTTCCGCAATGTCGGCACCATCCAGACCTTCTTCGACCAGATGGTGGGCGGCATGGTCAGCCGCGGCTACGAACGCGACTTCGCCGAGCGCTGCTTCCGTCAGATCGAGGGTTTCGGCACCTACGGATTTCCCGAAAGCCACGCGGCGAGTTTTGCTTTGCTGGTCTATGTCTCGGCCTGGCTGAAATGCCACCACCCCGCGGCCTTCGCCTGCGCGCTGCTCAACTCCCAGCCGATGGGCTTCTACGCCCCCACGCAGATCGTGGGCGATGCACGGGCCCATGGGGCCAGTGTGCGCGGAGCGGACGTGAATGACAGCCATTGGGACAGCCATCTGGATCCCGACGCCACGCTGCGCTTAGGATTTCGCCAGATCACCGGCTTCCGGCGCGACTGGGCGGAGCGGATCGTCTTCTGCAGGCCCTATCGGGATCTTTCCGATGTCGTCGCGGCCGCGCTGCCTCATGCGGCGCTGGTAGCGCTGGCCGACGCGGACGCCTTTCAGTCGATCGGCCTCGATCGCCGGGCAGCGTTATGGCAGGTCAGGGGCCTCGACCAGGCCCCCGCCTTGCCGCTGTTTGCCGCACTGCCGATCCGCCTGCAGCCGGCGGCTCTGCCACCGATGGCCCAACAGGAACAGGTCGCGGCCGACTACCAGAGCACCGGCCTGTCGCTGAAGGCGCATCCGCTGCGTTTCCTGCGCCAGCGCCTGTCACGAGAAGGGCTCATGAGCTGCGCCGAGGCAACCGCCCTGCCCAACGGCCGCAGCTTTGCCACCGCCGGCGTGGTGCTGGTCAGGCAACGCCCGGGCAGCGCCGGCGGTGTGGTGTTCGCCACCATCGAGGATGAGACTGGCACGGCCAACGTGGTGGTCTGGCCCAGCCTGTTGCAGACCTACCGCAGCGCCATCCTGGGATCCGCCGTGCTCGAGGTGCGCGGACGGATTCAGCGCACGCAGGAAGGCATCGTCCATCTGGTAGCGGAACATCTGGCCAATCGCACCAGTCTGCTGAGAGATTTCGAGGAGACGGTCACCACACCGCCAGCTGCCCGGGCGGACGAACTGCCGCCCACACCCTCCAGCCGGCCCACGCCGGCTCTGCCGCGCTCTCGGGATTTTCGATAATTTGGAATTTTATCTTATTATGAGGCAAACTTACAAAAATTGACCAACCTCGCGCGGCCACTGCAATTTTCTTCGTTCATCTCCGCAACACACTGATCTTAAAACAATCAATATCTTCCATTTGCCCTTGCGCGACCGTCATGTTCCGTGCTGACTTTTGTTTACAAACCATCCCAGGGTCATCCCATGGAACTTTCTCTCGCTCCGCTCCAATCCGGACCGGTCGCGTTGCCGCGAATCCCAGCCCGCCCCAAAATGATCACCATGGCCACATGGCGTGATGCGCTTAACGGCACTGCCGCGCTTGAATCCATGTCGGCGCCGGTCCAGGTGATCGCTCTGGCGCCACAGGCCATGCCAACCCTGATCACAGCGCCACCGAAGCCCGAGATCCGCCCTGCCGCGGGCAAATGGGAACGCGCCCTCAGCATCTTCACCGCTGCAGACAAGAACCGTTACATCCACGTCGACCAGCAAGCCTGGGAGGAGGAGTTCAAGGTCGGAGGTGACTGGAACACCAAGCCGACCCGCATCGAGACCTTCCTGGCCCGCTACGACAAGAACCAGACGCTCACCACCTTGGCCGTGGTTGTTCTGTTACTACTCTGGATCTTCTGACAACCGTACTGATGCTATATAAATTAAAAATGTCGAAGAGCCGAAGCTCTCCGACCTTTTCTGTTTCACCTATCGTACAAAAGACCAGCGATGCTTCACCCTATTTGAGAGCCGACAGAGACACCGCCACCTGCGGGGCTGACGCCGGATTGGCGGGAGGCGACACCGCAATGCCCCCTGCAGCCGCACATGCGCGGTCCACGAGGATTTTGGTGGCATTGGTGGCAAGAATAGCGACAGGAGCGGCGGCCGGAGCGAGCGACGATGCCTCGGCGTCGATAAGCCCGACAACAATTGAACCACCACCGGCGGTCTGCACGGCACAGAAGAGCTGGCCGGCTGGCGTGCTTGCGGCAGTCTGCAACTGGGCCGATGTACAGCCAGCCAGCGCGAACAGGACACAGAGGAAGGACTTCATGGTGCGGTTCCCTGTGCGGGAGTGGTTGCATTGCGGGCCGAGCCGACGTTGAACGCCATCAGGTCGAGCAGCTTGCGGGCCGGCAGCCATGGGCTGCCAGGCGCGGGGGTTGGCAGAATGGCGGCGAGAATGGCTGCCACGGCGATGGCAAGCGGCACATAGACGGCCACAGGCGCCAGCGGCGTGCCGCTGAGGGCCGCCACCAGCGCCGCGATGGGCGAAGATTCCATGGGACAGATCTCCAGGGAGGGAATGGACAAAGCTTGCTTGGAGCTAACCCGGTTTCCCGGGCCAGAGATGGGAAGCAAAGAAACCCAGCAGCGCGAGCAGGGCACCGCCGATCCAGTGCGCCAGATGCAGGCCGCCCATGCCCTGGCTCAGAGTGTTGGTTAGCTTGTCGAGCTTGAGCTCGATCGTCTCAAGCCGAGCGGCAGCTGTTACGTCGTTGCGGTCCATGCGGTCCTCGAGGGCCACGACACGGCCTTCGAGCTGGCCGATGAGGCGGGGGGCAGTGTCATGCATCGCTGCACAATCCGGGTCGGCTGGAGCGGGAGCGCTTCGTCGTCGGCGAGATGGTCGAAGTTCGGAGGTGTTGGTCACAGGTTGCCCCTTACGGTGGCGCCGGATCCGCCAGACCCGCCGGATGTGGTCGACGTGGTCGAGCCCGCGGAGCCGGAGGCGTTGAACGTGCCGGCCGTGAATGACGGCGCGCCGAGGTTGATGATCTGGTAGTTGCCGCCGTTGCCGCCGGCGCCGCCGGCGCCGCCCTTGCCGGTACCAGAGCCGGTGCCGCCGGTACCGCCAGCGCCGCCGGAGACATCGATGCCGTTGACGATCGTGCTGCCGAGCAGCCCTTCAGTGACGATGTAGACGAAGCCGCCGCCGGCCGCTCCGCCGCCGCCACCGCCGCCGGCGTTGCCGCCGGCAGCGTTGCCGCCATTGCCGCCATTGGATCCCTTGGCGGACAAAATCCCGACAGTGGTGTTGGTGCCGCGCTGGATGAAGCGGGCATACAGGCAGATCGAGCCACCGCCTGGCCCGGCGGCACCGCCGCCACCGCCGGAATTGGTGCCGTCGCCGCCGCCAGCACCGCCTGACGACCCGCTAAAGCCGGCATAAGTCGTGTTGCAGGTGCCATAATAGAGGCTGAAGGTGAGCGTCGGCGTGGGAAAACTGGGCTGGTAGCTGGCGCTCACGGCCAGGGATCCGGCACTGCCACCTGCTGACGTGCCCGCCCCTCCGCCCCCGCCAACGCCGCCCTGGCCCCCGTTGGCGGCAAAATTGTACGCCGAACTGCTGGTTCCGGTGGCACCGATACCTGTGCCGCCGGCAACACCGTTCAGGGCGGGCGCCGCCAGAGGCACATCGCGCGCGGCAAACTGGGCCCCATTGCCGGCACCTGCCGCGGAACCGACGGCGTTGGACACCGTGCCACCGCTGACGAGGATTGCACCGGCCGAAGCGGCAGAGATATCGAGCGTGCCGGAGACAAAGATGCGATGGCCATTCGGGTTCAGAACACCGGTCCCGCTCAGCACGAGACTGGAATAGTGCATGTCACGGCTCAGGGTGGTGGTACCCGACGAGATCGTGACGCTCCCGTCAGCGCCTGTGCCGAACAGCAATGATCCGGTGTACGGCGACAGATAGGAGCTGGAGAGAAGGCTGCCGAGTGCCACCGTTCCCAGGTTGCTGACCAGAGAACCGACATTGGCGATGGTGCCGCTGGTGGTGATCGTTCCGGTGAAGGTAGGACTCGCGGCGGGTGCGCGCGACGTGTCTGTGGGATGGACATGGTCCTGACGGGCGAACAGCGTCGTTGTGCCGACGGCCGCGGTTCCGTTCATTGCGGGCGTTGATGTGCCGGCCTGGCCGATGACGAAGGCTGTGGAGGCGGCCTGGGTGGAGTTGGTGTTCACCGCCGCCGTCGGGACCGTGGGCGTTCCGGTCAGTGCTGGTGAGACCAGCGGCGCGTAGGTCGCCGTTGCCGTGGTGGCTGACAGGGCACCGGTGATGCGGGAGTCGTTGCCGGCTGCGGCGGTCGTGGCTGATGTGCCGTAGTTCACCACCAGGGTTCCGCCCGACCCGGTCAGCCCCGTTCCCGCAACGGAAGCCGCAATCTGCGCTGCGGTCACGGCTCCGGTCTGTCCGACCACCGACTGAACCGGGGCACCGGCGCTGGTGATGTAGTTCTGGGCCTTGACGAAGGCTGTGTTCGCTGCCGTCGTCGAGTTGTCTGATGTGGCGGGCGTGGCAACCGTTATGCTGGCACCGGACACGCTGCCGCCGGTGATGGCAACGCTTGCGGCATTCTGGGACGCCATCGTACCGAGACCGGCGATGCGTGAGTCGTTGCCGGACTGGCAGACCCAGCGCGATGCGCTCGCCTGGTATAGGAAGCTCACCTCGACATAGGCTGGAAGCGACGTGGGCGCGCCCAGAATGGTCTGGCCGGATGCTGCCACGAAGCTGCAGGAGAGGACGCTCGCCGTCGAGCACAGCAGGAGCCATTGGCCGTTCACCGGGTTGGACGGGAAGGTGATGGAGCCGCTTGCGAGGGTTCCGGATGGAACCAGCTGCAAGGTGGTCACACCGCTCGGCACGATGATGGAGAAGCCAGTGCTCGGGGTCTGCAGGCTGAAGCTGGCGTCGGCGATGCCGCCAGAAAAGCTGGCCGCACCGGAGGCGGCGAGCGTGGTGACCCGCGTGGTGCCGGTTCCAGCCGGTGTAAGCACGATGTCCTGGTTGGCGCCGGCGCCGTTGGAGGCGATCTGTGCTGTCGATGTACCCGTGGTCCAGGCCACCGCCTGACCTTCAGCCATCGTGAGCGCAGCGCCGTCCTGGAACGTGGCGGTGGTGGTGCGCAGGCCGTGCAGCCAGGTGAGGTTCACCTCGAGCGGCGCGTATGGGATCTGTGCCGTGACGCCGGTGAGGTCGCCGTTGATGTAGATGGCACGCCCCACACCGCCTACGACGCAGTTCGGCTCATACATCGATGCGTTGTAAAAGCGGGCCGGCAGGCCGGTGGAGTTGGTGGCGGCGGATTGGCCGAACAGCTCGGCGAACAGCAGGTTCTTGCCTTCGCCAGGTTGCCCCAGTCCGGTGGCCTCCGGCGAGTAGTTGACGATGCCGGTGATCTGCTGTGGACCGGTGATGTGGTTGACGGGATCGTTGCGATAGGCCTTCCAGCCGATGTCGAGGCCGCGGTTGACGACGTTGTATTCCTCGACGACGTGCGTCCAGTTGTGCGTCGTATCGTTGGGCGTAATGCCGACTGTCCAGCGAACGAGCTCAGCGCCCATGTTGGCGCCGGTGACGTTGGCGGGGTTGTAGACGCCGATCAGTGTGCTGGCGTTGTCGACGCTGTCGGCGTTGCCGGCCGTGGTGAAGTAGTTGAACTTCTGCGCCTGTGCGCAGTATGGGCCGGCGTTGTAGACATTGGTGAGCGGGCCGATCACGCCGGCGCTTGGAACAGATCCGGTGAAGTTCCATTGGAACGCACCGTTGCCGGGGTTGCCCGCCGTCCAGCTGCTGTTGAAGCTGCTTTGGGTCCCCCCGGTGATGGCCAGGGACTGGAACTGGGCGTTGCCGTTCGCATCGATGAACGCAGGTGTTGTCGAGGGATAGGTCGACAGGTCTCGCAGAACGAAGGCGTTCCGCGTCACGGCGTTCTTCAGAACCGTGTAGCCGTCGTACCAGGTGCCGCCCGAGCCTACGACCTGGAAGGCGTTGGTCCCCTGATTTGGACCGAAGTTGATCGCAGCGACACCGTTCTTGGTGTTCCAGCGATTGTTTTCCGGCTGTGCCGCACCGTTGTTGACGAGGTCGACCTCGATGCCAGTGGCCAGGCCATCAGAACTTGGACTGACGGTCGCCATGGCGGCCATGCCCCAGGCGCGGCCCTTGGTGTTGCCCGGCAGGATCGACCCTGTGGATTGGATGCCGACGGCATCCTTGGTGGTCAAGGAGGTGTCGTAGGAGGAGCCGAGCGCATAGGTCGACGGATCGTAGGAGGAGATTGCCGCATACAGCGCTGCCTTCTCGTACGACGTGCTGCCGAAGGTGGTAGCGACGATCTGCGACGCGTGGACGGTCCAGGAATTGGCGTCACTGGCACCGACGCGCATGAAGATCTTGGCGGCCTGCTGCTGTTGCAGGACCAGACCGTCCGCGATGGTGTTGGGGCCACCGGCGCCCAGAAAGATGACGCCGCCATCGAGTTCGAGCAGCGCCTTGTCCGGTGCATAGACAGCGCTGTTGAAGCGGTAGGTGCCCTTGGGGAAGTAGATGGTACCACCGCTGGCGGGCAGGCCGGAGGCGAGGGTCTGGAACGCAGCCGAGAAGTCCGTGACACCCGAAGGATCGGCGCCATAGTCGAGGACGTTGTAGACATCGGCCTGGCGGTCGGCGAGGGAGCGCGCGAGCGTCGTGCCACTTGCCATAGAAGTTGCCGGGGAGACATCCATGCCACTGACAGCGACGGACAATGTGCCGTCGGGCAGAACTGCAAGATCGGCGCCTGGCTTCACGCCGCCCAGCGAGCTGGCCGTTGCGGCGGGGAGCGCGTAGGCGGTTGGCCGATTGGAGAGATCGGCGTAGCTGCCGGTGGTCGCCACTGTGGCAAGACCCGATATGGCGGAGGAGGACAGCGTTGTTGTGCCAGAGGTCACCTGGCCTTTGGCATTGACCGTGACCTGGGTGAACTGGCCCGGTGTGGTGATGGCGGGCAGTGTCACAGCGATCGTGTTCGAACCTGTGCCTGTCACATCACCCGTCAAACTGATGGGTTGATAGTATTTGGCTTGTACGAAGGCCGTGGTGGCGACAGTGTTGCTGCTGTCGCCAATTGCCGGGGTCGGGGCCGTGGGTGTGCCAGAGAAGGCTGGTGACGCCAGGGGAGCGATCACCGAGGTGTCAACGGTCAAGGCGGTGGAGGCGACCGTCAGCCCGCGGCCAATGTCGACCGATTCCGGCTGACCGGGGACTGGACTGATGCGACCGAGCAGTTTGCTCTGCGCCAGGGTCAGTTGGGGCTGCAGGCCTTGCAGCAACTGAGACACCGACGTGGCTGCTGAGGTGCCGGACTGGTCGATCATGAGCTGGTCGGTCGGGTTGACGACCGCGGTCTGCGGCAGCTGCGGGATCGTGGTCATGCGGATTCTCCCCCCGCCCTGGAGGCAGGTGCGGGTGATGCGGGGGCGATGGGATGGTCAGAGCGAAACGTCAGCCGACGGCGAACCAGCCGGTGTTGGAGGTGCCGGTCTGCTTGACGTAGAAGCTGCTTCCGACGCCGCCGTTGAGGTTGTGGTAGGTCGAGCCCGGCGGCGCCGTCACCACGCCCTGCGGGCTGCCGCGGCCGATGGCGTTGAGGCAGCCAGTGGCCTCGGCATCGGTGGTGAAACGAAGGTTGCCCGTGCCGTTCGGGTGGATCTGCACATCTCCATTGGCGATGCTGCGCAGACTGGCGCCGCCGGCGCCGTCGGGGGCGAGGTAGTCGGCGGTGCTGAAATACCGGGCACGCCAGGTGCCCCAGGTGCCGATCCATTCGACATCGGCGGCGGCAGGGACGTTGAGGTCGGTATAGGTCCAGTTCTCCTGCAGCGGTGCGGAGCCGACGCGGGTGAAATGGACGGCCGTGTTGCAGCGAACGACCAGACGGCGTTCTTCCGGGACGGGAAGGCCGCACCAGCCGGTGGCGGTGGCGCCTGTGCCATTGCCGGTGACAGTGATGGTGACCTGTGTCCCGGTCGGGCCGTAGCCGCTGCCGGGGTTGGTGACGACGACGCCGATCAGGACGCCGTTGGACAGCATGGCGGTGGCCGTGGCGCCCGTGCCTGAACCTGTGACGCTGATGGTGGCCGCGGTGTAGCCCGAGCCTCCGGCAGTGACACGGATGAAGGTGATGCCGCCGGCGGACTGGGCCTGGTACATGCCGACCATGGACTGAACACCGGTTGGGGCCGTGGTGATCATCAGGCTGTCGGCGATATCGGGGACGAGGAGGGTCTGCAGGCCGCCGATCGCGGTCGGATTGACCACAAAACGTTGTGACAGGTTCCAGCGGTTACCCTCGACGATGATGCTGTCAGTGTTGGCCCAGAGGGTGTTAGCGAGCTGGGCACCGTTGGTACCCACGAAACTGTTGCGCGCCACCAGGACGTTCTGCGGTCCGTCACGCAGCAGGATGCCGCCGGCGGACGCGCTCGACAGGCCGATCCAGTTGCCGGTGAGCGACAGGATGTCGGTCGCCTGGCCGAAATTGACACCGGTCGAGTCGGTTTCCACGTTGTTGGCGACGAGGGCCCAGGAGCTGCAATCCTGGAGGAAGTTGTCGTCGACGCGGACGTTCAGGCCGCCGCCGCAGTTGATCCCGAAGCTGGAGCCCTGGACGAAATTGGCGGTAAAGTCGGCATTGAGCGAACCGCCGCAGTCGATGCCGTAAAGGCCGGTGCCGGTGACCATGTTCGAGACCACACGGGAATTGGCAATGTTGGCCAGAATGCCGGCACCGGCGTTTGTAACGGTGCCGTTGTTGGACAGCAGGTTGCCATGCACCTGCAGGGCGCGACCGGACACGGCGATACCATAGACGGTGTTGTCGTGACAGATGTTGCCGGCGACGACGATGGAGATCGCGTCCGGATTGGCATTGCCCCAGGTTGGCGGGGTGAGGTTGGTGGCGTTGTAGTTGCCCACGGCGATGCCACGCTGGTTGTTCCAGCAGCGATTGCCAATCACCTGCGCCATGTGGACCTTCTGGACGAAGGTCTGGTCGTTGTAATCGAAGCAGAGCCCATACTGACCGTTGTCATGGGCGCGGCAGCCTTCGACCAGGACACCTTCACAGCCCTGGACCCAGAGCCCGTTGCTGGTGTTGGAAGCGAATTCGCAGTCGCGGATGCTGTGCTGGCACAGCGTGGGATCGTTCGCGAGGTAGGTGAGGCCGTGGCCAAGGACCGCGCCGTAGGCGTTGATGAAGGCGCAGCGGTGAAAGTCCGTCACGGTGCAGGAGGCGGCGACCAGGATGGACCAGCTGTCGATGCTGATGGCCGACTTGTGGGCATCGAAGATCACACCGTCGGCGCGGAAGCTGGTGCCCTGCAGGAGGATCCAGGCGCCGGAGCCGGCCTGGGTTGACCTTCGTAGCGTGCTGAGGCCTGGTGTGCCGATCAAGGCCGCCGCGGCTGTGGGGATCGTGAGCTGGCCCTTGATGGCGTAGATCTTGGCGCCGAGACGCACGGGGCGGCCGGAGGCGAAGGCTGCGGTGAGAGCAGCGGTGTCGTCGGTGACGCCGTCTCCGACTGCGCCGAAATCCTCGATTGCGACGGTGCTGGCGAAATGATCTGCCAAGGTGCGGGCTGTGACAGCACCTGTGGCGGTGACCTGTGTGGTGGAGACGTTCACGCCGCTGAGGCTGGCAAGCCCGGCCATGAACTGACCGTAGGGCAGGGCCACGCTGGAGCCGCTCTGCGACATCGCGACGAGATCGGCGGCCGAGGGGGACGCGGCCGCGGGCAGTCCGGCCACGGTGAACGGTGCCGACGTGGCCGAGAGGTTGCCGTTCGAGAGGGTCAGGTTCGCGCCGATGGTGATTGCCTCGGGTGCGCCGGAACCGGTGGAGATGCGCCCGAGTAGCTGACCTGAGGTGAGGGCGAGCGCTGGCTGCAGGCCGGCCGTCACCTGCGCCACGGTGGCCTTGCGCAGAGTGCCGGACTGGCTGATGGGCAGTTCATCGGTGGAGGCCGCGGCTGTTGCGGCGGTGAGATCATCGACGGTTGGCATGGTCAGCTCCCGATCAGGATGGGGTTGCCGGCCTGATCGGTGACGATGGCGCCGGCGCCGCTGGTCAGGGCGTTGGAGGGGGCGCTGGCGACGGCGAGCGATTGCACCGGTAACAGGACGACGCGGTTGACCGTTCTTCCGTCGGCGGTTCCGATGGTGATCTGGACACTGTAGATCGTGCCGACCTGGCCTGAGCCCAGCCACAGCACGGCGACGGCGCCGTCAGCGCCGGTGCTGGCGAGGGTGAGGTCGCCGGTCGCATTGGGGGTGATGGCAACGTCAATCGTGGTGATGCTGTCACCACGGTTGCCGAGCAGGGCGGCCGAGATGTCGAACTCGTAGTCGAGCACGTCGGCGGGGTCCTTGGCCGGCCAGACCAGGGGCGCGGGGGTGGTGGGAATGGTGCCGCGGGGAACGGGGACGAACCCGTCGAGCACGACCCGGCGGGCGCCGCTGGGGCGCCAGACATGCTGGGCGATGGTGGGCATGGTCGGCTCCGATTCAGCTGTGGGGCGCGAAGGCGGCAATCTGGGCGGAGAGAGTGGAAAGCTCCGACTGGAGCTGGGCGAGCGATGGGGTCTGGATCACAGTGGGCGTCGGTGCAGGCGGCGCGATGAAGCCGGAGCCGTTCTGCACGGAGCCGATCTGGATGCCGGTCTGGCTGGTGACATCGACCCATTGCAGGGACGGATGGAACAGCTGCACAGGATTGGCCGCTGTGGTGAGCAATTCGGCGACGATGCCGTCGACCAGGCGGGCATAGGTCTTCATCGCTCAGTACTCCACGATGACGAGACCGGCGCCGCCGTTGCCGCCAGCGGCACCGGTGCCGGTGCCGCTGGTGCTGCTGGCGCCACCGCCGCCGCCGCCGCCGCCGTAGCCGGGGGCAGCAATCCCGGAGATGAGGCCGGTGGTGCCGCGGCCACCGCCGGGACCGCCGCCGTCTCCGCCGCGCGCCGCGGGGATGATGCTGTCGGTGCCCATCGAGCCGGGATAGTTGATCAGGCCGCCGACGCCGGAGCCGCCACCGCCGCCAGCGGCCGTGGTGGAGACCGAGCCGCCGCCGCCGCCCTGGCCGCCTGTGGCAGAGACGTAGACGCCGAAGCTCGATGTGCCGCCCACGCCGCCGCTGCCGGTGGTCCCTCCCGTGAGGGCGACGCCGCCGGCACCGACGGTCACAGGGACGGAGGTGCCGGGGGTCATGCCGGTGAGAATGGTGATCGCCTGGCCGCCTGCCCCGCCGCCGCCGCCCGGAATGGTGGCGTGAGTGCCGCCGGCACCGCCGCCGCCGATCACCGTCACACGCAGGCGCGAGACGCCTTGCGGCACGGTGAAGGTGCCCGAGGAGGTGAAGGGCTGGATCTGCGAGAAGCCCGGGCGCAGGGCGGCCAGCCGAAAGGGGATGATCGGCGCCTGTGGCCAGGGCGCGATGCTGCCGGCGGTGATCTGGGTCTGGCCATAGACAACGGTGATGACAGCAAGACCGGACCAGCCGGTGTCGACCGAAGGCGTCGTCTGGCTGCCGACGACGGCCGGCGCGCCTGCCTTGAGCTGAAGCTGCACGCGTTGGGTGCGCTGGGTGGCCTGGGCGACGCCGCTGTTGGCCGGGCCGAGATAAGGCTGTGCCGGGTTGGCCGCGTTGTAATATGGCAGCACGACGGGGGTGACGTCGGCTTCCTGGAACGTGGCCTCGATGAGGTAGTTGGTCGCCTGGCCGGTGGTGGTGGGGGCGGTCAGGGTGAAATTCGTGCTGCTCAGATTCACGCCCATCTTCACCAAGGCGTCGGCGGTGTCGGCTGCCAGCGAGCCGTAGGCGTTCTGATCGACGGTGGTGAGCTGGGTGATGCTGCCGGGGGCGACAACGACGGAGAGGCTGGCCGGGACGGTGGGGTTCACCGTGAGGCCGTCGATCTGCGGTGATGTGCCAAGCGTGGCGGAGAGCAGGGCGCCGAGGGCCACCATGGCGTTGCGGTTGGTCGACAACAGATCCGTATCGAGCGGAATGCTGCCGGGGTAGACGATGCTGCGGTCCATGTTCTGGCCTCGGACAGGGGTTTCAGTTGGAGATGCAGGTCCAGGCGATCGTCGAGACCGGCATCACGCGGGCGATGGCGGCGGTGATCTGCTGGTCGGTGACGGTGCCGGTGAGCATCGAGAGGCTGGCGTACTGCAGGGCGCCGGCGCCGTAGCCGGCCGGGCCGTCGTAGCCCGCGACGCTGGCGATGCCGCCGCCCCGCGCGCGGAAGGCGGTGACGAAGCATTGGTAAGGGAGTAACAGGCTGCCCCAGCCACCGGCCACGCCATAGCCGAGCGGGCCGCTCCAGGCGCCGGTGTCGGCGGGACGGCTCGGCTCGAAGACCACAGGCGTGCGGCCTGTAAGATCCTGCAGCACCTGGATGACGGCGTGTCGTGTGCCACGCTCGCGCAACAGTTCGCAGCGGATGCGGGTGCGATAGAGAGCGTCAGGCTCGCCCGGCAACCGGTGCAGGCTGGTGCCGAAAAAGTCGGCCGCGATCTGATCGAGGAAGCTGTCGGTGGCGGTGGCGATACGGGTCTGGGCGATGGCGTAGGTGATGGCGCCGTGGAGCCAGGACCAGGTGCGGGCGAGGCCGGCCAGCACGCCGTCGAGTAGCGGGGTGGCGTTGGGGAACCAGGCAGGCGGCAGTGTGGCCTTGAGCCTAGCCAGCATGTCCGAGGGGTCACCGGTCATGTCAGTTCACCAGGATGGTGCCGGCCTTGATGAGGCTGGCGGCGTTGGGGGTCAGGTCGGACGTGCCGCCGTTGAGGGTGAGGGCGGTGACGTTGATGACGTTGGGATCCGCGGCATAGGCGAGTTGGGCGAGGCGGGTGTAGGGGAGCGGGGTGCCCAGGGTCAGCGCATTGATCGCCGTGGTCAGGCTCTGCACCACATTGGCGGCGATGGTGGTGTGGACGGCGCTGGTGGCGGTTGTTATCGCCATGGAGACGTTGGCAGTCACAACCGTCGGCGGTTGGACCGTGTAGAGACTGCCGATCGGCCGCATGGACTCGACCGCGGCGGCGACGCTGGTGAGCAGGCTGGCAGGCGGGGCGCCGGAGCCGTCGTCGACGGTGAGGACGAAGCATCCCATGCTGGCCGTGCCGGCAGGGGTCAGGTTTTCCTGCAGCGTGTAGTTCAGGCCCTGCTGAACCGAGAGCACGGCGGCGCCGACCGCAAGCGGCGTGGCACGGGCGCGGCTGGCGAGATAGCTGGAGAAGCGGGCGCGCAGCGCGGCGTCGCTTTCAGCGTCAAGGCCGCCGGACAGCGGGGCCGCGTTGAGGACGGTATCGACGCCGGGAATGGCGGTGGCCAGCAACGTGATGGCGCCGGCCTGGACGTTGCCGGCGGCGCCTGGCGCGACCGCGGTGATCGGCAGGACGATGCTGGCGACGCCGGCCCCGAGCGTGTAGCCGCCTGCTTTGGGGGTCCACGCGGCATTCGTCGTCCCGACGTCGACCGTGAAGGTCTGGCTGCCGTCGGATGTGCGGACGGAGATTCCGGCCGGGATGAGCGCTGCGGTGGTTGGTGTGAAGCGGCTGAAGGTGGCCTGGCCGGTGGCAGGCGATGCGGGCAGCCTGGTGAGGGAGAAATCGGCGGTCCAGGTGTCGAGATCAGTGCCGTTGCTGGTGGCGGCGCGGGTGGTGGCGAGCACCTGAAGGATCAGCCACTGCATCCACAGACCGATGGCGGCGTTGGCTTCGAGGATGGCGCGCAATGTGCTGCCGACGGTGAGGTCGAGCAGCTGGTTCGCGGCGCCCTGGACGGCGGCGGCGGCGTTGCTGACGAGTGTGGAGAAATTCTGGAGCTGGAGCTGCATCTACGAGGTTCCCGCCGAGAAGGAGAGGAGCTGGGTCTGGCCGGTTGTGGCGTCGGCGTAGCGGACATGGACGTAGACGGTGCCGCTCTGGTCGAAGGTGACGTTGATGGTCGGCTCCGGCGTGCGGGCGACCGCGGCCTCCTTGAAGATCTGGCTGCGGATGGTCGCCTTGATCTGGTCGATGGCGGCCGGCTGGCCCACGAAGCTGGCGAGGCCGGCGCCGTAGTCGGGCTGCCAGATATAGTCCCCCGGGTTGGTGAGCAGGCGCCTGAGAACGCGCTGCTGGCCGAGGATGGGGCCTGAGGCGGCGGCGAGGTCGCCGGTGGGGGAGATCACCAGGTCGGAGCCGAAGCTGTGGAAGAGGTCGGCCATCGGAGCTCCTAATCAGGCTGGCTGGTGGTGGAGGTGGTGCCGCCGCGGGAGTCGGTATGGGTGTGGAGATCGTAATGACGGCGCAGGCGCGACAAGGCGCCGATGCTGTCGCTGACGTCGCCTGTGGAGGAGATGGTGCCGGTGACGGTGAGGTTGCCGGCGAGGGTGGTGTTGCCCTGCAGGTGGATCATTCCGTCGTTGCTGAGTTTCAGAAAGGCGCCGGACTGGTGGACGAGCCAGAGCTCGCCGGTGGGGGCGGCGGGAGTTCTGGCGCTGTCGGACCAGGCGCGGCCGATGATGACGCCGTGTTCGGACTGGCCTTCCTGGGGCAGAACCAGGACCTGGTCGCCCGGGGCGGGTGGGCAGGACAGGCCCCAGCCGGCGCCGACCCAGGGGCTCAGGATGGGAAGCCAGCCGGTGAGCACGGCTTCGGGCTGCAGGAGCACGCGCGCCGCGGGGCGGGAGGGATCGACGCTGCTGACGATGGCGAAGCGAGGCTGGCCGGTGGTGCGGTCCTGCGCACCGGACTGCGCCTTGAGCGCATTCAGAAACCGCTCCATGGGGTGCCTCCGCTGCCGGTGCCGATCGGTGTGGTGGGGGATGTCGCCTGACCGGTGGCGCTTGCGTTGCGGGCGCGCAGCGACTGGGTGAAGCCATGGGTGTAGCTGAGGCGGCGGGTGATTTCGTCGATCCAGTAGACTTGGTCGAAGTCGCTGTTGGTGCCTTGCAGCAGGACCTGCTGGCGGGGCGTGAAGGTCAGTTCGCCGGGCATCTCGGCATGAATGACGCGTTCGTGGCGGCTGAGTTCGGTGAGGCGGGTCTGCGCAAGCTTGAGGGCCGCGTCGGGCGTCAGGTTGGGGACGACGTAGACGTAGCGTTGTGGTTTGCCGTTCGCGGGCGTGCCGGTGCCGGCGCTGCGGATGGCGCGGGCGGTCTGGGTGAAGGACTGTGCCTGGCGGCTGTTCCAGCTTTTCACCACGACCTCGATGTCGCGGGCCAGCGTCAGGGCCCGATCGAGCTGGAGGGAGATGAGGTTGGCCGGTCCGGTGACCGAGGCGGTGAGCTGCAGGACGGCGGTGGCATCGAGCGTCGCCGGCGGCGGACGGAAATGCAGGGTGGTGCCGGTGACCCAGACGTCGAAGCCTTCGTGGCCGGCGAGGGTGACCAGCAGGTCCCATTCCGAGATGGAGCGGCTGAAGCTGTCGAGCGTGATATGGTCGTGTTCGAACTGCCAGTAGACGCCGACCGGGGTGGTCGTGGTGGTGATGTCAGCGGTCATGCCGTGTCGGGCAGCCAGGGTCTGGGCGATCTGACTGCTGGTCTGGTTGGCGAAGGTCTCCTGCGTGCGGGTCTCGATCAGGCGGGCGGTCAGGTCGCGGCCTTCGAGAGTGAGGCGCATGCTGCGGGGGTCGATCTGCAGCTGGTCGACCTGGCCCTGGATGAGGCTGGTCCAGCCCAGGCCGTCGAGCGAGACCTGGATGTCGAGCAGGGCGTCCGTCATGGCCGACCAGCTGGTGAGGTCGGTGGCGGTGAGGTGGGCGGTGACGCGGAAGCGGTCGGCGGCGCTGTGGTTGTTGCTGACGATATCAGCGCTCAGCGGGGCGGTCATGGGCGAGCCGTTGGCCAGCACCAGGAGGCGCGGGGTGCCGAGACGGGCGCTACTGGCTGGCAATGCCGCCTCCCGCGTTGGGGTCGGGATCGGGCAGTCGGAGGGTGACGAGGCCGGTCAGCATCGGATCCGAGAGGTTGTTGAGCTGGGCGATGCGGATCCATTGCGTGGCGTCGTTCAGCTGGCTGGCGGCGACGTGGAACAGGGTGCCGCCGACGGTGGTGAAGCTTTGCATCGTGCCGCTCCTCAGCTGCTGGCGTTGGCGAGGTTGGTGGCGGCCCGGCTTAGAAAGCCCTGGGCGGTGGCGAGCTGGGCGACCTGGCCGGCGAAGGTGGTGGCCTGGCCGAGGTCGGTGGTGGCGGTCAGCTGCGTGCCGGTGGTGGCGAGCTGGCTGGACATGGAGCTGGTGGCGGCGGCGAGCTGGGACTGGGCCTGGGCGTAGGCGGCAGTGCCGAGCGTCGTGCCGCCGGTGGCTGAGCTGGCCGTGGTGGCGGAGGTCAGATCAATGCCGGTGCCGAGGCTGTCGGCGGAGGTCAGGTCCGCCAGGACGGAGGCGCCGATCGAGAGTGCGGCTGCGACGACGGCTTCGGCTTCGTCGCGCAGGACGGTGCAGGTGATGCGGTAGGGGATCCAGTTGGGGCGACGGTAGTCGGCCTCGAAGCGGGAGACGACGACGCTGTAGAAGAAGGTTTCCCAGGTGAGCGGCCAGAGGCCGCCATCGGCGCGCATGAGGTCGATCGCGCGCGCGCGCAGACCGGCGTCGCTGCCGGAGAAGACCCCGGTCCAGGTGATTTCGGCATCGTCGCGGCCCATCGAGTCGATGATGCGGGTGCCGCCGGGGAGCTTATGGACGGTGAGCGACTGTGCACCGCCCCAACTCACGGAGGGCGGCAGCTCGAAATCCTGAAACAGGACGGGACCGAGCAAGAGGTAGGTGTAGGACACGAATCAGCCTCCTTGCTGGGCGCCCGGCCAGGTGATGCCCATGCGGGGGTCGAAGCCGGTGGCGCCTGCGGGGGGGCGTCCGGCTTCGCGGGCGAGATGGTTGGTCATCCAGGTGCCGAGGCGCGTGCCGTCGAGATAGACGTCACCACCCGTTGGCATGGTGCTCGGTTGGTTCGATTGGGGGGCGACGGACGGAAGCGTTGGGGTCGGACCCGGGGCGGTGGGGCTGCGGACGAGCTGTGCGTCGGCACTTGGGGGCTGATGCCATTTGGGGGCAGCGGAGCGCGGTTCGGATGGCGGTGGGGCAGCGGGAAGCGGCGTGGGGCCGGGACGCGCCAAAAGCGGGACCGGCGTCGTCCGGGCCGTTGGCTGTGGCAGGGTCGGGCGTTCAAGGGCGACAGGGGATGGCTGCGGCGCGGACGGCCGTTCGATAGACGGGTTGATTCGAATGACCGGCGGGGCCTGCGGTGCCGTCGTTGTGGACGGTGCCGTCGGGGGCTCAAGATTCTGAAGGATCGGCGGCACTGGTGGCGGCGCGGAGGGGGAGACGGCGCCGAATGAGGCGGTGGGAGAGCGGTGCGGCTCCGGAGCGGTCGGCGGTGCCGCCGCCGTCGGGGCAGGAGGCGACGGGGATTGGGGCGTGGTCGGCGTTTGCTGACCCGGCGCCGTCAAGGTCTGATCGACCCGAAGGACAATGGGTGAGGGCTGCGACGTCGTGATTGGCAGCGCCGGTGCACTGGCGGGTGGTTGCTTTGGGTCTTGTGACGGTGCCGGCAGTGGAGCGGACACGGCTGAGACCGGGTCTGAACCCGGGGCTTGCAGCGGGGGGCGAACGGACGGATCTCGCGATAGACGCGCGAGGTCACCCGCGGCGGCGGCAGTGGCTGAGGCGGCGATCTCGGTCAGTTGCTGCAGGGTGGTGGCCGTGGCGGCTATCTGCGAGTCGAGGGAGGTAAGCTCCTGGCCGATCGCGGCGACGCCGGCACTGACGCCGTTGTCCAGCGCCAGGCGGATGCCGATGACATAAGCATCGTCCATCAGTGGCTCCTGAGGGCTTGCGTGAGGCGGTCGGCGACGGTGCGGGCGATTGCCTCGCCTTCGGCAGCAGCGAGCGGGCCGAAGGTGGGACGAGGGGGAAGGTCGGTCGTGCCGTGCTCCTGGTAGAGTGCGATCTGCGACGTGCTGCCGATGACCGCTTCGTCGCCCTCCGCCTGGGCGGAGACGCTGTCCTGCAGCGTGCCGGAGCGTCGCCAGGGGTGGTCGTGCGGGCCGCCTGGGAGGACGGAGAGCGCGTCCTGCGCGAGGTCGGCCAGGCGCTGCGCCTGTTCCGCGAGGGTTGCGCGGGCGATGCTGTCGAGATCGAGCGACTGCAGGTGCAGCACGAGTTCGGACAGGGTCATTTCCGCTCCTTCCAGGTCATCGAGGGGAAATCGAACTCGCCGCCGTCGAGCCGTCCGAGGGCGATCACCCAGGCGAGACGGTCTTCGGGTGGGAGGGAGAAGGCGACGTCGAACGGCACCCCGTTCCGGCACAGATACAGACTGTCGACCAGATCGGGGTGCCGGCTCAGTTTCCCGCGTGGGTTTCCACATCCAGCGGTTCGGGCGGCGTGAGGGCGCGGGCGACGGCGTTGATGCCGTCATCGCCGAGACGGCCGACCAGGGCCTCGATCTGCGCCTCGTTGACCGGCGGTGGCACCGGGATGTCGTCGATGGCGGTGACCGAACAGGCCAGGGTGGCCATGCCGAGCCAGAGGTGGTTCTGCGCGAGGGCCGGTCCGGCCGCCTTGAACAGGCGCAGCTTGTCGAGCGCCGTCAGGCGACGCAGCGACAGGAGGCGGCCCTGGCTGTCAGTGGCGGTTCGGGCGGCTTCGGCGGCGGCGATCAGGCGGGCGGACGGCGTGGACATCAGACGCGCACGCGGGTGGTGGCGAAGAAGTCAAGCTTCTGCTTGACACTCTGGTCGCCGCGCCAAGTGCCGGCCTGGACGAGTTTGAAGACGACGCCGTTATATTGGTAGGTGCTGGTGCTGCCGTCGACCTCCTGCACATACTGGTAGAGCGTGCCGGTGGGAACGGCCGTGCCCGCGAGATAGGCCGCTTCCGTTTTGGCGATGAAATCATCGACGCTAGAGCCGCCTCGTTCCAGTTCAAAGCTGCCCTCCCAGCCTTTGGGCAGCTCGGCGCCGAGCTGGGTGCCGTCGATGCGATCGATCCGGATCGGTGAGGTGAGCTGGTGACTTTCGAAACCCGTGACGTGGGTGAGATCGATGCGGCCGAACGGGCCCATGACCACGAGCTGACAGTCGCGGCCGACGGAAAAGGCGCTGCTGGTCATTGAGGAATCTCCTTATGCGCTCAGCGCGCCGGGGGCGCCGGGAAGGGTCTGGCGCTGCACCTGGACGGTCTGGCCGCCCTCCATGTTGACGATGAATTTCTCGTTGATCGCCTGATAGCGGATCTGCGCGTCGGACTGGACGTAGCCGAGGCCGGTGCGGTTGGCGGGGTTGTTGGTGATGTCGCAGATGACGTTGAAGGGCAGTGTGCCGTCGGTGCTGCCGAGCAGACCCTGGCCGAGCATGGCCTGCAGGAAACTCAGCTGGGTGGCGCGGATGCGGCGGAACAGGGCGGCGTTGATGACCTGGCCGACATACTGACCCATGCCGGCGGCCAGGGTGGCGGCGATGTAGTTGGTCAGGCGCGTATAGTTGTCGCCGTTGGTGGCGGCGCTGGAGCTGCTGTTGTGGCCGCCCCGCACGCCCCAGAACGCGCCGCCGGGTTGCGGATTGGCGATGACGTCGACACCGCCGCCCAGCAAGGCGGCCAGTTCGGCGGACGAGTAGCTGGTGCTCTGACCAGAGCCGGGAGTGCCGGATTTCTGAGTGCCGACGACGCCGTAGAGCGGCTTGTTGAGGCTCGACTGCTCGGGGGAGAGGTTGGCGAGGCGGCCGGCGACGAAGCCCTGCGGGCTGATCAGGCGCAGCACGCCGTTGATCTGGTCGTTCCACCAGATCCAGTCGCCGAACATCAGTTTGCAGGCGTAGCTGTCCAGCCCCACGGCCTGTTTGACGGCGACGACGTCGGCGATGGTGTCGCCCGAGGGCGACACGAGGATCATGTAGATCCCTTCCGACAGTCCGAAGCCGGCCTGTGTGGTCCATTGCGTTGCATCGTCGCCGTCGGCGAGCAGGGCGATCGAGCAGCCCTGGCCGCGCAGGGCATACATGCCCTTGCGCGGGATGACATCCACGCCGACCAGCGTGGCGGTGGCGGCGCCGGAGGCGCCATCGGTGCCGGGGGTGCCGAAGGTGAAGTAGGCGGTCTGGGCGGAGGGGGCCACGGAAGTGCCGCCCGCCGTTGCCACCACGAGCTGGCTGGGGCCGCGCTGCACGCCGGTTCCCGTGTTGATGGCGGCAGCGAGGTTGGTCCAGAACTGCGTGCCGGTGCCGGCGATGTTGTCGAACACCTCGGGCTGCAGGCCGGGCAGGCTCACGGTGAGGCGCCAGGTGCTGGCCTTGCTGCCGGTGGCGAGCGTGACGACGATCTGGTTGCCGAGGCTGCCGGTGTAGAGACCGACGAGCAGGAAGCTGGTGCCGGGCAGGATCATGCTCGCTGCGGTGTCGGTGCCGTCGGTGGCGCGGACACAGCGGAAGTTGCTGGCGCCCTGCTGCACGGCGGCGGCGACGGCGGTGCCCATGTCGTATTTGCGGGGCATGATCGGGCCGAAGTTGCGGGCGTAGTCAGCCATCGAGGCGGTGATGACCGGTTGGCCGACCGGGCCCCAGCTCGCCGTGCCGACGACGCCCAGAACGTTGGTGGGGACGCCGTTGAGGACCAGGTTCTGTGGCGGGACGATCTGGACGTAGAGATCGGGCACCACCAGGGCGGTGGTGTTGATGTTGCCTTGCTGGACGATCGGCATCGATCAGGCCTCCTTGGCTGCTGAAGGGGCGGCGGCTGCAGGGAGGGCTGCGGGCGTGCTGACGCGGACAACGTGGCTCGCGTTCTCGCCGGCGAGGATGGTCTGGATTTGGGCCTGGTCCGTGATGCAGTCGCCCTTCGCGTGCGGGCCGAAGGCCTGCACGACGACGAGTTGGATGTTCATGAGGAGATCCTTCAGCCGAGGAGGGATTGGGTGGTGGGGCCGCCATTGGCGGCGATGGCAGTGGAGCCGATGATCAGCGACGGCAGGGTTTCGGAGACGGTGGTGGCGTATTCGACGGTGAAGATCAGGTCGCGGCGGAACAGGTTGGCGTTCTGACTCTGATCGAAGGTGACGCTTTGCCTCAGGCGGAGCCGGGCCTCGGTGGTGTCGGGCAGTGCGATGAAACTGTCCTGGCTCAGGGCGGTGTCGAGCAGGGATGCGAGGCTGTCGCGGGTGGTGGGATCGGGGCACCAGCAGGCGATGCGAAAGCTCTGGGTCTGGCGGCGGGTTTCGACCAGTGCGTTCTGATCAGCGACGACGCGGCCGATGAGCAGTCCGGCGCCGGGGATGGTGATGCTGGTGCCAGTGACCTGGGCGATGCGGGTGCTGCGGATGTAGCTGGCAAGGATGGCCGCGACCAGTTCAGGCGTGTCACCGGTGGCGGTGCGATGGACGAAGGCGGCGTTGTCGACGATGAGGCCGGCGACCTGGCCGGTGGCGGCGGTGCCGCCTATGGTGGCGGTCTGCCCTGAGACCGTGATGGTCAGGGACGGGGTGACGGTCGCGAGCATCGAAGGCGGATCGATGTAGCGGGTGGTGACCGTGAACGATGCCGCATCGGACATCACGGTGACGGTCAGGTGGCCGGCGGCGAGGTCGGAGTCGAGATTGGCCGCGTTGGGCCAGCCCCGGTAGATGTGGCAGACGCTGCCGAGCACCGATGCCGCGTTGGTTCCGGAGGGGTAGAGGACGGCGGTGACGAGGCTGGCGAGGGTTGCTTCGACATCGGATTGATCTGCCATTGTTCGCCTCTCAGGTGTTGGCCTGCTGGGCTTGCAGGCGCCAGCCGAGATCGGTGCGCTCTGAGGTGGCGATGACGGCAATGCGGCCGAGATCGTCGGTGAGACGGTCGCCGATGCGCAGGGCGACCTTGAGGCTCACCGGCAGGAGGACCTGCCAGGTGCCGGCGGGGACATCGGCTGCGATGCCTGATTCGCCTGTCCCCTGCCCTCCCGCGGCGACGATCGCGGCCGGCCAGCCTTTGGCGAGCGTGGTCTCAGTGGCTGTGACGGTGGCGCCGTACGCGTTCAGGCCGGGAGTGCTGGCCGCAGCGGCGCGGGTGATGTCGAGGAGGCGTGCGGCATGCACGCACAGCACCGGCAAAAGGGGCTGCTGAGCCGCGATGAAGTGGATGGCTCCGGTGTCGATCCTTCGGAGGATATCGCCGGGCCTTGTGTAGGCAGCGTCAAACACGCCTTCCCAGAGGTTCTCGCCGAAGATGACGGGCCTTGTGTGGCGGCCGCCGATGGGCAGGAAGGTTGCATTGAGCTTGAGGATCCGGTTGGCGGGGCTGAGCGGCTCACGCGGGTTTTCGGGACGCAGCAGGTCGTTCGGCGCCCCGACATGAACGGCGGCGCGGCCGGCGGCACGGTTGATGCGATCCTGCAGGGTTTGGCTGTTCATCACACCACCAGCCTGATGCCAGCTTCGCCGAGGCCGGGGCCTGGCGGGATGCCGAGGAAGCCGCAGAGGCGACGGCGCCAGTCGTCGAACAGTCGAGTGCGCTCGGTGACCTCGCGGGCATTGCGGGTCCAGGCGGCGGCGGTGTCGGTGTCCAGCGACGCCGATGCGTCGGTGATGGCCGTCTCGAGAGTTGCCAAGGTGGTGAGATAGGTGCGGGCGACCGTCTCCTCAGAAGCGGAGAGACGCTGCAGGCGGTATTCGAGCAGGCCATAGGCCTGGTAGAAACGCCAGTTGCTGAAACCGCCATTGCCGAGCCCATAGGCCGGATAGCCACAATGACGCCGCAGGTCCGTCCGCTCGCTGTCGGTGAACGCCATGCTTGGCTCCTTGATGTGAGGCGGTTTCAGATCAGGCGGCGGAGACCGGTGCGCCGGCGGCCAGCAAAGCGGCTTTCAAAGCGGGATCGAGACAATAGGATTGACCACGGTGGAACTGGATCATTCCGTGGCCGGTGTTCCAGGTGAATGCCCGGGAAAACGTGTAGATGCTGTTGGCTGGATGGCTGGCCTTCATTGTCACGGCGGTCATCTGCGTCATTGCGCCATTGACGACGCCGTAGGTGGTGGTTCTCAGCTGGTCGTCTGGTTCGTCGGTGGCCATTTGGAGTCCTTCCACGGCAGGAAGGCGCGACCGGTGGGGCCGGTCGCGCCTTCGGACATCAGCCGATGTGCTCGACCATGACGGCGCGCTTGAACGCGGCGTTGGTGGCCGTGGGGATGGTGGTGGGGCTGGTGGTGGTGTCGGACGGGGCGCAGAAGCCGCCGATCCAGTACCAGCTCTGGGCGATGATCTGCTGCAGGCGGTCGATCGGTTCACGGGTGACCATGGCGATGCCGTCGACGATCGAGATCAGGCTGTCGTCGGGTGCGACGTCGGCCTCGGCCATGCCGGCGAAGTCACCTTCGATGAGTGCGCCCTGGCCCACGATGATCGGCCGGCGGATGACGGCGCCGCTGATGGTCGGATGCGGCTGGACGTAGGCTTCGGTGGTGGGAATGAAACGCAGGCCCAGGAAGTCGTTGATCATGCCCTTCTTGAAGACCTGGTTGGCCGAGGTGGCGCCCTGGAACAACTGGCGGAAATCGTTGTCGGCGAAGAGCTGGCGGGCGCTCACCGGATCGAGATAGCAGTTGTATACACCGTCGATCTCGGGAACGGCGTTGAGGCGGAGCTGGGCCACGGCGTTGAGCAGGGTGGCCATGGTCAGCACGTCGGTCGACTGGAGTGCCAGCGTGTTGGTCCGCCCGTTCGGGCGCATGATCGAGCTGGCGGTGCCGGCGGTGACGGTGTTGCCGGCCGTGGCATCGGCCACCAGAACGGAGGCGCTGAAGGTCAGCACACCCGACACGCCGTTGGGAGCGGTGCTGACGTTCACCGCGTCCGCGGTGGCACCGATGAGGGTGTAGAGGTTGCTGCCGACGGTGACGGTGAGCGAGGTGCTGCCACCGACCGTGGTCTGCACGCCGTTGACGAAGACCATCTGGAAGCCCCGGATGTCGTCGACTGCGACCGCCGGGCCAGCCGACGAAAGCGTGGTGCGGACGCGGGTGTTGCCGCCGAAATACGGGTTGAACAGGGCGTTGCGGGCCAGCTCGTCGAGGCTGCGGGCGGCCTGTTCGCCGTTGATGGCGGCGTTGAGCAGGAACTGCGAGGCGATGCCGACACGGGATGTGACGATGTTCAGGTCCGTGGTGGCGGCGTAATGATTGAGCGTGATTGTGTATTGCTCGACACCGAAGGAGCCTGGGGTCAGACCGTTGTCGAGATTGGTGTTGGTGGCCGGCGCCGACGGTGTGGTGACGGACGGTTTGAGACCGGCGCGGGTCTTGGTGAGGGTTTCACCGATGCCGACTGCGAATTCCTGGCGGTCGGCGCACATGCGGTAGCCGAGGCGGGATTCAAGCGACGCCTGAAATTCGCGCTCCAGGAAGCCCTGCTGGATGATGGGCTGGAGGGCGGCGGGGAAATTCTGGATACCCATGATGCTGGTCCTTGTGGAGACGGCCGTCCTCGCCCGCTGCTGCGGGGCGAAGGCCAGGGATGGAAGGAGGGCGAGGCGGAGCTAGACGCGAGACCGGTCAGCGGCGGCGCAGCAGCTCTGCACGGGCGGCACGCCATTCGGCGTGGTTCATTTCGGTGGCGCGCTTGGTCGGCTGTTGGCGGTTGGGCGGCGGGGCTGCCGGGCTTGACGAACTTGCTGATTGGAACAGCCATGGTTTGGCGCGGCGCAGATCGGCCATCAGCTTGGCACCGCCATCGAGCTCGCCGGCTTCGGTGAGCTTGAGCCCGGAGGTGTCGAGCAGTTTGAGCCCGTCGAGATCGACCATGCCGGCGCGGGTGGCATGGGAGCGGAGCTCGGCGTGGAGGATGCGCTGTGCGCTGGTGGCTTCGAGTTCGGCGAGGCGGCGTTCGAGCTCGGTCACCTTGGGGTCTTCGCCTTGCGGCTGGACGTCGTCAGTCATGCTTGCTCCGTTTTGATGCGGGCTCGCTCGAGGGCGATGTCGCTGACGTTGTAGACGTCGGCGATGCTGCGCAGGGCGGTCTCGGGCGAGAGCAGGTGGGCATTGGTGAGGGTGGCCAGGGTGGTGGCGTCGGCCGCACGGTCTTCGGCGGTGGGTGCGAACCAGCGCGGCCAGACCAGGCTGAGGCGGGTGCCGGGGTCGATCGGATCGATGGGAGAACCGAGAACGATCAGCCGGTAGGTGTTGCTGGCCTGCAGGATCATGCGGGCCAGTTCGAGAAGGCCTGCGCCGTAGCTGATGCGCAGATTGTCGGCGAGCAGGACGAGGCCCTGGTGCATCATTTCGAGGGCACGACCGGATTGGGCGGCGGTGAGGCGGTCTGCGCTGGCGCGGTTGCCGTGGATGCTCTCCAGGGCCATTTCGCGGAGGGCGCGGACATAGTCGATGACCGCGCCGGCGGCGGTGCCGTTGATTTCCAGCAGTCTGGCGTCGCCGTGCTCGCTGACCACGAGCGCGTTGCCGCCGCCGCGGATGAGTTCGCGGCTGTCGGCGGCGGGTTCGCGGATGAGGAGCGTGGGGTCGGAGCTGTATTTCAGACCGCGGCCGGCCTGACTCAGCTGATAGTCGATCTCGATACTGGTTTCGAGAGCGGCACGGAAAGTGCAGGCGCCGTCGACGCCGTCCGGACCGTCGGGGCCGCCGGGGAGGTTGCGGATCCAGACGATGGGGACGAAGCCGAGGCCATGCGGGGTGGTGCGCAGATCGTCGATCTGCGGTGGCGCGTCACTGGTCACGGGCCAGGGCAGGTACCAGGTCTCCTGATCGGTATCCCAGCTGCGCATGAACCAGTGCTGCGCCTGCTGATCATCGATGTCGTAGCCCATGGCGGCGAGCGTGCTGCCTGGGACCTTGTAGCGCTCCGTCACACTTGCGAGACGATCTGGCTCCTCTGGGTCCCAGATCGGCGCGAGGGAGAGGGTTTCGAGCACCTTGAGAAAGATACGGCCCTTGAGGACCCGCAGCAGGATGGCGACCGAGCCGATGGAGCCGCGCAAGGCGGCCTCCTGCATGACGGCGTTGAGTTTCGTCTCGGTGGCTATATCGGCCAGGATGGCACGTACCCGCGTGTCTTCGCTGTCGATGGTGGGGAAATGGCCGTCGCCGAACACGAGGGAGATGCTGTCGTCCACGACGGTTTTGGCGAGTGGGTAGCGCACCGAGGGACGCCGTTGCCGCAACGGTATGTAGTCACCGGCGCCGGTGCGTTCGTCGGCGAAGGCGTAGGGCAGCACGTCGTAGAGCGTGCCGTCGAGGGCGCGTTTGAGGATGTTGAGGCGGGCGACGCGCGGGGGATAGTCGGGGTCGGGCGGGATGAGTCCTGCGATGGTTTCGAACATGCGGTCTCGCCTGTGTGCGTCTATCGTTCTAAATAAGAAACGTTGAGACGGCGGGGTTGCGTGGTGGTTTCGCCGAGCAGGGAGATGCCACGGCTCAGGGCATCGACCTGGTCGTCCTTGCGGCCGTTCGGGAAGTCTCTCAGTTCCTCGATGAAGGCGCGGTTCCAGAGGGCACGGTGCAGACCGAGCTGGCCGGCTTCGACATGGGCTGCGGCCGGGGTGGCACGGGTGAGCTTGGCGCCGGATTCGGGCGAGGCGCGAACCCGGAAGCCGGCGAGGCGCTGGGTGAGCCAGGCGACCTGCTGCTTGCCAGCCTGCCCGGGATCCTGCGGCAGGCCGATCAGAACGCCGGCGCCGTCCTGGGTTGCGGTGGCGACGATGGTGTCGGCCACCTCTGCCGGACCTGCGCGAAGGCGGACGATGTCGGTGACCAGGATCCGACCGGTTGGGAGGCGCGCGAGCTTGATGCCGACGGTCCAGTCCGGATCACGGCCTTCTCCGGGTATCGTTGCTGCGAGATCCCAGGCGCGGACTTCCTTGGTGCCGGTGGGCAGGGCTTCCGGGTCAGCGACCTGTATGCGGGTGGTGAGAAAGAGTGCGTTGCTGTCCGGTCCGGGGTTCTGTTGGTAAAGCGCCTGCCAGACCCGTTGGCCGACGGATTGACGCTTGCGCTCGAGAGCTTCGGCACTTTCCCATTCCGGCCAAAGAGGCTCTCCCTGGGCGCGACCCATGGGATCGTTGGTTTCGGCAAGGGCGGGCAGCTTCAGAAGGCGCCAACTTGGGTCGGCGTCGATAAGACGGCCGCCGAGGTCGTCTTCGTGCCATCTCGTCATGATCAGAACGATCCGACCTCCCGGCTTCAGGCGTGTGGCCAGATCGGACCTGTACCAGTTCCACAGCGCGTCGCGGGCGCCGGGGCTGTCGGCTTCGGCGTGGGATTTGATCGGGTCGTCGATCAGCACGAGGTCGGCTCTTCGGCCGGTGATCGGGCCTCGGACACCGGAGGCGAAATAGTCTCCTCGGTTGGTGGTCCGCCAGCGGGCGGTGGCGCGGTCGGTCCTGGCGAGGCCGTAGCCGAGGAGATCGCTGTGCTCGGCGACCAGGGTGCGGACCTGGCGGGCGAAATGTTCGGCAAGATCGGCAGTGTGACAGGCGGTGATGACGGAACTGGCGGGGTGGCGGGTGAACCACCATGCCGGGAACAGGACCGATGCGTAGGTGGACTTGGCATGACCGGGAGGCAGGAGCAGCATCAGTCTATCCGCTTCTCCCTCCGCCAGACGCTCGAGTTCCTTCAGAATAAGGCGGTGAACGGTGGCCGGAGCCTGGCCGAGGGGTTCCAGTGCTTGTTCAGCCCATGCGATGAGCGACAGCGGCGAAGCTGCCGGCAGGCTTTCCTGCGACAAGAGTATTTCTCCCCTTTGGGGGATGAATGGGAATGATCGCTTTGGGGCGGGATCGAAGTGATCAGGTGGCGGATGGGAGGTTTACCGTGCCGACGGCTATTCGATCATGGTGAGAAACATATCTGAATCTGGGGCGAATGGGAAGGAAAAAATTCCATCCTGGGTGTTTTTTCCTTTTTGGATGAAAGAGACGTCTGTCTTGTGAAGAAAATGAAATATGGCGTGATCATGGCAGGCACGGGTGCGGATTGGTTGCTGCAGTGCCGATGATCAAGGAAAACAGTCGCTTGTCGGATAGTATGCGATCGGCGTGGTGGGTTGCGGACAGTCAATGCCGCTTTAACTAGCAACATTGGCCTGCGAGACGGGGTGAATAGGGGTTGATCTCGATCGCGTGTGTTGGCTGTATGGCGCCAAGAAGCCAACTCGTGCTGCCCGTGCGGGACCCGGTTGTGGTGCCGTGCCAGGCTTGGATTGTTGTTGTTGTGCACGGCCGATGTCGTTGCGCGGTGATCCTTGTGTGTGGAACTTCAATGTGACGCCAGATGGCCTGCGGGTCGGCGCTCACGTTTCAGAATGGAGCTTGAATGATCGCACGTGCCAGAAGGGCATTCCCCGGCATGGTGATGTCACTGATGTTATCGGCACCGGTGCTGGTACACCCTGCCCTTGCGCAGGTGCCGACCGAATCGATCCGTGCCAGCAAGGCTGTGTCGCCGACCGCTAAGCCACATGTTGTGCGTAAAGCCGCGAAATCTGCGACGCACAAGGTTCCGGCGGGACGAGCGATGGTCTCGCGGGCAGAGACATCTGCACCACGTCAGGGTGCTGACCACCATGTGGCAGCGGTGACGCGCCCGGCCACAAGTCAGGCGCCGCGCGGAACGGCCCGGGCGAGGATTGTGCCGGCAACGGCACTTGGCGTGTCGCGCCCGGTTCATCGGACGTCGAGCCATGGATCGGTGCTGATCGACGACGGGACGATGTGGCGTGAGAGTGGCGGTCTGGCCACGTGGCAGCAGACAGGGATCGCATCCTGGTATGGTGGCTCGAAGTGGCAGGGCCACCGGACGACCTCCGGCTCGCGCTACAATCAGGGTGAGCTGACAGCTGCTCATGCGACGCTGCCGATTGGAACGCGGGTGCGCGTGACGTTGCATGACAACAGTGCGCGATCGGTGGTCGTGCTGATCAACGACAGACCGGGGACACGGACCCGGATCATTGATTTGTCGCGAGAGGCCGCGGCCCGGCTTGGTATTCTGGAGCGTGGGGTGGCGATGGTGACGCTGACGCCGCAGTAACTGCCGGTGTCTGGGCGGCGTGGATACGCTTGGAAGAAGGCCAGGGGTGTTCCCCTGGCCTTCTGACTCAGCCGCCCGTCAATGCCACGATGACCAGGGCCGCGATGGACGCTATCGCAACAGCGGCACTGACACGGTAGGCGGCTTCGAACATGGCATTCATGGTGGCGACTCCCTTTGCAAGCATGTGGGCGCAAGGTCTGCACCGCGTATGCCACAATTAACCCATTGATTTTCCGTCAAGAGGCTCTCGGTTTGCAGCATTTCTTGCAAATTGCGCGGCTTCAGGCGGTGCCGTGTATTGCGTGTTTCTGATTGATGGCGGTGACGAGCAGATCGATCCCCTGGGCATGCCAGCGGCGGACTGCCTTGTGATCTGCCCCCAAGAGGGCACCAAGACGACGCCACGGAAACAGGTGCCGTTCTGTGATCGGGCTGATCAGAGCTCTGCTGCCGACGATCCTGCGTATGACGTAGCGATCGATTGGGATCAGCGGGATCCAGTCCAGCGCTTCATCCATGCGGGTGATCTGGGGGCTGGAGGGCACCGGGGGACGCAGCCTGGCGTCGACGTTGGACCAGCCATAGGCCTCGGCCGCTGCCTGGACAATGTCGTGACGGCTGGTGCGCAGGCGGGTGGAATACCCTGAGTGAGGAAGCGCCAGCAATGTGCGGCCGGCCTCTTCCAGGCGATAGATGACGTACTCGGCATCGACGAAGGCCATCAGCGGCGGGGGGGCAGAGGCGGTTCGGCCCATGGGGGCCACCGGACGACCGGTCGATATGGGAAGGGGCACTGGCGACTCCTTATTGATGGGTGGTGGCACGGGACAATCGTGTCCGACGCAGACGCTCGCCGATGGCGTCGGCCAGGACTCGCTCGCGTTCGGCGGCAGTCAGTCTGGCGCCGGAAGCCTGGAGGGCGGCCTGCCGAAATTGCGTTCGGGAGCAAGCCTCTCGGGCCAGGGTGTCGACCACTCGCCTGATCGCCAACGCGGCCTTGCTTCGTTCGTTGGCGAGCCGGGTGTCGGGCATGGCCGCGATGGGGCGGGCGGTGTTTCGGTTGAGCTGGGCAGGGGTCGACGCGGGGATAACAGAGGTTACGGCAGCCAATGCCTCCGCTCTGCCTGCGAAGCCATGCGCGATGAGTGCGACGAGGGTGGCTCCGGTCGCGTGTGCCGAGGGTGGCGGGGACACGGGCCGATTCATGCGTCGGCGGCGATGTGCGGCCTGCGGGTGACCGGCAAGCCGTAGGGAGAGCCATCGAGGCATGTGCCCGCCGTGATGAGTGCCCATGTGATGGGATGGCCGGCTGGTAACGGATCTCGATTTCCATCAGGGAATTCCGAGGCGCTGGCATTTTGCATCATGGGTGTCTCCTGTTAGATTGAATGTCCGAGGTCTCGATAATATGTTAATTTTTATGACCTGCATGTCAAGCTTTTTGACCAGCGCCACGCGGAATCCGGTGGTATTTCGTTAGATTTATTGACAGAACACCATTCGTGGGGGCTGCTAGCCAGCGATTGCCTCAAATCGGTGTAGCCATGCGGCTCTAGCTCTTTGTTTTCACGCGTGATTCAGACCAGTCGGCGATCCCGCCTGCGGTCATCACGCTGTTGGAGGGTCGATTGATGGATCTGGAGGCTCTGGGGCGCCGCATTCGGTTGGAGCGTGAACGGCTTGGCATGACCCAGGCACAGCTTGCGGCAGAGATCGGGGTATCACGCAGTGCAGTGGCGCAATGGGAGACAGGTCGGTCAGGTCAGGTTGGCGGCAATCTGGCGCGGGTCGCCGAGGTGCTTGGCATCGAAGTGGGGGCGCTTCTGCTGGGAGGAGTCAGCACACCGAGCGTACACACTGTTGCGGGAAGCCTCACCGGGAACGAGCGCGCGCTGGTTGAGTTGTATCGGGCGTTGCGGCCTGAGGACCAGGGATTTTTGCTTCAATTTGCACATCGGCTTGTATCAACAAAGTGAAACTGACACCTGTCAACCACAATTTTGATAAAATGACGTCATATCGGCATATTCATTAGTATATTTTATTCATAGAACCATTTTTTTAGCTGCACGCGAAACAGGCTGCGCCAGCATCAGGATGCATTTCGTAAATTTTTTTATGGTGTCCAGAGGCGAAACCAGCATTGGGTAGTGCACCGCAGCATGGCGGCGATACCAATAGTGCTAAATTGCATCTAATATGGTGCGGCGCCGAAGCGCTGATACGAAATCGGACCAAAGCGATCCGAAAATCCGCGGGCCGCTTGGGGTTTGCGCGGCATTGCTATCACGCTTGCCGTGATCCCTCGGACGCCAAGGGCCACAAAAACATCAAATTATGGTTCACTCTTAGGCCAACGCTTGTCTCACAGCATTGTGGCAAATTCGCGCGTTTGACGCTTTTTTGAGATTCCCGATATGCCCGGGTGGCGAAACCAGGAAGGCCAGAGAACAAGTGTTAATTTTGGCAAGGTCGTCCGATTTTCGCATTTTTGTCACCCATTACCTCTCCTTTACGCTTGCCCTTTGTTCGTGCCGTGTCCTAAAAGTCCTCAACGGCACCTCACGCAGAAAATTAGGAATTTGATCGATGGCAACCGTAACCGGCGCAACGAGTGGCGTAACCCAGATCCCGCAGAATACCACTGGCAATGCGACCACGGCCCAGACCCTGGTGACTGGAATTGGCGCCATCAACGGCGGATCACAGGTTTCCGGCAATTCGCTGACACTTACCAATCCGATCGTTTCTTCGACCCCGGTCGTGGTTGGTATCGGTGGATCGACCCCGACCAATGTCGGGACGATCGTTGGTTCTCTCAGCGCGAACGTTGTGGCTGTGGTGATCAACAACACCGGCAGCACAACGCTTGCGACCAGCCAGTATGGCGGCAATGAAACCATCGTCGGCGGCAACGGCGGCCTTGCCCTGGCGGACAACAGCTTCTTCAGCACTGTAAACGTCGGCGGCGGCACGAACTCCGACACCATGCAGGGTGCCGGCAACAGCTTCACCGGTGACGGCAGCAATACGATCACGCTGAATGCCGCCAACCGCGGTGCAGCTGACTCGGTCATGGGAACGTCTGGTTCGTCGGATACCATTGTTGGTGCGTCGTCGTCGACCGTGGGCCTGGTTTACACCGACGGCGGCACTGGTTCGTCGGCGATGATCAACCCGACGGCCGGGAATGTGACGATCGTTGGTGGGTCTGGCTCTGAGACAGTGTTTGGCGGTTCCGCCTATATCGGTGGCGGCGTTGTGACCGCGAAGGCATTCACCGGCACGCTGACCGTGACCAACGGGCACGGTTACTTTGCTGGCGGCGCAAATGGCAACAACGTGCTGGGATCGTCCACATTGGGTGGGACGACGCTGGTTGGCGGCGGATCTGGCGACGTCCTTACGTCGAATGGTACGGGGGATCTGCTGGTCGCCGGCAGCGGCGGCGAGGTTCTGAATGCCTCCTCCTCGGGTGGTGGCGTGAACATGTTCGGCAATGCGGCCGGCGCGACCATCATGTATGGCTCCAAGGCCACTGGGGATAACTTCTGGCTTGCGAATTCGACGGTCACTGGCGTTGGCTTCAATGGTGCTGCCTTGTTCTTGCACAATGGACAGAACACGACCGTCAGCAACAACGTGAACCTTGGTGGTCTCAGCGCGTCGCTTGGGGCGACTGATGCGACCGTGAACGACTTCATCTCGGGTGTTGATAAGGTCAACGTTTTCAACACCAACGGTCAGACCGCCTCTCTGACCTACTTCTCGAAGTCCAACTTCGTGGATCTTTCGACTGCCGGGGGCACGAACATCCTGTTCATCGGAACTGGCTCGATCAAGGCGACCGATATCTCCGGTATCGCGATCGCGAACACGACGACCGTCAGCCTCTAAAGGTTGGCTTGAGCTTGGGACAGGGCCTGGCGCACGGAAGTGTGCCAGGCCCTGTGCGCTTGACTGCCGCGCTCGACGGGACCTTTGCGATCGGGTCTTTGGCGGAGAACAATTCATGGAAGCAAGGTCTTCTTTTCTGAAAAAAAGAAACAAAAGACTTTATAACGCTGGTGCGTTTCTTTTTGAAAAGTTATGCGCCAGGGTCTAAAAGTTTTCTGGTAAGCGTCCGTTCATGGTCGCCTTCCTTCGGGCAAGGGAGATCGTGTAGCGATCTGGTCCTGGGACGCATCGATAGTGTCCATGAAGGGGCTTGATGGACACTGTAATTGAGATCGGGTCCGTCGGTGGCCGAAGGAGACGGCGG
>JBBILI010000007.1:0-159431 GCA_037445025.1 Rhodospirillales bacterium
CTTGGGCGGCTTCTCAAACCGGGCCAGCCGGGACTCCAATTCCGCGATCCGCGCGAGTGCTGCTTCCAACTGGCCAACAAGCGGCAGCAGAGACAGGATCAGCGCGTCCTTCTCGGCGACCGTCAGCTTGGTGAGATCGATCTTGGGTGCCACCCCGATGTTGAATCGAATCGCCCGTGATCGCGTCAACTCCCTTCGTGGTCACCCCGGATGTGGAGGCCCAAACCGCCACAGGCTACCCACGTGAGCAATTACGGCCGGGAGCGCGCCGCATCACACTTGATCCACGTCCACAATGTCGGGGATGCGGCCGTGAGGGCCGAAATGAAGGCCATCCGCTGGCTCGAAGCCAATCTCCGGCTATTCGATCCCACCGATCACACGCGAGACGGCCACGCTTCCGCCCTGAAGGCCTTCGGAGAGCTCGTGCTTTGTCTCGCAGTGGCCCGACGTCTAGCCCCGCCTTGCTTCCCAAGCCAACGTCTCGTGTCGTTCGTCGCCGGCATGATCGACGAGATCAGCGTCTGTCGACTTGCCAGTCACGCACGCACCTACGCGATGGTTTTCGACCTCGAAACCTGTGCCCGTGATCTCGGCATCGCAACACCGCGTTTGTCCCGGCATATCGCCGATCTTGAGCCACTCGGCGCCAGGAGCATGCCGGAACGCAGTCCGTTCGCGGAACTTGAGGCAGCGTATTTTTCGGCCCGACGGCGCGGCACACAACCAACCTTTCCAAAGCGAACGGTCGCCAGGACGGCCTTTTCCCGTTTGCAGTCAGACCGCTTTCCAAGCTGGCTGCTCGATACCTCCGATATCTACAACGTCACGCACACCATCTTCTATCTGACGGATTTCGGAAACATGAAGATGGCCACCCCGGTGTCACGCGCGTTCACCGAACGGTTGACTGGCCTGCTGGCCTTGCATGTTCTCCGCCGCGACTGGGATCTGGCGGGCGAACTGCTGATGTGTCTTCGTCTTCTCGACATCCCAGCAAGCCCGGTTCAGCGTGCCGCGGACGAAGCCATCCGCGCGTCGCAACTCCCGGATGGCCGCATTCCCTACCGCCTCCCAATGGATGACCGCACGCCGATCGACTTCTCCTACCACACCACGCTGGTCTTCTTGATTTGCGCGCTGTTCCGCCACCGGGGAGCCAATGCACCGCATCGCTAGGCTGGTGCACAGCCTGGCGCATGACGCCGACGCCCTGGATCTCAAATCCAGATTGCGGCTGGCCCTCGGGCTGAATCTGACGACACCTGGCGTCGCGCTGCCAAAAGCCGCACTTGCAATCGCCGGGCTTGACCGCCTTGAAGCGACGTCGATCATGCAGGCGGAAGCAATGCTGGAGGCGCTGCTGCTGGCCGCCATCCAACGCGAAGGTGGCAGGACGCCACCGTCAAGCCTGTTGGCCATCGCCTCCAGCCTCGCCGATAGCTTGGCCACTGCGGAGCCCGAGCCCGAATGGATCGACCTGCAATGGGTTCTTCACCGGCTCGATGCGAGCGGGCCACCAACGGCTCGCGTCCAGCCGAGTCTTCCCCCCGACATCCTGACCGCCAGCCCTGCCGCACAGCAGCGCGCGTTGCGGCGGCTCTCGGTGGACCACCGTCCACCAAGGCCCGACACGCCCCTTATCGTTGCCGCCATTGCGCAGAACGCGATCGAGTCCGGCGATTTCGCTCTGGCTGGGCTGGGTCTGCGGACCCTCGCAGCACTTCTCGGGCGTGCGCATTGGATGGTGCGCCACCTTCGGCTGCACGTGACACATGGCTTACTGCCCACTCTCGAAGCGATGCAGGAACGAACGGCACCCAAAAAGCCGGCCGGCGATGACGACGATGCCGCAAACGCCTTTGTGTCCCAAGCGCTCTTCGTCGTGGCATGGAGCCTGGCCGATACAGATCCCAAAAGCAGCTTTTGCCCGATGCGGCCGAACCGGTGCAAAATTCAATGATCTCATACCAACGGTCATGAAGAATGACCGTTGGTATGAGTCTTGGTTTGGCGCGCCGCCGCCGGCCAACCCGGCGCGCGAGACCAACGGCCTTGATCGATGCAAGAGCCATCGATCAAGGCCGTTGCTATCAGAGCTTTGGGACGCCGATCGGCGCTGAAACTCCGCGCCGGTCCAGACCATCGGGTGCTCGCCGTTCAGGGACACACTCTCAGGTAAGCAGGACTACCCCTTGCCGGAGGCATGCTCGATACTGAAACCGACGAGGCGGTGGGATGCGTGCCCACGGCAACATCGCGGCGACCTCCGGCCACAGCGTGGCTTGCGGGTCAACCGCGCTCGATCAGACGAATAGAGGGGGAGGCACATCAATGGCCGTCGCCGCACAGGCAAAAGCTCCGGTATCCGATACCATCATGTTACCGGAGAAGATGAAGCCTTCGCTTGCGCTTTCCAAAAGCCAGCCTGTGCAGACTGCGATCGGATTGGCCGCCGACGGTGAAGCAGTGGTGCTGCTCGACAAAAAAATGAAACCAAAGTCCATGCTGGCGAAACTGAAAGCGGACGCCGCCAAGGCGAAAGTGCAGTTGCAACCGTCCTCGCTGCGCTTTGAGAAAGCCTAGGTCGACCCTGAATACGATTCAGGCATGGTCCGGTTCTTCATCAACAAGGATGCTCCCGGCAGCATGCGGGCCAAATTGGTGACCGTGTTCAAGCGGATCGCCTATCAAAAGGTCGAACTGAACGTCGATCCCTCCCTGGAGGCGGAAGCGGAGGAAGACGCCGCCGAAGATGGCGCCGATGCGGACGGGGCGACCGCCACACCCATCCCTGCGGCGTTGGATGCCGGGGCCTTGACGAGAGAGCTGACCGCTCTCGCCCGGCGGCTTACCGAGGCGCCAAACACCGAGCCGGCCCTGAAGGCCTCCTTGGTGAAATGCGCGACCGACGCCAACGCGTCGATCAAGGCTGGGTCGCTCGACGCGGCGGCCGGCCTGATCGCGCAGCTTCGCACCGGGCTTGACTCCATCGCGCCATCGCCGCCGACCGGCACACCGGACGCTGCCTCGCTGCTTGGCGAGCTCGGCGGCCTTGCCAGAAAGATCACCTCTGCCGCCGCGGATCCGGCGTTGCGGGGCATGCTGGCAAAGCTCGCAATCGACGCGCAGGCCGCCTTGAAGGCGAACGATACGGTCACGGCCTCAGGCCTCATCGCGCGGTTGCTAGGCGGGCTGGATGCCGCAACCGCGACATCTCCCACATCGGCGTCCGACGCCGCCCCGGCGACGCAGATCTGGAACGATGCGAAGGAAGCGGCAGACCAGCAGCTCAATCAGCTCTATGCGACGCTGAGGAAGACCGGGCTGCCGGTGCTCACCGAGGTCGCCGGCGAGATCGAGGCGGTGCTGGGAAAATTCCGCACGGGGCTGGTCAGCGCGCTGATCAATTACGACCAGGCTGCGGGATCCCGGAAGGAGAATGCGCGGGTCAACGCGCTGCGTGTGGTCGAGGATTATCAGGCGCGCCTCACGGCCTGGATCGACAGCACCAATGCCGCCAGGACATTCGTCACCACGCTCGACAACGTCAGCAAGCTCTGGAAGGCACAGAAGTCGGCCACATGGCCTGCTCTGGCGGCCAGCGCGATGGGCGGGCTCGCCGATCGGGCCAAACCGAGGCGGGCGAACTTGCCAAGGCCGGTGCCAGCCTTGACCCTGCCATCCAGATCCTGACCGACGGCAAGGCGGCGATCGAGGCGGGCGCGCGCTATGCGACGGTGATGACCCGGGTCAAGGACAAGCGCGCGAAGCTCCCGCCGGAGATCGACCCGCTGGGCGCCCGGATCGACACGCTGACCAAGGTGATCGACGAGATGGCAGATCCGGCCGCAACCGATTTCGTCACCAACCAGCAGGCCCTGGTCGACATCGAAGCCGCCATCGCGTCCGGCACGGACTATGCCGCCGCGCTCAAGAAGACACTGGCGGAATTCGCCGGCATCAAACGCCTGATCACGCCCGGCACGCAGGCGGCGGCCGCCAAGGTCGACGTCACGATCCAGAAGGACATCCATAAAGCCATCGGCCTTGCCTCCTCGTTCAGCTACGCTGCCGCGCTGGACGCGCTCACCCAGGCCTGCGACGCGATCGCCACTGCAGGCGCGCAGCGAGAGCAGGAGGTGATGGACCGGGCGGGCGAGATCGTGAAGGGACAGACCCCGCAGGAGGCGGTGCTGACCGCCATCGGCGACAGCCAGGATGCCGGAGGCACACGTCTGGCCGCCGCGCTTTATCTGCAGTTCGGCGAGACCGATCTGCCGCGTCTGCTGGCAGGGGTGACCGGTGCCAACCCCGCCGCCAACCCCGGCACGCCGGACTCGGTGGGCCTCGCGCCGGATGTGACCGCGAACAACCTCAAGGCGCTCGGGGCTTCGGTCGGCGCCAAGGGGCTGAAGGAGCTGACCGTGGCGTTCGGCGGCGCGGACAAGCTCGGTCAGACGATGAAGCACGGCATGAACGCCGGGCAGGTCGGCGATCTTCACGCGGTCTACGATCTGGGCCAGCCCACGGGGGCCGACGATCTCAAGCAGGTGATTGGCACGTCGTTTCGGGGTGATCCGCAGATGTTCGCGGCGATCACCTGTCAGGGCCTCAAAGGGCCGCAGCAGAGCGGTCCTGACAAATGCGCAGCGAACCTCAAGGCGATGACGGATGCGTTCAACAATCCGGCCAAGCTTCGCAACCTGGTCGATGGGGTCAAGTCCGACGACGTGACGAAAGCGCTCTCCCACCTCGATTTCAATGCCCTGACCGACGACGAAACGTCCCTGCTGAAGGCCGAGCAATGCGCCACCGCCGGCAAGCGCATGAACAATCTGGTGACGAACCATTTCAAAGGCGACGCCAGGAAGCTCAAAGACCCGTTCTATGACCAGATCGAAAAGCAACCGACCGCGGAATTCAACGCGCTGGTCGCGGCCAGGCAGGCCTGGCTCGATTACCAAAATCTGGACGAGAAGACGAAAAAGAAGACCAAGCCGCCAGTCTACACGCAGCAGATGGCGGACAGGTATGCGCGCCTGAATCAGGTGTCGCGCGCGTGCGCCGATGGGTGCCATGATCCGCACCGCCGCCACTCTGGAGATGAAGCCGGCCCCCGGAGAGGCTCCGGCGTTTCGAGACCTGAAATGCGCCGGGGAACGCGCGGTTCATTTCGAACAAAGGCATTGCCGCGAAAATGTCACGCTGGCGCCGCCGGCACTCGGCCCCGATACCACGCCGGTCGGCGATGAAAAGGATGTTCCGGCCGGCTTCTGGCCGGAAGGAACGGATGGCGCGAAGATCAAGGCCCTGGTCATCTCCGTGCTGGAACACATCGGGCCGCCGCCGACCGGCTGGAAAGCAAAGCCATCGACGACCAGACCTGGGCCCAAAAACAGCGAGATCGAAACGACGTTCTACCAGTACGACGACAGTGTGGATTTTGAATTCAAGGCTGCCGGCAAGAATTTCACCAGCAGCATCGACGTGCGGCTTGGCGTTGAAGTGGTGAAGGTCACGACCCCCGCGACCATACCGGGCAACGCACCGAAGGTCGTGACAACACGGTCTCTCAAGCAGTTCTACCCGAAGGCCGAGCTGCGGCAATTCGAGGACCTGCAGACCCTCAAGGCCGCGCTCGGCAAGCGGCTGCCGGTGAGTTAACGACGAATGGAGGGTGTGATGAAAGTCGTGTTCAACCTGACCGGCCCGGACGGCGCGATCGTCGACGAAGAGGCGTTGCGCGCCGACCCGATGCTGGCCGCGGCGCTGACGAAAGATCTCGGTGCCAGCGAAGGCGGACTTCAGATCGCGGATCCCGACAGCGGCGTTCTCGCCAGTGTTGGCGATACCTTGCCGATCCTGTTGGATGCATTCTGCCTTGGCGGGCTCGAAACCCTCAGGCGGGACGGCCATATCGAGGTCGATTTCTTCGATCACGACGAGACGCTGCAGATCGTGGTCGCGGACGGCAAGGTGCTGTTCGACAGCACCCGGTTCGGCACGCGCGCGTTTCCCGGCGATGCCTACTTCGCGGCGATGACGGCGTGCGGCGCGCGATACGACGCGTTCCTTGCGTCGCTGCCGGAGCGCGAAATCGAGGACCCCGTGCCCGCGGGGCCCCGGTGGGGTGACCCGCCTGCGGCTTGAGGACAGAGGCTGCCCTGCGGAGCCGATCGGGCCAGGCGGTGTGCCGTGGTCCCGGGGCATCAGACCGGGCGTATGGCCCTCACCGCTGCGTGAGCCACGCGCGAGATCGTCATAACACTGCACACCTTGCACAGCTCCGTGTTTCCGGACATGACGTCACCTGTGGGAAAAGCGGACAGGTTCATGGACCAGCAGGTCAGCACGCAGGGAATCGGCGCCTCGGTGCGCCGCGTCGAGGATCAGCGGTTTCTGCGCGGCGCCGGTCGGTATGTCGCCGATCTGCGGCTGCCGGGCATGATGCATATGGTGGTCGTGCGTTCGCCCTACGCCGCCGCCGTCATCGAGGCCATCGACACGCAGGCGGCCCAATCCGCGCCGGGTGTGCTGGCCGTGCTGACCGGAGCGGATCTCGATGCGTCCGGCATCGGCGGCCTGCACACCGTTGTCCAACGTCACCGCCCGGACGGCAGCGCGATGCCGCGGCCACCCTATCGCCCGCTTGCCACCGACGCCGTTCGCTTCGTGGGCGACACCGTGGCGCTTGTCGTCGCCGAGACCCTTGCCCAGGCGCAGGATGCGGCAGAACTGGTGACGGTGGACTATCGACCGCTGCCAGCCGTCACCTCCGCCAGCGCGGCGCGCGCACCGGGAGCCTCGTCGGTGTGGCCGGAGCACGCGCCGGACAATCTGTGCTTCCTGTTCCAGCTTGGCGACAAGGCGGCCACCGATGCCGCCTTCGCCGCGGCCGAACATGTCGCCACCCTGCCCTTCCGCATCAGCCGGGTCAGTGCCAATCCGCTGGAAACCCGCAACGCGATCGGCGTGTACGATCCGATCGAACAACGCTACACGCTCCACGCCGGCGTGCAGATCCCGCACAAGATCCGCACCGAGCTGGCCGAGCGCACCTTCGGCATGCCGTCCTCGCAGCTGCGCATTGTCTCGCCGGACATAGGGGGCGGGTTCGGCATGAAGGGCAGCCCGTACCCCGAGCATGTGCTGGTGCTGTGGGCTGCGAAGGTGGTCGGGCGGCCGGTGCGATGGATGGCCGGACGGTCGGAATCGTTCCTCTCCGACTTCCATGCCCGCGACAATGACAGCGTGGTGGAACTGGCGCTGTCGCGTGACGGCCTGTTCCGCGCCCTGCGTATCCGCACCATCGCCAATCTCGGCGCGTATCTCGCGTTCAACACGCCGCATTCGTCCACCAACAACCTCGGCGGGCTCGCCGGCATGTATTGCACTCCTGCCATCCATGTGGCGGTGCAGGGCGTGTTCACCCACACCCAGCCGACGGCGCCGTATCGCGGCGCCGGGCGGCCGGAGGCGACCTACGCGCTGGAGCGGGTGATCGATGTCGCGGCGCGCGAGCTGGGGCTGGACCGGGTGGAGATCCGCCGGCGCAACCTGATCGCGCCTCAGCAGATGCCGTTCAGGACCGGGCTGGTGTTCACTTATGACTGCGGCGAGTTCGAGCGCGGCATGGACATGGCGCTGCAGGCCGCCGACTGGAACGGCTTCGCGGCACGGGCCGCCGCGTCGCGGGCGGCGGGGAAGCTGCGCGGCATCGGCATCGCCAACGCCATCGAGATCGCCGGCGGGCCGCCGCGCACACCCAACGAGGAAGGCGCCGAGATCCGCTTCGATCCGTCGGGCGACGCGGTGCTGCTGCTGGGCTCGCACAACCATGGCCAGGGGCACGAGACGGCGTTTCGCCAGATCGCTCACGCGCTGCTGGGGCTCGATCCCGGCCGGGTGCGGGTGGTCTCGGGCGACACCGACCAGGTGAACCATGGCCGCGGCACCTTCGGCTCGCGCTCCATCATCGCGGTGGGGGCGGCGCTGTCGCGCGGGGCGGAGAAGATCGTCGCCCAGGGACGACGCATCGCCGCCCATCTGCTCGAGGCGGCGGAGGCGGACATCGTGTTCGCGGACGGCAATTTCTCCGTGGCCGGCACCGATCGCGCAGTGCGCATCGAGGCCGTGGCGCGCGCCAGCTTCGAGGTCACCCGCATGCCCCGCGGCAGCGAGATGGGGCTGGGCGCCAACGTGGTGCTGTCCGCCGACGACGCGACCTACCCCAACGGCACCCATGTCTGCGAGGTGGAGATAGATCCTGAGACCGGCGTGTCCGAGATCGTATCCTATGTCGTCGCCGACGATGTCGGCACCGTCATCAACCCGCTGCTGGTGAAGGGGCAGATGCATGGCGGCATCGCCCAGGGCGTGGGCCAGGCGATGGGCGAGCAGATCCTCTACGATGCCGACGGGCAGATGGTGACCGGCTCGTTCATGGACTACATGATGCCGCGTGCCGATGATCTGCCGTCACTCCCGGTGCTCAGCAACACGGTGCCGACCCGCAACAACCCGCTGGGCGCCAAGGGCGCCGGCGAGGCTGGCTGCGTGGGCGCATTGCCGGTGGTGATCAACGCAATCTGCCATGCGCTCGACATCGCGCATATTGATATGCCGGCCACGCCGGAGCAGGTTTGGCGCACCATCAGGATGCGTTGACGCTATATCAGAACGATCCAGAACGGAGGAATTCCGCATGAAACGTCGCACGCTGCTGGCCGGACTTGGCGCCCTTGCCGCCCCCACCGTCGCCCGCGCCCAGGCGGCGCCGATGACAATCCGTTACGGCTGGGCGATCACGCCGGCACAGCTGCTGCCGCTGATCTTTGCCAACACCGGTATCCTGCGCCATTACGGCCACAGCTACACGGCGGAGGGCTATTACTTCAAAGGCAGCGCGCCGCAGATCACCGCCCTCGCCGCGGGCGAGCTAGAGTTCGCCGCCCTCGCCTTCTCCTCCTTCGGCCTCGCCATCCAGAACGCCCATATGAACGACCTTCGCGTGGTGGCCGATCTCTACCAGGACGGCGTGCAAGGCTATTATTCCAGCCAATACGTGGTGCGTGCCGACAGCCCCATCCAGAAGGTGGAGGACCTCAAAGGCAAGACCATCGCCAGCAATGGCCTTGGCGGCGCCATCGACATGGCGATGCGCAAGATGCTGCGCACCCATGGGCTGGAGGACAAGCGCGACTACAAGGTGATCGAGGTCGATTTCCCCAACATGCCGGCGATGCTGGCCGAGCAGAAGGTGGACATGGCCGGCATGGTCGCGCCGTTCTCGCTCAACGAGGTGAAGGCCGGCCATGTGCGCAGCCTGTTCACCATCAAGGATTCGATGGGCGTGGCACAGACCACACTGCTGGCGGCACGCGCCCCGGTGATTGCCAAGAACCATGCCATGTTCGTCGATTTCTTCGAGGACGTGCAGATCGGCACCGCCTGGCTGCTCAACCCGGCCAACCGCAAGGCCGCCCTCGCCCTGGTGGCGAAGGTGACGAAGCAGCCGGAAGAGGCGTTCTCCAGCTGGCTGTTCACCGGGGATGACTATTACCACGATCCCCAGGCGCGACCGAACCTTGCAGCTCTGCAGGCCAATCTGACGGTGCAGAAGGAACTGGGCTTCCTGCGCACGGAGATCGACGTGGCGAAATACGCTGATCTGAGCCTGATCGATGAGGCGGCGAAACGCAGCTCATGAGCCAGATCGTCTTCGACCGGGTGCGCCATGGCTACCGCGTCGCGGGAAAGCCCGAGATGCTGGCGCTGTCCGATATCAGCCTCTCGGTGGAGCAGGGCGAGTTCGTCTCGCTTCTGGGTCCCTCCGGCTGCGGCAAGTCCACCCTGCTGTATCTGCTTGGCGGCTTCGTGCCCATTCAGTCCGGGCAGATTTTGATGGAGGGCCGCAAGGTCACCGGGCCGGGGCCCGACCGCGGCGTGGTGTTTCAGAACTTCGCGCTGTTTCCGTGGAAGACGGTGAAGCAGAACATCGCCTACGGGCTGGAGCGGCAGGCGATGCCGGCGGCGCAGAAGGTCGAGATCGTGCAGTCCTTCATCGACATGGTGCATCTGCGCGGCTTCGAGGACAGCTTCCCCTCGCAGCTCTCCGGCGGCATGCGCCAGCGCGTGGCGATCGCGCGCACGCTGGCGGTCAAGCCGCGCGTGCTGCTGATGGACGAGCCGTTCGGGGCGCTTGACGCGCAGACCCGCGAGATCATGCACGAGGAGCTGCTCGGCATCATGCGCCGCACGCCGATGACGACGATCTTCGTCACCCATGACGTGCGCGAGGCGGTGTATCTGTCCGACCGGGTGGCGGTGATGTCCTCGCGCCCCGGGCGGATCAAGGAGGTCGTCACCATCGATCTGCCGGATCGCACGGGGCCGGCGGTGATGAAATCGGCCAAGGCCAGCGACTATGTCGAATATCTCTGGTCGCAGGTGAAGAGCGATGCCGCGCACGCGGTCGAGACGGTGCGATGAGGCTGCTGGATTTCATCGTCCGCTGGTCGCCGCTCGCACTGCTGGCATTCGCGTGGGAGCTGGCGCCGCGGCTCGGCCTGGTCGATCCGCAGTCGCTGCCGCCGCTGTCGGTGGTGCTGGCGGCGCTGGCGAAGCTGGCGGCGGATGGCGATCTGCTGACCAACGGGCTGCAGTCGCTGTGGCGGCTGGTCGCAGGGCTCGGCCTTGCCATCCTGGTCGGCGTGCCGCTGGGGGCAATGATGGCATCCTCGCGCATCGTCAACATCATCGCGGCCCCCATCGCCCGCGCGCTGTATCCGATGCCGAAATCCGCCCTCATCCCGGTGCTGCTGCTGTGGCTCGGCCTCGGCAACGCGTCGAAGATCATGCTGATCTTTCTCGGCTGCCTGCTGCCGGTGCTGATGAGCGCCTATAACGGCGTGCGCGGGGTGGACCGGGTGATGCTGTGGTCGGCCCGCAGCTTCGGCCGCTCCCGGCTCGATGTCATCTTCGGCGTGGCCATCCCGGCGGCGATGCCGGACCTGCTCTCCGGCATCCGCTCGGCGCTGGCGCTGTCCTTCGTGCTGCTGGTGAGCTCCGAGTTCCTGATGGCGCGCGACGGACTGGGCTACCTCATCTCCTTCCTCGGCGATGGCGGCGCCTATGCGCCGATGTTCGCCACCGTCATCGTGGTGGCCTCGCTGGGCTTCATCGCCGACCGCCTGTTTCTCGGCATCACCCGCAGGATGCTGGCATGGCGCGGCTGATCGGCCTGATCGAGGCGACAGGATCGCTGGTGGCTGTGCTCGTGGCATGGTTCCTGGCGACAAAGTTCGGTGCCATCGGCGCGTTCCTGCTGCCGCCCCCCGGCGACGTGCTGGCCCGCATCGCTGATGACACGCAAAGCGGCGCACTCGGCGCCAGCCTGCTGATCACCTTGCGCACGGCCGGACTCGGCTTTGCCATCGCAGGCATCCTCGGCACGGCGCTGGGGATCGCCATGGCGCGCATCCGCCTGGTGCACTGGTTCTTCGACCCGCTGGTCTCGCTGGGCTTTCCCATGCCCAAGATCGCGTTTCTGCCGGTGTTCCTGCTGTGGCTGGGGCCGACCGATTCGGCACAGATCACCATCGTCGCGGTCTCCGCGGTGTTTCCCGTGGTGGTCGCCGCCTATGCCGGCGCCCAGGGCGTGGAGAAGACCATGCTGTGGTCGGCCGCCAGCCTGGGTGGGACCCGGACGGGGCTGCTGTGGCAGATCGTGCTGCCGGCGATCCTGCCGCAGCTGTTCACCGGCCTGCAGATCGCCCTGCCAGTGGCGCTGGTGACGACGATCGTCGCTGAAATGCTGACCGGCAGCGACGGCATCGGCGGCGTGATGCTGGGCGCGATGCGGTTTGCCGACAGTCCTGGTGTGTTCGCAGGAATCGTGGTGATCGCGGCCTTGGGTCTTTGCGTGGTGCGCGGAATGGAGGTGCTGCGGGGGTGGCTGCTGCGGGGGCATGCGGAAGGAAGCACGTAAGCAAGCGGTTCTTTTTTGAAAAAAAGAACCAAAAAACTTTCGTCTGTCAGATGACGTTGCGTTCCAGCAGCTTTTCACCTCTGGCCAGGCGGTCGGTGCCAAGGGGGGACAGGTCGAGCGTGACAAAGCGGCCCTGCGCAACCAGCTCGGCCACGCCGCGGCCGATGCCCGGCGCGTGCTGCATGCCGTGGCCGCTGAAACCGGCCACGTGCAGCAGCGTGGGCACAGCAGGATGGGCACCGACGACGCCGTTGTGGTCAGACAGATTCATGTCGTAGTACCCGGCCCAACCGCCGGTGGGCTTGACCTGCTCAAAGGCTGGCACCCGTTCGGCCAGAGTCGGCCAGACCCGTTCATGAAACACCGTCTCGTCAATCTCAAGCGGCGGCTCATCAGGGTCCGCCTCGCCGGGTCCGGGCGAAAAGCCGCAGATATAGCCGTTCCCCTCCGGGCGCACCCAGATGCCCGAAGGATCGATCAGCAGCGGAAACGCCGGCAGTGCCGCGCGGCAGGCGAAGGAGAACACCATGCGCCGGCGCGGCCGGATCGGCAGCTTCACGCCGACCCAGGACGCAACCTCGCCCGCCCAGCCGCCCGCAGCATTGATCACCGTCTCGGCCAGCAGCGTCGTGCCGTCATCGAGCTGCACACCGCCAATGGCGCCCTGGCGACGAACAAAGCCGGTGGCCGCGCGCGCGACGAACAGCACACCCAGCGAACGCGCCTTGGCGCGCAGCGACTGGTGCAGCAGCGGGCCGTTGAACCAACCCTCCCCCGTCACCCCCAGCGAACCAAGAGCCACGCCCTCGGTGCTGAGCCAGGGGAAACGCACGGCAAGGGCATCCGGCGCCAGCAGGGCCACGTCAGCCCCCTGCCCCACCTGGATGGCGTGGTTCTCGCGCAGCTGCGCCACGCCCGATTCAGGCACGAGATAGAGATAGCCGGGCTCCCGCAGCCCAAGCGCCGGCGCATCGCCGTCCACCGCAAGCTCGGTCGCGGCGCGCTTGATGAAGTCGAGACCGAACTGCGACAGGGCGATGTTGACCGGCGTGGAGAACTGCATGCGGATGGAACTGGCCGACAGCGCCGAGGAGGCCCGGGTATAGGCGGGGTCGCGCTCGATGATGGTCACCATGCCATCGAACAGAGGATGGCAGGCCAGGTGATAGGCGATCGAGCATCCGACGATCCCGCCACCGATGATCACGACACGCTGCATGGACACCCCTTGAAACGGACCTGGATCGCAGGCTTATCTGATTCGCGGCGAGATTGTGTCCCAACATGTCGGGAACGCCGATGTGTGCCATGACATGAGTCTCGGCGGTGTCACGCCTTTGCGGCGCATCCGGTGGCGCTGCTGCGGAATCAACAAGGTTCAGGTCATGATCAACCCGCTTTATGCACTGTCTGGGCTGGGAGTAGGGCTGCTGGTGGGCTTCACCGGGGTTGGCGGCGGCTCGCTGATGACACCGCTGCTCGTGCTGCTGTTCGGAATTCACCCGACGACGGCGGTGGGCACCGATCTGCTGTATGCCGGCCTGACCAAGATCGCGGGCACGGTGATCCATGGCGCGCATGGCTCGGTGGACTGGCGCATCGTGCGGCGGCTGACCCTGGGCAGCGCGCCGGCGGCGGCGCTGACGCTGGGCCTGCTGCACATGCTGGGCACCGACGCGCAGAGCACCAACGCGATCATCAGCGAGGTGCTCGGCTTCACGCTGATGGCGACCGCCGTGGCGCTGCTGGCGCGCAACTGGCTGCTGCGCCGGTTTGCCGAAAGGATGGCCCAGCTTGGCGAGCCACAGACCGCCAGGCTGACCGTGCTCACCGGAGCCGTGCTCGGCGTGGTGGTGTCGATCTCGTCGGTGGGAGCAGGGGCGATCGGGGTGACGGTGCTGCTGATGCTCTATCCCAGGCTGCCGACAGTGCGGATCGTGGGATCCGATATCGCCCACGCGGTGCCGCTGACGCTGATCGCCGGGGCCGGGCACTGGTGGCTGGGCTCCGTCAATCTGCCGCTGCTGGCCTCGCTGCTGATCGGGTCGATCCCCGGGATTGCCATCGGCAGCCTGTTTGCGTCACGCGTGCCGGATCGGATGCTGCGGCCGCTGCTGGCGGGCACGCTGGCGCTGGTGGGAGGGCGTCTGATCTTCTGAATCAAGCCGCGGGGGGGCCGATGATGGCGATGCGCAGGCGTGTTGACGCATAGTCGATGACCGATACCGTCACCAGCAGCATCAGGATGATGAACGACACCTGGTGCCATTCCAGCGTGTTGATCATCTCATCCAGCGACAGCCCAATGCCGCCGGCGCCGACGATGCCGATGATGGTGGCCGAGCGGGTGTTGCTCTCGAAGAAATACAGCACCTGGCTGATGATCACCGGCAGCACCTCCGGCAGCATGCCGAAGCGGACCGACTGGATGCGGCTGCCGCCGGCGGACAGCACGCCTTCGACGGCGCGGCGGTCGACGGTCTCGATCGCTTCGGAGAACAGCTTGGCCAGCGCCCCGAAATCGGAGCAGATGATGGCCAGCGTGCCGGCGAACGGGCCAAGTCCCACCACGTTGATCCAGACAAGCGCCCATACCAGCGTGTCCACCCCGCGCACCGTGTCAAAGAAGCGACGGCTGAGGATGTGCACGATGAAGCTCGGCACGACGTTCTTGGCCGCCAGAAAGCTGAACGGGAACGCCAGCAGCGCGGCGAACAGGGTGCCGAGGAAGGCGATGCCCAGGGTCTGTCCCAGCTGGTTGAGGTAGAACAGCACCCGCGTCCAGGTTTCCGGGTTGGGCGGGATCATCAGCCCCACGATGAAGGTGAGGTTGGGCAGGCCGGAGATGAACAAATCGGCGCTGAAGCCCAGATAGATCAGGCCGAACACGAGCAGGGCGAACAGGAACACGACGCCCAGCACCACCGGCACGCGCTGCCGCCAGTCCAGCCGCAGCAGGCCGGCATGGCGCTCACGCAAGGCCGGGCCGTCGCGCAGGAACGCGGCCCGCAGCTTGCCGGCGTTGTCCGAGGTGATCATCGTCTCGGCGGCATGCGAGTTCATGCGCGCTCTCCCGTGCCGAGCAGCCAGTGGCGCAGCTTTTCCGTGCCGTAGTCGATCGTCATCACGGTGAGCACCAGCATGATCAGGATGGCGCTGACATCGGACGCATAGAACCGCCGGATCGAGACCAGCAGCGTCTCGCCGATGCCGCCGGCGCCGACGAAGCCGAGCACACCGGCGGCGCGCACGTTGATCTCGAAGCGCAGCAGCGCGTAGCTGACGAAATTGGTCTGCACCTGCGGCAGCACCGCGAAGCGGATCTGCTGCAACCAGGCTCCGCCGGTGGAGGCGACGCCTTCGACCGGTTTCATGTCGATGTTCTCCACCACCTCGGCGAACAGCTTGCCGAGCGCGCCGGTGGTGTGCATGGCGATGGCCAACACGCCGGGCACCGGGCCAAGGCCGAAGGCGGCCACGAAGATCAGCGCGAACACGATATCCGGCACGGTGCGGCCGAATTCCAGGAACCGGCGCATCACAGCGCAGGTCCATGGCGATTTCATCAGATTGCGCGCCGAGAAGAAGCACAGGCAGAAGCCAATGATGGCGCCGAGCAGCGTGCCGACATAGGCCATCAGAATGGTGTCGCCGAGCTGGGCGCCCCATTTGCCCAGGCCCCAGAACCAGCCCACCGGATCGGTGATCACGCTGTCACCGGTGTCCAGCACGAACAGGCCTGCGACATAGCTGGAGAAATTGTCGATGTTGTCGAACAGGACGTCGAGCTTCACCTCGGCCGCCCAGCTGGCCAGCGCCACGCCGCACAGCACGACCGCCAGCCCGATCAGGGTGCGCCGGCGGCGATGGGCCACCTCACGCGCATAGGCGGCGACGAGCGCTGCGAGTTCGGCTGTTTGCGTCGGCTTGATGCTCTGGGCCAAGGGCAGCGATTCCGTTGTCATGTTGCCTTGTCATGGCGCGGGCCAGGGTGTCGCCACCCTGGCCCGATCCGTCGTCAGGCAGACCGTGTTCAGGCCTTCTTCAGGCCGTCGACGAAGCGCACCAGCTTGATGGTGTCGTTGTAGTCGGCGTTGGTGATCGGCTCCCACGGGCGGTCCTTGCCGTCGGACAGCTTGGCGAACGCCGCGGGCGCCTTTTTGGGCGCGTCGAAGAAGGCGGCCTTGACGGTCGCCTTCAGGTCTTCGGGCAGCGAGGTGAGGATGGCGAGCGGCGAGTTGATGATCAGGTCGGACTTCAGGATGATGCGGAAATCAGACTTGGTCAGCGTCTTGCCGGACTTGTCGCGCACCATGTTCTTGCCGAGCATGCGCGTGAGGTTGCTGTCGTCATCGGCGTTCCACCAGTTGGCGCACACATCGACGGTGCCCTGCGCGAGCGCCAGCACGGCGTTCTCGTGGCTGCCGGTGATGATGACCTTGCCGAAATACTTCTCGGCGTTCGGGATGCCGCGCTTGTTGAGCGCGAACAGCGGCATGTTGTAGCCCGAGGTCGAATTCGGGTCGACCAGGCCGAGGTTCTTGCCCTTGAGGTCGGCGACGGTCTTGTACGGGCTGTCGTTGCGCACGTAGAAGACGGAGTAGTAGCCCTTGGTGCCGTCCGAGTTCACCTCGATGGCGAACGCATCGGTCTTCACGCCGATGATCCGGGCGCGCGAGAACGAGGCAGGGCCGTAATAGGCGATCTGCACGTTGCCGGCCTTCTGGCCCTCGATCACGGCCGCGTAGTCGTTGGCGACGCGCAGCGTCACCTTCGTGCCGATCTCCTTGGTGAGGTAGTCCATGAACGGACCGAAACGGTCCATCACGCCCGAGGCGTTTTCGGCCGGCACGATGGCGAAGACCAGCTCGGGATACTTCGCCTTCCAGGCCTGCGCCGAGGCGGTTGCGGACAGCAGCGGGGCGGCAGCGACCGCGCCGGTGGTGGCGATGAGCGAACGACGGGTGATCATGGTCTCTCTCCTCGTAGAAGCAACGCGTGCGGCCGCCAGGCCGTCACGATGGGGAACAGGGACGTGCGGCGTTCAGGCCGTCACGGTTTGGCGGGCAGGCACGGCCTCGGCCATGACGTCGCCGGCTTCGAGGCCGTAGAGCTCGCGCGCGACCTCCTCGGTCAGCGCCGTGGGCACGTCGTCGAACACCACGCGGCCCTGCGCCATGCCGACCAGCCGGTCGCAGTAGCCGCGGGCGAGGTCCAGCGAGTGCAGGTTGCAGATGACGGTGATGCCGAATTCGCGGTTGATGCGGGCCAGCGCGTCCATCACCACCTTGGTGTTGCGCGGATCGAGCGAGGCGATCGGCTCGTCGGCCAGGATCACGTCGGGCTCCTGCACCAGGGCGCGGCAGATCGCCACGCGCTGCTGCTGGCCGCCGGAGAGCTGGTCGGCGCGCTGGGCGGCAAGGCCCGCGATGTCCATCTGTTCGAGGGCGGCGAGCGCGATCACGCGGTCCTCGTGCGACCACAGCTTCAGCATGGCGCGCCAGGCCGGCATGTGGCCGAGGCGGCCCATCAGCACGTTGGTCAGCACATCCACCCGGCCGACGAGGTTGAACTGCTGGAAGATCATGGCGCAGCGGCGGCGCCAGCCGCGCAGCTCGGCACCCTTGAGGGCGGTGACGTTGACGCCCTCGAAGTCGATCGTGCCGGAGCTGGGATCGACCAGCCGGTTGATCATGCGCAGCAGGGTCGACTTGCCGGCACCGGAACGGCCGATGACGCCGATGAACGCGCCACGCGGAATCTCCAGCGTGATGTCGCGCGCGGCGAAACGGTCGCCATAGGATCGGCTCAGACCAGCGATACGAAGCATACGCCCCCCTCGGAATGATTCGCTGCTTACACTGTGCATGATGTCCGGCTCATGACAGTGTTGTTTCAGTGACATGACGATGCCCAGGGTCCCGGACGGCCGCCCTGGGCGACAACCCGCCTGCCGCACGCAGGGCAGCTGCGTCGCGCCCCGCTGCCACAGGCGTGGCGATTGTGCGGCACTTCCTGTATCCACCGCCACTTCCACGTGATCCCTGCGCGACGCGCGATCGCCCCACCAGGACTGGCCCACGCCCCCATGCCGTTTCCGTCGACCCACCTTGCCCTCGCCGCGGCCCTTTCGGCGCGCGACTACACCGAGCCCACACCGGTGCAGACCGCGGTGCTGACCGCCAACGCCGACGGGCGGGACCTGCTGGTCTCGGCGCAGACCGGCTCCGGCAAGACCGTGGCCTATGGCCTCGCCTTCGCGCCGACGCTGCTGGGTGAGGCGGAGCGCTTCGGGCGCGGCGGCCCGCCGCTGGCCCTGGTGATCGCGCCGACGCGCGAACTGGCGATGCAGGTGCATCGCGAGCTGGAATGGCTGTACGAGCAGACCGGCGCGCGCCTCGTCGCCTGCATCGGCGGCATGGATGCGCGGCGCGAGCAGCGCGAGCTGGCGCAGGGATGCCATATCGTGGTCGGAACGCCGGGGCGGCTGCGCGACCATATCGAGCGCGGCCAGCTCAACCTCTCCGCTCTGCAGGTGGTGGTGCTCGACGAGGCCGATGAGATGCTGGATCTCGGCTTTCGCGAGGATCTCGAATTCATTCTCGATGCGACGCCGTCGCCGCGGCGGACGCTGCTGTTCTCGGCCACCATCGCCCATGACATCGCAGCGCTCGCGCGGCGGTTCCAGGTGGACGCGCTGCGCATCGACACGCTGGTGCGCCACCAGGCGCATGCCGATATCGAATACCGCGCCATCCGCATCGCCAACCATGAGACCGAGGCGGCGCTGGTGAACGTGCTGCGCTTCTTCGAAATGAAGGCGGCGCTGGTGTTCTGTGCGACGCGCGACGGGGTGCGCAGGCTGCATGCGAGCCTGCTCGATCGCGGCTTCGCGGCCGTGGCGCTGTCGGGCGAGCTGAGCCAGAACGACCGCACACAGGCGCTGACGGCGATCCGCGAAGGCCGCGCGCGGGTGTGCGTGTGCACCGATGTGGCGGCGCGTGGCATCGACCTGCCCGATCTTGGGCTGGTGGTGCACGCCGATCTGCCGACCGATCGCGAGACGCTGCTGCACCGCTCCGGGCGCACCGGGCGGGCGGGGCGGAAAGGCATGTGCGTGCTGCTGGTGCCGGTGGCCAAGCGCCGCCGCGCCGAGCAGCTGCTGATGGCGGCCTCGATCCAGGCGAGCTGGAACCCGCCGCCGACCGCCGATGAGATCCGCGCGCGCGACCAGGAACGGCTGCTGTCCGATCCGATCCTGACCGAGACGGCCTCTGCCGAGGATCTGGTGCTCGCCGAGAAGCTGCTGGAAGGACGTTCTGCACTGGAGATCGCGGCGGCGCTGATCCGCCAGCATCGCGCCCGGCTGCCGGCGCCGGCGGAGGTGTTCGACACCCAGGCGCCCGGAGGGCTGGTGCGCGAACATGCCGAGCGCAGCGAGCCGCGGCCGGCGCGGGTGCGCGTGGAGGGGGCGACGTCGTGGTTCCGGATCAATATAGGGCGCCAGCAGAACGCCGATCCGAAATGGCTGCTGCCGCTGATCTGCCGCAGCGGCAATGTGACCCGCGACGAGATCGGCGCGATCCGGGTGTTCGACCGCGAGACCAAATTCGAGATCAGCGAAGCGGCGGCGGGACGGTTCGCCGCGGCGGTGGATCGGGCGGGGCCGCAGGAGTTTCAGATCGCACCGGCCGGTGCTGCACCGCCGGCGCGCAAGTTCACGCCGGGGGTGACGCACAAGCCGGGTGGAGCGCCGAAGTCGCCTTATGCGGCGCGCAAAAAGATGGCACGGCCGAGGTAAGCAAGAGGTTCTTTTTTGAAAAAAAGAACCAAAAAACTTTCATCGGGCTGTCGCGGCCTTCTCCGGAAGGGCATGCAAGGCGGATGAAAGTCTTTTGGTTCTTTTCTTCAGAAAAGAACTTCTTGCCTGCCTGACCTTCAGATCCTGCCCAACACCAGCAGGACGATGACGACGAGCAGCACGAGGCCAAGGCCGCCGCTGGGCAAGTAGCCCCAGCCCATGCTGTGCGGCCACGCCGGAAATGCGCCAATCACCAGAATAATCATAATAATCAATAGAATAGTGGACATGAACCGGCTCCCTCCTCGTTGATGTCGTTCACTGCGCCCAGGCTATGGTGTGGTCTGGAGGGTCTTGGTGGTGATCGTCGTGGTCGCCGGCATGGCGGGCATCGCAGGGGTGGTCGTGGTAGTCCGCTGGGTGGTGCTCGAGGTCACGGTCGGGTCTGACGAGCAGGCACTCAGAGCGGCGGCACAGCAGAACAGGATGAGAGCAAGAACCGTTGCGGAGCGCATCGGGTGGGTCATGAGGTGGTTTCCTTGTCGATCTGAATGAACGCGTGAGACGGCGACGGCCGATCAGGGCTTGATGATCGTGACCGTGGAGTCGGTGCGGGTCGTGGTGGTGGGCTGCGGCGGCGGCACCGTGGTGGTGGTGCGGCTCATGCTGTCCTGGGCGACCCCGTTGGTGTTGCGGTAGGTCAAGGTTTCGCTGTTGGTCTTGGTGCCGTCGGGGCGCACCTTCTCCTCGGTGGTGGTGGTGCTCAGCGTGCCCACCGGTGGCGGCACGATCATGGGAATGACGGGGACGGCCGGCGCCGGCGTGGTGGTCGTCACGGTCTGGGACGTCGTCGTCTGTGCGGTGGCGAGCGCCGAGCTGAGGGCGACAGCGAACACGGCAAGCGACGCGCGATACAGCATGGTGGTTGACATGGGTGGAACTCCGATGGATGCGGCTCAACAGCGTGTTCAGCCCGTCCCAGGCCTTGTGCACCCATAGAGGTTGATGTTGCAGGTCCGGGTAATACGCAGGGCGATCGTTGGGGGATGTGGGTAGTTTCCGTCCCTGCCCTTTTGCGTCGTCCGTGAGTAGCAAGTAGACTCCAGGCTTGAACGAGCCTGACACAATCTAAACGCGACAGGATGTCTGTTCATGAAAATTCGCACTCTTCTGCTGGCCACGGCTCTCGCCACTTCCGCGCTGGGCGCCAGTGCCTTGGTTCATACCGCTACAGCAACGACGCCGTCCGACCTGAACCGCGAATCCAACGAAGCCGTCCGGATGTTGCTCAACAGCAACCCTGATGCGGCGCGGGTGGCGAAATCGGCTGTGGCGATCCTGGTGTTCCCGAACATCGTCAAGGCCGGGTTTGTGTTCGGCGCTGCCTACGGCGAGGGTGAGCTGCAGCAGGGCAGCAAGGTGGACGGCTACTACAATTCGTTCACGGGGTCCTGGGGGCTGCAGGCCGGCGCGCAAAGCTACGGCTATGTGGTGTTCCTGATGAACCAGCACGCGCTGAGCTACCTGCATCAGAGCAATGGCTGGGAGATCGGCGTGGGCCCGACGGTGGTGGTGGTCAACCAGGGGATCGCCAAGAACCTGTCGACCTCGACGCTGCAGGATGATGCCTATGCCTTCATCTTCGACCAGAAGGGTCTGATGCTCGGCATCAGCATCGAAGGCACCAAGATCAGCCATATCAACGCACCGTGATGGCGTGACGCCTGGCCGCCGGTGGCGGTCGGGCCTGGCTGCCGCTCTGTTTGGGAGATGTTGAGATGACCCACCGCAAGACCGCGCTGCGCGGGCTCGCCGCCGCCGCCATGCTGTCGCTGCTGAGTGCCTGCGCCCAGCCGATGGGGATGCAGGCCGATACCGGCACGCCTGTCTCCAACCCGCCGCCGGTGCCGCCGGGCGTGGGCGCGATCTGGTATCATGTGCCGTTCGACACCGACAGCTACGCCATTGGGCCCGCGGGGCATACCACCGTCAACGCGGTGGCGCTGTTCCTGCAGCAGAACCCCAACGCGGTGGCGACCATCGTCGGCAAGACCGACAGGGTCGGCAGTGCCGAGTACAACATGCATCTGTCGCATCTGCGCGCCGATGCGACCCGCGATGCGCTGGTCTATGGCGGGCGGGTGGATGCGGCGCGGGTGGAGACCCGCTGGACCGGCGAGACCCGGCTGCCGATCAAGACCGGCGACAACGTGCCTGATCCCGACAACCGGGTCGTCAACATCGCCGTGCACTGACCACAACGTTGCTGACTGCTGAAAGGATGGAGGCACGCATGAAACTGCGCACATGGCTGGCGCTGGTGGTGACGTTGCTGGCGGTCTCCGCCTGCATCATTGAACCGATCGGCGGCCGCGGGCAATACGACGAGGGCCGCCGCGTCTGGCGTTGAGGCGGCGTTCCAGAACGAGGTGGCATCGCCTATCATACCACCGGTCATGAAGAGTGACTGCTGGTATGAGTTTTTGCTTGGCGCGCCGCCGCCGGCCAACCCGGCGCGCGATACCACCTCGATCTCGCAGCGGACTACCTGCCAAGGGAGGGCTGTGGTAGCGACGTCACGGGAGCGGGCATCGGCACGCTCCACGGTGTGCCGGCTGGAGATTGTGCGCTTGACCGAACCAGACCCGCTTCGACCGGCAGAAAAGGCGATCGACTGGCCGGGTGCGTCCGATGCCGCGTTGATTTTCATCGGCCGGATCCGCACGCCGTGGCTGGCGCGGTCGGAGTGTCCGCGGCGGGGCCGGCTGGATGGGCCGATCTGCCGCATCGAGGTCGATGCGCTGTGGGCCGAGGCGTTGCTTGGGATCGGGGCTGGCAGCCGGCTGGAGATCTTCTACTGGCTGCATCGCTCGCGGCGTGACGTGGTGCTGCAGCGCCGGCGGGATGACGGGGCGCCGCGTGGCACGTTTTCCCTGCGTTCACCGCTGCGGCCGAACCCGATCGGCACATCGATCGTGCTGGTCGAACAGTTCGAGGGCACGACACTTCTGGTACGCGGCCTGGACTGTCTGGACGGCACACCGCTGATCGACATTAAGCCGGAGCGCGCCCAGGTCTGAGAAGTTTTTTGGTTCTTTTTTTCAAAAAGGAACCTCTTGCTTTTGCAGAGTGTCGTGGACCGGTTCCTCCACAACCTGCCCAGTGCCCTGTTCTTCCTCCGCCTCCCCCGCCAGCAGAAACTTCAGCAGAATCCGTGTGCAGGCCGACGCCGTCGGGAACCCCGGCGGCAGTGGCGGTTCGTCGGTCACACCAGTTCGGCCGATGGATGGCTGCCGTAGTGCTCCATGTGGTGCACCGCCGCCTGGGCGCCGTGGAACAGGGCATGCTTGCCGTAGTCGAGTGCAGAGCGCGTTTCATGGAGCGCTCTGATGTAGTGCTCGGCGCCGCCATGGGTGCCGGCCTGCGCGTGGTGGCGTTCGGCAGCTTCGTGATGTTTTGCGGCGACGGCGTGATGGGCTGGGGCGCCGAGATCGAGCGGCGACGCCAGAGCGGTGGAGCCGGGTTTATCTGAGCGGGCGAGATAGCCCGGAAGCGGGCTGCCCTGATGCGCGGCGTATCGGGTGCTCGCGGCCTGGCCGTGTTCCAGGGCGCGAAGTGCGTGGCCATGGGCGGTCATGGCCTGGTGGGCGGCGTGGGCGTAGTCCTTGCCGATCTGGTAGTACCGCGATGCCTCGCGGTGGAAATGCGCGGCCTGTTCGTGATGGATCGCGGCCGAGACGTGGTGGTCGCTGGGATTATGGGCGAGGTTCATGTGGGTCGCTCCGGTATGTCTGATGATGGCTGGCGGTTTATCATTTTCGGTAGCGGCGGCTTCAGGGGCGGAAAACACGCCGGCGGCGGGTTGGCTATTTTGCGCCGTCCCGATACGCCTTTGCGATTTCGCGGGATTCCGGGGTTGGCATGCTGTCGCCCTGGTCGGTGAACAGGGAGGGGAACTCGCCGAGATTCTCCTGCAGGGCGGCTTCCTCGATGAGAACGCCTGCTTCGGTTCGCGGGGCCCGCGTCGTGTCGGGATCGGGGAGCAGGACGGGGCAGTCAGTGGCCAGGGCATCGAGCGCGCGGGCGCGTTCCCAGTAGGACTCGGCCTGTCCCGCCGGGCGGCCTTCGCTCTCCCAGAGATGATAGGCGCGCAGGCGGATGCGTTCGAGATGGGAGGCGGACGGGGTGAACGGGGTTTCTGCTTCGGGGAGCGGCATCTTGGGTTCTCCAGACTGGGCCGTTGGACGCAGCTTCTGGAGGGTAGAGGTGCTGATCGGTGCGCAGAAGGAGCGGATTCTACGCAGCGGTGGCGGGCGGACTCATCCGCCCTTGACCCCGCCTGCGGTGAGCCCGGCGACGATCTCGCGCTGGGCCAGCAGGGTGAGGAGCAGCACCGGCGCCATCACCAGCAGGGCGGCGGCGGCCAGCGGGCCCCAGCTCACCTGCTCGAACGTCAGCACGTTGTAGACGGCGACCGGCAGGGTGCGGGTTTCGCGGCCGGCCAGCACGACGCCGAAGACGAAGTTGTTCCAGCTGAAGATGAAGGCGAGGATGGTGGAGACGGTGATCCCGGGCCGGGCCAAAGGCAGGGCGACATGGCGGAAGGACTGCCAGATGGTGGCGCCGTCGACGAGGGCCGCCTCTTCGAGTTCCGGCGGCAGGCCTTCGAAGAAGCCGATCATCACCCAGACCACGATCGGCACCGTGATCACCAGATGGGTGATGATCAGCGGGGTGAGCGTGCCTGTCATGTCCAGCCACTGGAAGATCAGGAACAGCGGAATGAGGAAGGACAGGCCGGGGGTGACGCGGGCGATCATGATCAGCGCCGCCGCCTTGGCGGCCTTGGAGCGGGCGATGCCGAAGCCGGCGGGCACGCCGAGCAGCAGGGCGAAGCCGGTTGCGGTGAACGAGACGATCACCGAGTTGAGGCCGTACTGGATGAAGTTGTTCCTGGCGAACACCTGGACGAAGTTGCGCAGGGTCGGCGCGTCGGGGATGAACACCGGCGGGAAGGCCATGTTGTCGATCTCGTTCTTCAGCGACAGCGACAAGGTCCAGAGAAAGAACAGGATGGCCGGCGAGATCAGCACGAACACAGCGAAGGCGAGGCCCAGCCGGCCCATCCATCGGTTGACGGTACCGGGCCTCATTGCAGCGCCTCCCGCTGGCGCACGGAAAACAACAGCAGGCTGACCAGCAGGATCAGCGCGAAGAACACCACTGTCACGGCACTCGCGTATCCCATGTCGTAATAGGCGAAGGCGGTCTGGTAGAGAAAGATGTTGATGGTCTCGCTGGCGGTGCCGGGTCCGCCGTTGCTGATGACGAAGATGGTGTCGAACGCCTTCAGCGCGTCGATGGTGCGGATGACCAGGGCGACGACGATATGCGGCCAGACCAGCGGCAGGGAGATGTGGCGGAACATCTGCCAGTTGCTGGCGCCGTCGAGCTTCGCGGCCTCATAGGGCTCCTGCGGCAGGCTGGCGAGGCCGCCGAGCACGATCAGCATCACCAGCGGCGTCCATTGCCAGGTCTCGACCACCACCAGGGTGGGGATTACCGAGACGGCGTCATAGCTCCAGGCGGAGGGCGGCAGGCCTGCGGCGGTCAGCAGGTAGTTCAGCACGCCGAGCTGGGGGTGGAACATCATGGTCCAGACCAGGCCGACGGCCACGGGGGTGGCCATCATCGGCAGGATGAAGATGGTGCGGGCGAGGCCGCGCAGGGGGAAGCTGCGGGCGAAGACGACGGCTGCGGCCACGCCGATGACCATGGGGAACAGCACCGCGGCGGCCGTGAAATAAAGGGTGCGCACCACCGCCCAGTCGAAACGTTCGTCGGTGAACAGTCGGATGTAGTTGCTCAGACCCACGAAATTCGGGTCGCTGCCGACCTTCCATTCATGCACCGACATGATCAGCGTGAAGGCCCAGGGCAGCACGATGACCGCCGCCACGATCAGGCCCGCCGGCAGCACGAACGGCCAGTAGACGCGCGCATAGTTTCGTGTCGCGAGCCGTTCGGCCGCGCGCGAATGCCCCATTGCCGCTTCCCCAATCCGTTCTTGTTAGCGCAATCATACACCCCCGGCACGCCCTGGCCAGACGGCAGGGTCGGGCGAAAACCGGGCTGGATCGGGGTGGCATCTGGTAGGCGATGCTACCCCGATCTAGCTCCCTGTTTTAACGAGCAATTTTATGGCACGGCGGGTCCACCTAAAGCCATATTGCTCTAGGTCAGGGCTGCGACGCGCCCCTGGTCGACCGCCGCGGCCAGGCCGTCGAGGCTGAACGGCTTGCGCAAAACCACATCGGACGAGGCGAGGCCCGGCGTGTCGGCATCGACCACGCCGGTGACGATGATGGTGCGCAGGTAGGGCCGCATGGCCTTGGCGCGGGCCACCACCTCGTGGCCGGACAGGCCGGGCATGGCGAAGTCTGAGATCAGCACGTCGATGTCCGGCCTGGTGGCGAGCAGGGTCAGCGCCTCGGCGCCGGTGGAGGCCAGCACCGGTTGGTGGCCAAGCTCCACCAGCATGTCGCCGATCAGACGGCGTACGTCGTCGTTGTCATCGACCAGCAGCACCGCGTGCGCGGTGCCGGTGGCGACGGGGCGGTGCAGCCGGCCTGGGGCGGGCACCGCGTCAACCGCCGCGCGCGGTAGCAGCAGCCGCACCACCGTGCCGGTGCCGGGCGCGCTCAGCACCTGCACCTCGCCGCCGGACTGCGCGGCCAGACCGTGCACCTGCGACAGGCCAAGACCGGAACCCTGACCGGCGGGCTTGGTGGTGAAGAACGGCTCGAACACGCGGCTCAGCACCTCGTGCGGCATGCCGGCGCCGGTGTCGCCCACGGCGATCATGACGAACTCGCCGTCGCCGGCCGGGTCCGAGGCGATCAGGCCGGCCCTTGGGGCGAAGTCGGCGATCGGCACGAACCGGTCATCCTGCTGCACCAGGGTCACGTCGGCCCGGCGCCACACATTGGCGGTGGCGATCACCAGCAGGCCCGCGCCGTCCATGGCGTCGCGCGCATTGATGGCGAGGTTGAGGATCGCCGATTCGACCTGGTGCGGATCGGCCTGCGCCAGCCACAGGCCGGCGGAGAGATCGGTGCGCACCTGCATGCGCCGGCCGGTGGTGGAGACGATCAGTTCGAGCATGCCCTCGGCGAGGCGGTTGAGGTCGATCGGCTCGGGGATCAGCCGCTGGCGGCGGGAGAAGCTCAGCAGCTGCGCGGTGAGCCGGCCGCCGCGTTCGGCGGCCATCTGGGCGGTCTCGAGCAAGCTGCGGCTGCGCAGGTCGTCTGGCGCGATCCGGCGGGCCATCATGTCCAGCGCGCCGAGGATGCCGGTCAGCATGTTGTTGAAGTCATGCGCGACGCCGCCGGCGAGCTGGCCCACCATCTGCAGGCCCTGCGCCTGACGCAGGCTGGTCTCGCTGCGGGCCTGCTCGGCGAGGACGAGCTGCAGGCTGTCGCGGCTGGCGCGCAGATCCTCGGTGCGCAGCGCCACCCGCGCCTCCAGCGTGGCGTTGAGTTCGGTAAGCTCGTCGCGCTGGCGCGCCAGGGCGGCGGCCATGCGGTTGAAGGCGCCGGCCAGACGCACGAATTCCGACCCCGCATGCGCCACCGGGCCCACGCGCGCGTCGAGCTGGCCTTCCGACCAGCGCTGCGCCGCCTCCAGCAAGGCGGCCACAGGGCGGCGCAGGAAGCGCAGCCCGGCCAGCATGGCCAGCACCATCGACAGCACGGCACTGCCGGCCATCAGCGCGTAGCCGAGATTGGCGGTGCGATCGATCGCGCCGTAGAGCGCGGGCAATGACAGCGAGATGGCGGCAAACACGCCGGCGGGCTCCTCGGCCACCGGCACGAAGCCGATCAGCTGGTCCTGCCCGTTCGCGTCCGGGATCACCGCATTGCCACGACTCGGCCGATCGATCAGCCGCCGCATCGCGTCCGGCAGCCTGGTGCCAAGAGCCTCCGCGTTGCCGGGCAGCCGCATGAGGATGGTGCCGGCCGAATCGCTGATGGCGACGGCACTGCCCGGCGGGCGCTTGAAATCGGCCATGTGGCGGGCGAGCCAGTCGAGATCGAGCCCGGCCAGGACCAGGCCGCGCGCACCGGGCCGGGCGCTCTCGAACGGCAGCATGAACGGCAGCATCGGCCCATGGCCGTCGCGCGGGGGCGCGTAGAGCCCGGTGTGGAAGGTGCCGCCCTGGAGCGCCTGCAGGACCTGGGCGCGCAAGGCGGGGCCGACGAGGCCCTGCGTGGTCATGCCCGAGGCACAGACGACGCTGCCGGGTTCATCGAGCACGGCGAGCGTGGTGTAGGTGGTCAGCGCCGAACGGAGGTCGCGCAGCGAGTCGCGGCAGGACGGGTCGAGCGCGCGGACGCTGCTGATGCGCGACACCGCGACGCTGAGCTGGCGTGCGCCCTCGACAATGCTGCCGAGATCGCCGTTGACCAGCTCGGCCTGTCGCAGCGCGTCCTCGGACAGGCGGCTGCGCTGGTCGGCATGCAGTTCGGACTGCAGATATACGAGCACAAGCACGGCCGGCGCGATGGCGATGCCGATCAGCACGAGCAGACGGGTGAACAGGCCAGTGTGCAGCACGGGGATCGGCATCTGTTTCACGCCCGCACCGAATTCAACCGCACTGACGGCGTATTATGCACTGACTCACCTTCTCGCGGGCAGTCTGGTTGACGGCCTGACAGGATGGCAGGCCTGACGGAGGGCAGACTAGCTGGTGCGAGAGGGGGGATTCGAACCCCCATGACCGAGGTCGGTCGATTTTGAGTCGACTGCGTCTACCGTTCCGCCACTCTCGCCCGGTGCCATGATACAAGATTTTTGCGCGTGGGCCAGGGGAGTGGCGCGGTGTTCGGCCAGATGCACAAAACTGAAATCAGGCGTTTGCATCCTCAGGACGATGCGGCTATACGGGCGACCCGCTGATCCCGAATAGCTCAGTTGGTAGAGCACGCGACTGTTAATCGCTAGGTCGTAGGTTCGAGTCCTACTTCGGGAGCCAATCGCGGAAGACCCGCCGGCATCGTGAACGATGCCGGCGGGTTTTTTGTTGCGCGGATCAGGCGGCGAAGGTCGCGAGCACGGCGCCGAGCACGGCAAAGCCGATCACGATGGCGATGGCGTGGCGCAGCAGGCGGGGTCCGTCGCGGCGCAGGGCGGCGCGACCGGCCGGGTGCGCCAGCAGGATCACGAGGAAGACCGCCGCAATGAGCGCGAGCCCTTCAGCCCCGAAGCTGATGGAACTGAACACCAGGACCTTGGCGAGAAGCTTGGCGAGCATGCGCTCCACCTACCATTCGCGCGTCGGGGCAACAATCTGCCGCCAGCTCAGCCAGGCTGCAGCCGCGCGGCGCCCTCGGCCGAGATCCAGGCCAGCCGGCCGGCGCAGAACGTGGCCACCGGCAGGCGCAAGACCGGATCGACGATCACCACATCCCCTCGCAGACCGGTCTCCAGCCGCCCGCGATCGGCAAGCCGGGCCGCCTGCGCCGGATTGGCCGAGACCAGCGCCCAGGCCTGGGCCAGGCTCAGCACGCCGCGATCGGCCATGACGAAGGGCGCCTGCAGCATGGCGGGGTAGAAATAATCCGACGCCAGCACGCTGCACAGGCCGCGTTCGGCCAATTCGGCGGCCGAGGCCCAGCCGAGATGCGAGCCGCCGCGCACGACATTGGGGCAGCCCATCACCGCGGCGTCACCACGGTCGCGGGCGAAGGTGGCGACGGTCTCGTTCATCGGGAACTCGCAGATGCCGGCGCCGAGGGCTGCATAGTGAAGACGGGCCTGGATCGTGTCGTCGTCGTGGCTGGCCATCGGCAGGCCGGCGGCGCGGGCGACGGCTGCGATACGGGCCACGGCGGCCGGCACCTCCGGGGCCCGTGCGGCGATGCGCAAGGCGAGGGCGCGGAATTCGGCCACGTCCATGCCGGCGCGGCCGGCGTATTTCGCCACACCGCTGGCGGTGTCGAGCTTGTCGATGATCGCCTGGGTGTGGTCGTTGAACGCCAGCAGATGCACGCGGCCGGCCTCGATGTCGGCGATCGCCATGTCCAGCGCATCGAGGTTGAATGCCTCCCAGCGCAGATGCACCCGCATGTCACAGGTCCAGCGGCCGGCTGCCAGCGTGTCGACGACCTGGCGCCAGGCGGTGGGGCTGCGCAGGCCGGGCTCCCAGGACAGGGTGACGCCGTGGAACGCCGTGGTGATGCCGTTGGCCAGCAGCTGGCGCTCGCTGTCGGCCAGGGCGAGCGCCATCGGGAAGTCGACCGCCGGGCGGGGCTGGATCTGGCGCTCGAAGGCGTCGCCATGGATGTCCACCAGGCCGGGCAGGACCAGCAGGCCGGTGGCGTCGAATTGGCTGGACGGGCGTGTGTCGGCGACCACGCCATCGGCCAGGGCGAGGTCGCCGGTGGCAAGCACGTCGCCGCGCAGCACCCGGCCGCCGGTGATCAGAACATCGCGCATGGTGGGATCCTATGGTTCGAAGACGAGCTGGACGCGCGGGGTGGGGTAGCGGGCCACGCCGTACTCCGTCACCCGGCCGTCGCTGTCGACATTGATGCTTTCGGTGACCAGCAGCGGGCGGTTGCGCGGCGTGCGCAGCAGGCTTGCCTCCTGCGGCAGCGGCAGGCGGGCGGTGACGCGGGTGGACTGGCGGCGGTAATCGGCCAGACCGCAATCGGCCAGCGCCTCGCTGATGGTGCCGCCCTGGCCGAGCCGCGCCAGCAGGCCGGGAAAGCGGGCGGCGGCGAAATAATGCGACCCCAGCGTCACCGGCCGGCCATCGGCCATGCCGAGCCGGTCGAGCTGCACGACCTTGGCGCCGATGCGCACGCCCAGCGCGGCGGCGACCGTGGAATCGGCCGGGATCTCGCGCAGCGCCAGCGCAGTGCCCGAAGGCTCCTTGTTGTGACGACGGATCCATTCGGAGAAGCGGGTGCGCGGCGCGATCTCATAGTCGAGCGAATCCTCGGCGACGAAGCTGCCGCGGCCCTGCTCGACGCGCACCAGGCCGCTGCGCTGCAGCTCCTCCAGCGCGCGGCGGACGGTGTGGCGGTTGACGTCGAACCGCGTGGCAAGCTGTGCCTCGGTGGGCAGGCGGGCACCGGGGGCCAGGGTGCCCTCGGCGATTTCGCCCTCGATGGCGCGCGTGATCATCCGCCACAGCGCCACGCCGGGCTCGCGAGGCGGCGCGTTCTGGGCGTTCATCGCAAATTCATCCATCGATCCGCCTCACCATGCGACACCGGCTTGACCTTACCTTCGGGTGGGGATACTTGTCTAGATGTCTACACAGCGAGTGTCCCTCATGACCCAGGCTGCCCCGCAGACTCCGCGGCAACGCTGGATGGCGATTCTGGCCAGGGCCAGTGCCGCACATCTCTCCGACCATCTGCATGACGCGCCGAAGCTGCCGGATTTCGTCCGTCTGCGCGGACCCGAGACGGGGCTGGTGATGGTGCGCGGGCGCGCCGGCGGCGGCGGGGCCGCGTTCAACCTCGGGGAGACCTCGGTCACACGCTGCAGCGTGCGCGATGCGGCGGGGCGGATCGGGCATGCCTATGTCCGCGGGCGGGACCAGGCGCAGGCCGAGCTCGCGGCACGGCTCGACGCGGTGCTGCAGGACCCGGCGCTGCACGATGCCTATGCCAGCGCGGTGATCGACCCGCTCGTAGCCCTGCAGGCGACGCGCGTGGCACAGGATGCCCGCAAGGCCGCCGCCACCCGCGTGCAGTTCTTCACGCTCGCCACGATGAGAAGCACATGAGCCTCGATGTTCCCGGCTTCGCCGACCCGGTTCTGGGGGCGCAGGCCTGTTTTCGCGCCGTGCTCGATGCGATGTCGCGCCCCGGCACGCTGCAGGAAGCAGGCGTTGACCTGACCCCGCCGGCCCCGCTCGACCCCGCGACAGCCGCCGTGCTGCTGACGCTGGTGGATGCCGAAACGCCGCTGCACGCCGGCCCCGGCACCGAGGCGGCGCAGGACTGGATCGCGTTTCACTGCGGCGCGCCGTTCGCTGACGCAAGGGCGCGTTTCGTGCTGGCGCTGGACATGCCAAGGCTCGCCAGCCTCGACACCGGCAGCGATGACGCGCCGGAGGACAGCGCGACGCTGATCCTGCAGGTGGCGGCGCTGGGCGAAGGGCACGGCTTCGCGGTTGCGGGTCCGGGCCTGGCGAAGCCCGGGTTGCTGCAGGTGACCGGTCTGCCCGCGGATTTCGCGGCGCAGTGGGCGGCCAATCACGCGCTGTATCCGCGCGGGGTGGACATCATTCTCTGCGCGGGAACCACGCTCACGGCGCTGCCGCGCAGCCTGCGCATCACGGAGGCCTGACATGGCGTATGTAGCGGTCAAGGGCGGGGAACGGGCGATCGACAACGCCCATGCCTGGCTGGCCGAGGACCGGCGGGGCGATCCGGCTGTCGCGGAGATCGGCACCGACCAGATCCGCGAGCAGCTGGGCCGCGCGGTGGACCGGGTGATGGCGGAGGGGTCGCTGTACGATCCTGATCTGGCGTCGCTGGCGGTGAAGCAGGCGCAGGGCGATCTGATCGAGGCGGCGTTTCTGGTGCGGGCGTATCGCACCACCCTGCCCCGCTTTGCCGCTTCGGCGCCGCTAGACACGGTGGGCATGGCGGTGCGGCGGCGGATTTCAGCCGTGTTCAAGGACATGCCGGGCGGGCAGCTGCTGGGGCCCACCTATGACTACACCCACCGGCTGCTGGATTTCGCGCTGGAGGTGGGGTTCACCCCGCAGGCCCCGGCGGAGATGCCGGCCGAGGGTGGCGAGATGCCGCATGTGCACAGCATTCTCGGCCATGAGGGGCTGATCGAGGCGGATGCGTCGGGGGGCGGCGAGCCCGGCGACATCACCCGCACGCCACTGTCGTTTCCCGCCGGGCGGGATATCAGGCTGCAGGCGCTGGCGCGGGGCGATGAGGGGTTTCTGCTGGCGATGGGGTATTCCACCCAGCGCGGCTGGGGCGGCACGCATCCGTTTGTCGGCGAGATCCGCGTGGGCGAGGCCAGCGTGTGCATCACCCCGCCGGAGCTGGGGTTCGAGATCGATATCGGCGACATCACCGTCACCGAATGCCAGATGGTGAACCAGTTCCAGGGCTCGAAGACACAGCCGCCGCAGTTCACGCGCGGCTATGGGCTGTGCTTCGGCCATGGCGAGCGCAAGGCGATGGCGATGGCGCTGGTCGATCGCGCCATGCGGGCCGAGGAGCTGGGCGAGACCGTTTCGGCGCCGGCGCAGAATGTCGAGTTCGTGCTGTACCACTGCGACAACATCGAGGCGACCGGCTTCGTCGAGCACCTCAAGCTGCCGCATTACGTGGATTTCCAGAGCGAGCTGGAGACGATCCGCCGCATGCGCGCGGATGCGCTGCGGGAGATGGAGGGCACGCCATGAGCGGCTACAACTTCGCCTATCTGGACGAGCAGACCAAGCGGATGATCCGCCGCGCGCTGCTGAAGGCGGTGGCGATACCCGGGCACCAGATTCCGTTCGGCTCGCGCGAGATGCCGCTGCCCTATGGCTGGGGCACCGGCGGCATTCAGGTGACGGCGGCGGTGCTGGGGCCGGATGACACGCTGAAGGTGATCGACCAGGGGGCTGACGACACCACCAACGCGGTTTCGATCCGCCGGTTCTTCGCCCGCACGGCGGGGGTGGCGACGACGACGCACACGGCGGAGGCGACGATCATTCAGACGCGGCACCGGATTCCCGAGCTTGCGCTGCGCGAGGATCAGATTCTGGTCTATCAGGTGCCGCAGCCGGAGCCGCTGTCCAAGCTGGAGAGCTCGCGCGCCGAGACGAAGCGGATGCATGGGCTCGCGGAATACGGGCTGATGCATGTGAAGCTGTATGAGGACATCACCCGGTTCGGGCATGTCTCGATCAGCTATGATTATCCGGTGATGGTGGCCGGACGGTATCTGATGTCGCCCAGCCCGATCCCGGCGTTCGACAATCCGAAGATGGACATGATGCCGGCGTTGCAGCTGTTCGGCGCCGGGCGCGAGCAGCGGATCTATGCCATTCCGCCGTATACGCGGGTGGTGAGCCTGGATTTCGACGATCATCCGTTCCGCACCACGCGGGCGCCGCATGCGTGCGGGCTGTGCGGGGCGAGCGATTCCTACCTCGATGAGGTGGTGACCGACGATCGCGGCGGGCGGCTGTTCGTGTGTTCCGACACCGATCATTGCGAGACGCGGCGCGCGGCGGGGCATGTGGGTGCTGAGGGAGTTGCGGCATGACCGATGACACGCTGCTCTCCGCGCGGGGCTTGAACCTGCGGTTCGGCGCCATTCCGGCGCTGGTCGATGTCGATGCCGATCTGTGGCCGGGCGAGGTTTTGGCCATTGTCGGTGAATCGGGCTCGGGCAAGACCACGTTGCTCAACGTGCTGTCCGGGCGGATGGCGCCGCAGTCCGGCGTGGTGTGGTATCGCGATCCGCAGGGGCATCTGGCCGATGTGCACGCCATGGCGGCGCCGGCGCTGCGGGCGCTGCACCGCTCGGACTGGGGGTTCGTGCATCAGAACCCGCGCGACAATCTGCGCATGGGGGTGACGGCGGGCGGCAATGTCGGCGAGCGGCTGATGGCGCAGGGCGGCCGGCATTACGGGCGCATCCGCGCGGAAGCCATCGCCTGGCTGGAGCAGGTGGAGATCGACGCGGCGCGGGTGGACGACCTGCCGCGCACCTTCTCCGGCGGCATGCTGCAGCGGCTGCAGATTGCCCGCACCTTGGTGACGCATCCGCGGCTGGTGTTCATGGATGAGCCGACGGGGGGGCTCGATGTGAGTGTGCAGGCGCGGCTGCTCGATCTCATCCGCGGGCTGGTGGCGCGGCTGGGGATTGCCGCCGTGCTGGTGACGCATGATCTGGCGGTGGCGCGGCTGCTGGCGCATCGGGTGATGGTGATGCAGCGCGGCGTGGTGGTGGAGACGGGGCTGACCGACCAGGTGCTCGACGATCCGCAGCACCCGTACACGCAGCTTCTGGTCAGTTCGGTGCTGCAGGCATGAGCGCGATGTTGGAAGAGCGCGTTTCCGCAGGCGGAAACACGATGCTGGAGACCAAAGGACTTAAGAAGCAGTTCCTGCTGCATCTGCAGGGCGGCGTGCGCATTCCCGTGCTGGACGGTGCCGATTTCTCGGTGGCCGCCGGGGAATGCGTGGCGCTGGTCGGGCCTTCGGGCGCCGGCAAGACCACGTTGCTGCGCAGCCTCTACGGCAACTACCGCGCCAACGGCGGCGCCATTCTGGTGCGGCACAACGGGGCGATGATCGACATCGTCACCGCCTCGCCGCGCGACGTGGTGCGGGTGCGCGAGACGACGCTGGGCTATGTCAGCCAATTTCTGCGCGTGGTGCCGCGCGTGTCCGCACTGGAGATCGTGGCGCAGGCGGCCCGCGGCCTGTCGCCGGAGCAGGCGCGGGAGCGGGCAGCGGCGCTGCTCACCCGTCTGCACATCCCTGCCCGGCTGCACGCACTGCCGCCCGCCACCTTCTCCGGCGGCGAGCAACAGCGTATCAACCTCGCGCGCGGCTTTATCGGCGACCATCCGATCCTGCTGCTCGATGAACCCACCGCCAGCCTGGACAACGCTAATCGCGACATCGTCATCGCCATGATCCTGGAAGCCAAGGCGGCGGGCAAAGCCGTCGTCGGCATCTTCCATGACACCCATGTGCGCGATGCGGTGGCCGATCGGCGGTTCGAGGTGCTGCCATTGCAGGATGCCGCATGACCGAGACGATCTTGACCAACGCCAGGCTGATCCTGACCGACCGGGAGCAGCCGGGCACCTTGGTGATCCGCGACGGGCTGATCGCCGAAATCTCCGACCAGCGCTCGCACGCGCCGTCCGCAATCGACCTGGGCGGCGACTACCTGCTGCCCGGCATCGTCGATGTGCACACCGACAATCTGGAACGCCAGGTGCAGCCGCGCTCCAACGCGCGCTGGCCGTCGCGCTCGGCCTTCCTCAGCCATGACGCGCAGACCGCGGCCGCCGGTGTCACCACCGTGCTCGACGCGCTGTGCCTGGGCGATCTCGGCTTCGATGTCGAGCGCCTCAAGACCTTTCAGGACGGCATGCGCGACATCGACGCGCTGGCCGATACCGGGCTGATGAAGTCCGAGCATTTCCTGCATCTGCGCTGCGAGATGCCTGCGATCGACGTGATCGACCTGGTCGACCCGGTGGCCGATCATCCGCGCGTGCGCATGATCAGCTTCATGGACCACTCGCCCGGCGTGGGCCAGTACGCCAACATGGATTTCTACCGTCAAATTCGCCGCAAGGCCGGCATGACCGAAGATCAAATAGACGCCCGCATCGAGAAGCTGACCGAGCAACGTGCGAAATATCGCCGTCCGAACCGGGAGAAGCTGCTGGCGCGGGTGAAGCATCTCGACGTGTCACTGGCCAGCCATGACGACCAGACGGTGGAGAACATCGCCGAGAACGTGGCCGACGGCATCATGATCTCGGAATTCCCGGTGCGCATGGACGCGGCGCGCGCCGCCCACGCCGCCGGCATGACGGTGATCGCAGGCGCCCCGAACATCGTGCGCGGCGGCTCGCATTCCGGCAATGTCTCGGCGGCCGAGATGGTGCGCGAAGGCGTGGTGGACGCGTTCGCCTCCGACTACGTGCCGGCCGCGCTGATCGAGGCGGCGTTCCTGGCCCCGGCCCGCTGCGGCATCACCCTGCCCGATTCCGTCGCCATGATCACCGCCGCCCCCGCCGCCATGGCCCGCCTGCCCGATCGCGGCATGCTCGAACCGGGGCTGCGTGCCGACATCCTGCATGTCGCGCTGTTCGAGGATCTGCCGGTGGTGCGCCAGGTGTGGCGGTCCGGCAGCCGGATCGCGTGATGCGGGTCGCGCTCTACTACGCCCCGCTGCAGGACGACCCGCTCTGGCAGCTCGGCTGCGCGTGGCTCGGCCGCGACACCGACACCAACGCGCCGCTGCCCCAGCCTGATCTGCCGGACATCGCCGCCATCACCGCGGAGGCGCGGCTCTACGGGTTTCATGCCACGCTGAAGCCGCCGATGCGCCTGGTGCCGGGCCTCGGCTGGGATGCGGTGGTGACGGCGGCCGACGACATCGCTGCGACCATCGCCCCGTTCGATCTGCCGCGGCTGGAAGTGGCGGATCTGCAGGGGTTTTTGGCGTTGCGCGACGCGGCGCCGAGTGCCGCCCTGCAGGCGCTGTGCGATGCCTGCGTGCGCGGGCTCGACCATCTGCGCCAGCCGCCTGATGCGGCCGAGCTCGCCCGGCGCAGGCGTTCGCCGCTCACGCCGCAGCAGGATGCGATGCTGGTGCGCTGGGGATATCCTTACGTGTTCGAGACCTGGTTCTTTCATATGACGCTGACGCGGCGCCTGACGCTGCCGGAGCTTGCGGTGTATCGCCCGGCGGCGGAGGCGTTCTTCACCGACGTGCTGCGCGCGCCGCGCCGGGTGATGGATCTGTGCCTTTATGTGCAGCCGGGGAATGGCAGGCCGTTCACATTGGCGGAGCGGTTGCCGTTGCGGGGGTGAAGGGAAAAAGAAAGACTTCTTTTTCTGAAAAAAAAAGAAGCAAAAAGATTTTCAATCGTGGGGCCTGCCTCTTTCCGGAAAGGTGATGGCCCAACGATAGCAAGTTTTTTGGTTCTTTTTTTCAAAAAAGAACCGCTTCCTTACTCCTCCACAGCCTGCGCCTCCGCCAGCACATCCTCCGCCAACGCAAACAGCCCAGCATCAACAACCGCACCCGACGCCTTGACGTTCTCGTCGAGCTGCTCGGGCCGTGACGCGCCGACGATGGCGCTGGCGACATTGGCGTCCCGCAGCACCCAGGCCAGAGCGAACTGCGCCAGGCTCAGACCGGCCTGAGCCGCCAGCGGACGCAGCTGCTCGACCGCGGCCAGCACCGAAGGCTCCAGCCAGTTCTGCCGCAAAGGCCGTGTTCATGGTGGTGTTGGCCGCACGGGATTCGGCCGGCACGGCGGCGCCGGGCTTGTATTTGCCGGTCAGCACGCCCTGGCCGAGCGGGCTCCAAACGATCTGGGAGATGCCGTGGGCGCGGCAGAACGGAATCACCTGCGCCTCCGGCTTGCGCCACAACATGGAGTATTGCGGCTGGCTGGAGACGAAGTGCTCGACGCCGAGCATGGCGGTGGCTTCGGCGATCTTGTCGGCCGGCCATTCGCTGAAGCCGAGATAGCGGGCCTTGCCGGCGCGGACGACCTCGCTGAGGGCTGCCATGGTTTCGGCCAGCGGTGTCTCGCTGTCGTAGCGGTGGCACTGGTAGAGGTCGACATGATCGAGCTTCAGCCGTGCCAGCGAGGCGTCGATCTGCTTGAGGATCTGCGCGCGCGACAGGCCGCGATCGGTGTCGGACATCGGGAAGTAAAGCTTGGTGGCGAGGATGTAGCTGTCGCGCGGCACGCCGGCGAGGGCTTCGGCGAGCACCGTCTCGCTGGCGCCGCGGCCATAGACGTTGGCGGTGTCGATGAAGGTGATGCCGAGGTCGAGCGCCCGGCGGACGCAGGCGATGGCCCGGGTGCGCTCGACGCCGCCGGAGGTGGTGAGCCAGGTGCCGAGGGCGATTTCGGAGACCTTGAGGTCGCTTGAGCCGAGTTGACGGTAAAGCATGATGTGCTTCTGGGCGTCGGGGCGACGCCGGATGTTCGCGCGAAGATAGGTTGCAGCCTGGGGTCATGCCTTCAGAAATTTCGCGAACGCCTCGGCGTAATCCGGATGCCAGCGCGACAGGGCGGGACGGTTTTCGATCACGTCGCCGGCGGCCCAGGCGATGCGGCGCTCGTCCAGGGTGCGGGTGGTCTCGTTGTCGAGGCACCACAGATAGAAATCGCCGCGGGTGACGCCTGCGATCATGACATCGACCACCTGGTCGGCCGACCAGGCGCCGGGCGGCATCTCCGCGCGGCCGGACATGCCGGTGAAGGTGAAGCCGGGCACCAGCAGATGCGCCGTGACCCGGCCCGGCACGGCCTGGCGCAGCTCATGGGCCAGCAGCTCGGTGAACGCCTTCACCCCGGCCTTGGCGACGTTGTAGGCGCTGTTACCGGGCGGCAGGGTGATCCCCTGCTTGGAGCCGGTGTTGACCACCGCGGCCGGTCCCTGCTGCGCCAGCATGCCCGGCACGAAGGCCTGGACGCCATGGATCACGCCGTCGAGATTGGTGGACAGCAGCGCGTGCCAGCCGGCCGGGTTCTCCCAGGGCTTGCCGGGATTGGCGCCGGTGGCGGCGTTGTTCATCAGCAGATGGATGTCGCCGAAGCTTTGGGTGGCGACGGACTGCAGGTGTTCCAGCGCCTCGGGCTGGGAAACATCGACCACTTCGGCGCGAATCGCGTTCGAGCCGAGCGACGCGGCGGCGGCGCGCAGCCGGTCGGCCTGGTTGTCGGCCATGACGACGTTGAGACCCATGGCGACGAGCCGCCGGGCGGCGGCGAGGCCGATTCCGCTGGCGGCACCGGTGATCACGGCGGTGTGGCCGGGTTGCAGAACAGAGTCGGACATGCGGTGGCACCTTGCCAATGGGCGATGAGGGATATGGCCACCGCCGGCGGGCACTTCCAGCCCCCGCCGTCCGGTCAGCCGATGCCGAGGGCCGCCAGCAGGCGCGCGCAGCCTTCGGCCACGGTCGAGTCGTTCATCACCGTGACCAGTTCGACCGTGGCCGGCATATCGACGCTGCGCTGCAGCCGGCGTTCGATGTCCGCGGCGCCCTCGCGTCCACGCGCGGCCAGGCGTGCGGCCAGCACGTCTCGCGGGGCGGTGATCTCCACCACGCGCACGGCGAAGCGTGCCGCGGCTTCGGCGATCACGGCACGCGAGACACTGGCCACCACCGTCACCCCCCGCGCCAGATCCTGCGCGATATCGGCGGGAATGCCGTAGGCGAGGCCGTGCGCCTCCCACCACAGCGCATAGCGGCCGGCATCGCGCCGCGCCGCGAAGGTGGCGCGATCGATCGGCAGATGCGGCTCGCCGCCCGGGGTTTCCGGCCGGGTGATCTCGCGGCGGGCGAAGCGCACCCGCGGATCGCCGTCAAGCCGGGCACGGGCGGCCAGCAGCAGCGTGTCCTTGCCGGCACCTGAGGGACCCACGATCAGAATCAGCATAGTTCCCCCGTTTTTTGACACCGGGCCGTGACGCGCTACCGTGGCGGTCCCGCCAATCGGAGCTTCCCCAGATGTTCACCACACGGCCCGAGATCGCCGCCACCTTCGGCGTCGTCGCCACCACGCATTGGATTGCCAGCAGCGTCGGTATGGCCGTGCTGGAGCGCGGCGGCAACGCCTTCGATGCGGCGGTGGCGGCGGCCTTCGTGCTCAACGTGGCGGAGCCGCACCTGAACGGGCCGGGCGGCGATGCGCCGATCATCCTGCACGACGCCAGGACCGGGAAGCAGCACGTGATCTGCGGCCAGGGCGTGGCGCCGGACACGGCGACCCCTGCGAAATTCGCCGAGCTGGGTCTCGATCTCATCCCCGGCACCGGGCTGCTGCCGGCCGTGGTGCCCGGCGCGTTCGACGCCTGGGCGACGATGCTGCGGGACTGGGGCACCTGGGAGCTGGAGGACGTGCTGGGCTTCGCCATCGGCTATGCGCGCCGCGGCATTCACCTGGTGCCGCGGATTCCCGCCGCCATCGAGACAATGCGGCCGCTGTTCGAGACGGAGTGGCCGACCTCGGCGGCCACATGGCTGCTCAACGGAAGACCGCCGCAGGTGGGCGGGCTGTTCGCGCGGCCGGCGCTGGCCGATTTCTGGGAGCGTCTGCTTCGCGAGGCCGTGGGCGCCACCCGCGAGGCGCGGATCGATGCGGCGCGCAACGCGTTCTACCGGGGGTTCGCCGCCGAGGCGGTGGGGAAGTTCTACGCCGCGCAGGAGATGCTCGACGTGTCCGGCCGCAGGCATCGCGGGCTGCTGACGGAAGATGACATGGCGCGCTGGTCGGCTCCGGTGGAGGATCCGCTGTCGGTCGATTATCACGGCCACACCTTGCTGAAATGCGGCACCTGGAGCCAGGGGCCGGCGTTCCTGCAGCAATTGGCCCTGCTGAAAGGCTTCGATATCGCGGCGATGGACCCGGAAGGGCCGGAATTCGTGCATACCGTGGTGGAATGCATGAAGCTCGCCTTCGCCGATCGCGAGGCGTACTACGGCGATCCGGATTTTGCCGAAGTGCCGCTCGCGACCCTGCTGTCGGACGACTACAACGACACGCGGCGCAAGCTGGTCGGCGAGATGGCCTCGCTGGAGCTGCGCCCCGGCACCGTGCCGGGCTTCTCGCCGGATGTGGACCACGAGGCGTATCTGCGCGTGGCCATGCTCAGCAACAGCGCCGGCGCCGGAGAGCCGACCGTGGCACGGCTGGGCGCCACCGGCGGCGACACCTGTCATATCGATGTGATCGACCGCTGGGGCAACATGGTCAGCGCCACGCCCTCGGGTGGCTGGCTGCAGTCCTCGCCGGTGGTGCCGGAACTGGGCTTTCCGCTGTCCACCCGCGGGCAGATGTTCTGGACCAAGGCCGGCCATCCCAACTCGGTCGCCCCGCGCAAGCGGCCGCGCACCACGCTGTCGCCCTCGATGGTGCTGCGCGGCGGCACGCCGTGGATGTCGTTCGGAACGCCCGGCGGCGAGCAGCAGGACCAGTGGCAGCCGATCATGCTGCTGCGCATGATTCATCACAATCTCGGCATCCAGCAGGCGATCGACGCGCCGAGTTTTCACACGGAGCACTGGCCGAGCAGCTTCTGGCCGCGCATCGCCCGCCCGGGCAAGGTGGTGCTGGAGGGGCGGTTTGCGCCGTCCGTGCGCGACGCGCTGATCGCGCGCGGCCACAAGGCCGAGATGGGCGAGCCGTGGAGCGAGGGCCGCCTGTCCGCCGCGCGCATCGAGCCGGACGGGCAGATGTTTGCCGGCGCCAATCCGCGCGGCATGCAGGGCTACGCAGTCGGCCGATGAGCGATCCTTCGACCCCGCTGCGGGACGCGGTCGAGAGCGGTGCGCTCGCCTGCGTGGCGGCGATGGCGGCGACGTCGAAGGGCGTGATCCACGCGGCGGCGTTCGGCCTGCGCGACCCGGCTTCCGGCGCGGCGATGACGACGGACAGCGTGGGCTGGATCGCCTCGATGACCAAGGCGGTGGTTTCGGTGGCGGCGGTGCGGCTGGTGGAACAGGGCAGGCTGTCGCTCGACGAGCCGATCTGCGACATGCTGCCGGAGCTGACCGCGCCGCTGGTGCTGGAGCGGTTCGGCACCGATGGCGCGCCGGTGCTGCGGCCGGCGGAGGCGCCGATCACGCTGCGGCATCTGCTGACGCACACCGCTGGCTATGGCTATGACACCTGGAACCCGGCGCTGTGGCATCTGCAGACCAGGCTGGGGCTGCCGCGGATTCCCACCTCGCCAGAGGGGCTGCGCCAGGTGCCGCTGCTGTTCGATCCCGGCACGCGGTGGAACTACGGCATCAACATCGACCTGGTGGGACGCGCCATCGAGGTGGTGACCGGGCAGTCGCTGGACGTGCATCTGCGCGAGACGCTGCTGGCGCCGCTGGGCATGCATGACACGATGTTTCTCATCGATGCGCCGCAGCAGGCGCGCCGGGTGGTGCTGCAGCAGAAGGCGGCGGACGGCACGCTGTCGCCGGTGCCGTGGCAGCGGGCGGAGCGGCTGCCGTTCCTGTATGGCGGCGGTGGGCTGTGCAGCTCGGCGGCGGATTATCTGACATTCCTGCGCGCGGTGCTGGGCAGCGAGCTGCTGGGCCCGGCGATGCAAGCCCAGCTGGTGCGCAACCAGATCGGCGATCTCGACGTGCAGCCGATGATCAGCGCGGTGCCGACAGCCTCCAACGATGTGCGGCTGTATCCGGAGCAGAAGCTGAAATGGACGCTGGGCTTTCTGCAGAACACCGAGGCCACCGCCGAGGGGCGCGCCGCCGGCAGTCTGGCCTGGGCCGGCCTGTCGAACTGCTATTACTGGATCGACCCGGCGCGTGACCTGTGCGGTGTATTTGTAACAGCACTCCTGCCGTTCGCCGATCCAGCCGCACTGGCAGCGTTCGCAGCCTTCGAAGCGGCCATATACTCCAACGTCTAAAAGTTTCTTTGCTTCTTTCTTTTCAAAGAAAGAAGTTCTTTCTTACCTTGTCACCTAATCAGCTGGCCGACCCGCAGCAGGTTTCCGTTCGGGTCCATCACGAAGAACTCGCGCATGCCCCAAGGGCGGTCCTCCGGCGGGGTCACCTTGCCGCCCACGGGGGTGCCGAAGGCCGCGTGCAGCGCGTCCACATCCGGCGTGCGCAGATAGCAGCTGCTCTGCTCGGCGATCTTGCGGTCCCAGCATTCCCAGAAATGCAGCTCCACATTCTCCCGCCGCAGGATCATGTAGCCGCCCCAGCGCCCCTGCGCGGTGAAGCCGAGCTGGCGGTAGAACGCCTCCGTGATGTCCAGGTTCTGCGCCGGCAGAATGGGATGGGCCGCGGCGATGCGGCCGGGCAGCGGAACGGTGTGGCCGCTCATCGTTTCACCGGCCGCGCCGCCGGCTTGGCGCGCGCCCGCTTGGCCACCGGCTTGGCGACCGGCTTGCCGGACGCCGCCCGCAGATCGGCGATGGTGGCGCGCGAGGTGATCTGCTCCGGGTTCATTCGGATCTCGATCACCGCCGGCTTGCCGCTGGCCACCGCCCGGCGAAACGCCGGCACGAAGCCGGCGGTGTCCGTCACCACCTCGCCATGGCCGCCGAAGCTCTCAATGAACTTCGCAAAATCGGGGTTGGTGAGCGAGGTGCCGGAGACGCGGCCGGGGAAGGTGCGCTCCTGATACATGCGGATGGTGCCGTACATCTGGTTGTTGAACACCAGCACGATCGGCGCCACGCCGTGGTGAAAGGCGGTGGCGATCTCCTGGCCGGTCATGAGAAATCCGCCATCGCCCACGAAGCACACCACCTGCCGGTCGGGATGGGCGATCTTGGCGCCGATCGCCGCCGGCACGCCGTAGCCCATCGCGCCGTTGGTGGGGCCGATGAAGCGCTGGCCGTCCTGGAAATTGATGAAGCGCGGCGGCCAGGTGGCGAAGTTGCCGGCGTCGCAGGTCAGGATCGCATCCGGCTCCAGCTCGCCGGCGAGATCGTGCATCACCTGGGCGAGGTTGAGCGTGCCCTCGTAGCTCGGCACCGCCAGGGACTTCATGCGCTGGGCGCGCAGCTCGGCCGTCCAGCCCTTCCAGGCGATGGTGCCGGGCTTCAGCTTCGCCACATGGGCGGCGAACGGCTCGAGATCGGTGGTGATGCCCAAAGCCGGGCGGAAGACGCGGCCGATCTCGCTTTGCTCGGGATGGACATGGATGATCGGCACGGCGCCGGCGAGATCGAACAGCGTGTAGCCCTGGCTGACCGCCTCGCCCAGCCGCGTGCCGAGCGCCAGGATCAGATCCGCCTCGCGCACGCGGGCGACCAGCGCGGGATCGGAGCCCACGCCGAGATCGCCCACGAAATTGGCGCGTGTGCCGTCATAGAGGCCCTGGCGGCGGAAGCTGACGGTGGTGGGAATGTCGTGCGCGACGAGGAAGCGCGCGATGTCCGTCCGTGCCGCATCGCTCCAGCCTGAGCCGCCGAGGATGGCCAGCGGCTTCTTGGCCGCCTTCAGCAGGGCGGCGAACTTCACCAGCGCCGCCGGATCGGGGTGCGGGCGGCTGACATCGGCGCGGCCGATATCAGGCACCGTGACCAGATGCTTCTGCATCTCCTCGGACAGCGCGATCACCACCGGGCCGGGGCGGCCGCTGGTCGCGACGTCCACGGCGTGGGCGACCAGCTCGGGAATGCGCGCGGCGTCGTCGATCTGCGTCACCCATTTGGCCAGCGGCTGGAACATCCGGCGGTAGTCGACCTCCTGGAAGCTCTCGCGGTCGGTTTCGCTGAACGGGATCTGCCCCACGAACAGCAGCAGCGGCGTGCTGTCCTGGAAGGCGACATGCACGCCGATGGCGGCGTGGCAGGCGCCGGGGCCGCGGGTGACGAAGGCGGCGGCGGGCCTGCCGTTCAGCTTGCCATAGGCTTCGGCCATGTTGACGGCGCCGGCCTCAAAGCGGCAGGTGACGAGGTGGAGGTGCTTGCTGACGGCGTAGAGACCGTCGAGCACATCGAGATAGCTTTCGCCGGGGACGGCGAAGACATGGTCGATCCCCTGGGCCACCAGCGCATCGGCGAGCACGCGACCGCCCGGCCGCTCCTTGGGCGAGACTTTGCGCGGTGCGGCCATGGCGATGTTCCCCGGAACTTGGTCGGGCGGAGATTAGACCCGCGAATCGACCGGCGTCACGCCGCCACCCGGATACATCTGGCCGCCCTGTCACCGAAACGCCGCAGGTCGGGCACAGCGCCGGTGCATTGCGGAATGGCCATGGCACAGCGCGGGGCGAAGGCGCAGCCGGTGGTCGGCGTGTCGAGCGCCGGCGGGCTGCCGGGAATGGTGGTGAGCCGGGCGCCGCGTTTGCCGGCATGGACGGTGGCGCCGAGCAGGCCCTGCGCATAGGGGTGCAGGGGGGCGGTCATCAGCTCCGCCACCGGGCCCTGCTCGACGAAGCGGCCGGCATACATCACCGCCACCCGATCGGCGATCTCGCCGGCCACGCCGAGATCATGGGTGACGAAGATGACGCCCATGCCGAGCTCCTGCTGCAGGCGGCGCAGCAGCAGCAGCACCTGGATCTGCACGGTGGCGTCGAGTGCCGTGGTGGGCTCGTCGGCCAGCAGCAGCCTGGGGCGGCAGGAGAGCGCGATGGCGATCATGGTGCGCTGGCGCAGGCCGCCGGAGAGCTCGTGGGGGTAGGCGTCCAACCGGCGCTTGGCCGAGGGGATCTGCACGAGTTCCAAAAGATCCAGCGCACGGGCGCGGGCGGTGGCGCGGGAGACGCCTTCGTGGCGAATGATGGTCTCACCGATCTGCTGGCCGATGGTGAAGACCGGGTCAAGCGCCGTCATCGGCTCCTGGAAGATCATGGAGACGACGCCGCCGCGGATGTCTTCCAGCTTGCGGGCGTCGGCGGTGACGATGTCGTGGCCGTCGACCTTGATGGAGCCGGTGACGCGGGTGGTGTGGGCGGGGTTGAGCGCCATCAGCGCGCGCAGCGTGACGGACTTGCCGGAGCCTGATTCGCCGAGGATGCACAGCACCTCGCGCTCGGCCAGGTCGAAATCCACCCCGCCCACGGCATGCACGGTGCGGTCGCGGCCGACGAAGGTGACGGTGAGGTCGCGGACTTCGACGAGGCTCATGCCGCCCTGCCCTGGGCTGCGCTGTGGCCGCTGCCGGGGAGGTGCATCAGGCAGGCGGCGTCGTGCCCGGGGCCCGCCGGGGCGCGGGGCGGCGGCGTGTCGGAACAGGGGCGTTCGGCGTGGTCGCAGCGGGTGCGGAAGCGGCAGCCGGAGGGCGGGTTGATCGGGTTCGGCGGGTCGCCCAGCAGCGGCGGATCGGCGCGGCGCTGGCCTGGCAGCAGCGTGGGGCGGCTGGCCAGCAGCGCCTTGGTGTAAGGATGCGCCGGCGCGTCGAAGATGGCATCCACCGGGCCGAGTTCGACGATCTGGCCGAGATACATCACCAGGACGCGGTCCGAGACATGCTGCACGACGTTGAGATCGTGGCTGATGAAGAGATAGGTGAGGCCGAAGCGCTCCTTGAGGTCGGCCAGCAGGTTCAGCACCTGCGCCTCCACCGATTTGTCGAGTGCCGAGACCGGTTCGTCGAGGATGACGAGCCGGGGACGCAGGGCAAGGGCGCGGGCGATGTTGACGCGCTGGCGCTGGCCGCCGGACAGCTCGTGCGGGTAGCGCTGGGCGAAGCGGGCGGGTTCGAGTCCCACGGCGTCAAGCATCTCATGGGCCGCCGCATTGGCCGCGCGCTGGCCCATGCCGTGCACCTTCGGGGCGAAGGCGATGCTTTCGGCGATGGTCAGGCGCGGGTTCAGCGAGGCCGAGCTGTCCTGGAACACCATCTGCACCTGGCGGAAGTAATCCTTCAGCGCGATGCCGGCGGCCGCGGTGTCTGATCCCACGGCGCGGCCGTCGAACAGCACGTCGCCGCCGGTCGGTTTCTGCAGCGCCATGATGAGGCGGGACGTGGTGGACTTGCCGCAGCCGCTTTCACCGACAATGCCCAGGGTTTCACCGGCGATCAGCTCGAAATCGAGGCCGTCGACAGCGCGGACGACGCCGGGCGATCCGCCGAACAGGCGGGATTTCAGGGGGAAATGGCATTGCAGGCCACGCACGGTGAGCAGGGTCTGGGGCGTTGTCATGGGTGGGGCAATGCAAAACCGCGGCCACAGGCTGGGCGCGTTCGGTGTCGCGTGGCATGCTGCGGCGGTTGGCAAGGAGGCTGCGATGCGCGCGATTTTCGTCCAGATCAAATGCAACATGGGCCGCGCCTACGACGTGGCGCAGCACGCGGCCGATGAGATCGAGGAGCTGTCGGAGCTGTACTCGACCTCCGGCCAGTACGATCTGCTGGCGAAGTTCTACCTGCAGCCGGATCAGGACACCGGCCTGTTCGTGACCGAAAAGGTGCAGACGCTGGAGGGCGTGGCGGACACCTATACCTTGATCACGTTCAACGCGTTTGTCGGGCGGTGATGGCGTGGGTGGCGGATTGCATCCGCCCTACGGGTTTGTAGGGCGGATGCAATCCGCCTTGGTTCAACCGAAGCCGAGGAAGCCTTCCATCTCTTCGATCGGTGCCGCCGCCATCAGCGCCGCCAGGTCCGGCACCGGTCGCGCGGTGCGCATGTCACCGGCCAGTTCGCGCTCCAGCGCCGCGGCCACGCCGAGCACCGCCGCATCGCCACCCTGGCGGCCGATGATCTGCAGGCCGAACGGCAGGCCGTTCGCGTCCAGACCGACGGGAAGACTCACCGCGGGGTGGCCGACCAGCGTCACGCCATAGGCCAGCGCCAGCCAGTGGAAATAGGTGCGTGTCGGTTGACCGTCGATCTCGGTCGGTGCCAGCTCCCGCCAGGGGCGCGGCGAGAGGGTGATGCTGGGCGTGATCACCACGTCCACATCGCCGAAGAAATCCTGCCAGCGCCAGTACATCGCGGTCTGCGCCGTCAGCGCGCGGGCGACGTCGTAGGCGGAATAGCCCAGCGCCTCCTCAATGTTGGCGCGCACATTGGGGCCGAGCAGCTCGGGCGTGGTGCGGTAGCGGTTGAGATGGCTGGCCAGGAAGCCCACGCCGCGCAGCACCTCGAACGCCTCGTCCGCCCCGGTGCAGTCCGGCGCCGCATCGCGCACCTCGGCAAACAGGTGGCGGAACAACGCGGTCTTTGCCGCGAAGGTGTCGCGGATCAGCCGCTCAGTTGGCGCGAAGCCGAGATCGGGCGAGAAGGCGGCGCGGATGCTGGCGAGGTCGGTGGGAACCGGCACGCCGCGCAGCAGCTCGGCCGAAGGAGCGCGGCTCAGAGGGTCACGCGCATCGAAGCCGACCTGGCTGGCGTAGAGCAGGCACAGATCGGGCACGGTGCGCGCCATCGGGCCGGCGGTGCCGAGATGCGACCAGCCGAGGCCGCGCTTCTCGCTGGCGACCATGCCCATGCTCGGGCGGAAGCCGACGATGCCGCAGAACGCGGCGGGGTTGCGCAGCGAGCCACCCATGTCCGAGCCGCTGGCCAGCGGCACCATGCCGGTGGCCAGCGCGACGGCCGAGCCGCCCGACGAGCCGGCCGCGGACAGCGCCGGGTTGAACGGGTTGCCGGTGGCGCCGTAGACGGAATTGCGGGTGTTGGCCCCTGCCCCCCATTCCGGCGTGTTGGTCTTGCCCAGCACGATGGCGCCGCCCTGGCGCACGCGGGCGACCATGCCGTCGTCGTGGGTGGAGACATGGTCGCAGAACAGCAGGCTGCCCCAGGTGGTGGGGAGACCGGCGGCTTCGTCGAGGTCCTTGATGCCGACGGGCAGGCCGTGCATCGGCGCCAGCCGGTCGCCGCGCATCACCGCCGCCTCGGCGGTGCGGGCCGCGGCCAGCGCGCCGTCGAAGTCACGCGCCACCATGGCGTTCACCGCGGGGTCAACCGCCATGATGCGGTCGATGCAGCTTTGCATCAGCTCGACCGGGGACAGGCGCCTGGTGCCGATCAGCGCGCGGGCCGCGGTGGCGGCGAGATCGCAGGGCTGGATCATGCGGCGGCCGAGGGGCGGGCGGCCATGGCGGTGAACCAGGCGGGAATGCGGGAGAGCTCGGGATTGTAGGGCTGGCCGATCTTGGTGCCGAAATCGAGGAAGACGTAGAGCATGATGTCCGCCATCGAGAAACGATCGCCGCACACGAAGTCATGGCCTTCCATCAGCCCGTCGAGCCAGGCGAGCTTCTCGGCGGCGATCAGCTTCAGCGCGGGCGCCGCTTCGGGGATGCAGCGCATACGGTTCTCGAAGATCGGCAGGCCGTCGGAATAGCGATAGCCCTGGGTCATCGGCTCGATGATGTTGAGGTCGATGCGGCGTGTCCACATGCGGGTCTCGGCGCGTTCGCGCGCGGTGGCGCCGATCAGCGAGGGGCCGGGCGTCACCTCGTCGATGTATTCGCAGATGGCGGTGATCTCGCTGAGCACGGTGCCGCAATCGAGCTCCAGCGCCGGCAGGGTGCCGGTGGGGTTCTTCTGCAGGAACGCCTCGCCCCGGTTCTCGGCGCGGCGCAGATCGACGCGGACCAGCTCGGCCGCGGCCCCGCGCTCGGCCATGAACATGCGCACCATGCGCGGGTTGGGTCCCACGCTGTTGTAGAGCTTCATCGCGTTCTCCTCAGTAGCCGAGTGCCAGACCATCCTTGCGCGGATCGGAGCCGCCGACCAGCACGCCGCGGTCCTGGTCGATATAGATCGCCTGGCCGCCGCCATGCGGCTTGTCGACGATGTCGACGCCGTGGCCCATGCGGCTCAGCCGGTCGATGACATCGAGCGGGATCGAGCGCTCGGCCTGCACCCGGCCAAGGCGGGGGAAGATGCGGGCGAGGTCGATCGATTCCTGGATGTCGAGCCCGTAGTCGAAATGGTTGGACAGGAACAGCGTCTGACCCATGGGCTGGAAATGCCCGCCCATGACGCCGTAGGGCATGACGATCCTGTCGCCCTTGGTGACCATGCCGGGGATGATGGTGTGCATCGGCCGCTTGTTCGGCGCGATACAGTTGGGGTGGAAGCGGTCGAGGTTGAACGAGAAGCCGCGATTCTGCAGGAACACGCCGGAATTGGCGGCGTAGAGGCCGGAGCCGAAGCTCTCGAACAGCGAGTTGATGAAGCTGCAGGCATTTCCATCTTTATCGACGACGCAGAGATACACCGTGTCCTTGTGCTTCGTGGCAGGCAGCTCGGTCTCGCCGGGCAGCGGCAGGACGGGCATGGCGACATCGTCACGGATCAGCGCACGCAGGCCGTCGAGATAGGCATCCGACGTCAGTTTATCGACCGGGACCGCAACCTGCGACGGGTCGGCCAGGAACGCGTCGCGGTCGCGATAGGCGAAGCGCGCCGCCTCGATATGGCGGTGCAGGCGGGTGACGCCGAGCGGGCCGTCGGGGGCGGGGTCCCAACCGCGCAGCAGGCCGAGCAGCATCAGCACGATCATGCCCGAGCCGTTGGGCGGGCATTGCCAGACCTCGTGGCCGCGAAACCCGGTGTGGATCGGATCGACGAACATCGCCGCCGTGCGGCCGGCGGCGAAATCGGCCTCGGTGTGCACGCCGCCGCGGGCGCGCAGGGTGGCCACCATGTCGGCGGCGACCGGGCCTTCATAGAACGCCTTGCTGCCGTGGCGGGCGATCGCCTTCAGCGTCTCGGCCAGCGCCTCCTGCTTGAACACGTCACCGACCTTGGGATGCGGCAGGAAATGCTTCGCCCCGCCGGCGGCGAGCTTGTCCACCGAGGCCTCCCAGTCGCTGGCCACGCGCGGGGTGACGACATGGCCGCGCTCGGCGTAGCCGATGGCGGGCCGCAGCAGCTCTTCGAGTCCCTTGGTGCCGTGCGCCGCCAGCAGCGTCTCCCAGGCGGAGACGGCGCCGGGCACCGTCACCGCATGTGGCGACTGCGCGGTGATGGCGCCGATGCCCTGGCTCTCGAACCAGTCGACCGTGGCCCCCGAAGGCGCCCGGCCGGAGCCGTTCAGCGCCACCACCTTCTTGCCCGGGCGGGCATAGAGGCAGAAACAGTCCCCGCCGATGCCGGTGGATTGCGGCTCGACGACACACAGCACGGCGACGGCCGCGATCGCCGCGTCGAGCGCGTTGCCGCCGGCGCGCAGCACGTCGAGTGCCGCAAGCGTCGCGGCCGGCACCGAGGTCGCCGCCATGCCGTTGGTGGCGAAGGCCGGGCTGCGGCCGGGGAAGGCAAAATCGCGCATCTGTTTCATCCCAAATTCATCAGACCTCTGGCATAGCCCTTCCCCATTGGCAATCGACCGGCAGCCTGGGATCATGCACGCCAACAATGCGGACAATGACGTGGCGACCATCGAGGCCTTCGAGGCTCTGGACATCCGGGTGGGCACCATCACCCACGCCGAACCCTTTCCCAAGGCGCGCAAGCCGGCGTATCGGCTGACCATCGATTTCGGACCCGAGATCGGGATGAAACGCAGCTCCGCGCAGATCACGGTGCACTACACGCTCGACCAGCTGGTCGGCCGGCAGGTGCTGGCCGTGGTGAACTTCCCGCCGCGCCAGATCGGGCCGTTCATCAGCGAGGTGCTCACCCTCGGCGTGCCTGACGCGGAGGGTGCTGTGGTGCTGCTGCAGCCCGGCCACGCGGTTCCCAACGGAGGACGGATGTTCTGATGGCCCAGCATTATTTCACCGTCACCTGGGACCAGCTCCACCGCGACGCCCGGGCGCTGGCCTGGAGGCTGATCGAACGCGGCCCGTTCCAGGGCATCGTCGCCATCACCCGCGGCGGGCTGATCCCGGCCGCCATCATCGCCCGCGAGCTGGAGGTGCGGCTGATCGAGAGTGTCTGCGTCGTCACCTATGACGAGGAGGAGATGGGCCAGCCGCGCATCACCAAGCCGCCGACCGCGGCCGGCGACGGCACCGGGTTCCTCATCATCGACGATCTCGTCGATACCGGCACCACCGCGCGGGCGGTGCGCGCCATCCTGCCCAAGGCGCATTTCGCCACCGTCTACGCCAAACCGGCAGGCCGGGCGCTGGTTGACACTTATATAACCGAAGTGTCGCAGAATACGTGGATCCTGTTTCCCTGGGACACCGAACCGCAATTCGCGGTGCCATTGGCCAAGCGGGAGAAAACCTGACGCAAATGTGACAAATGCGACGCCGGGTTCACATGTCGTTACATGACCTCGGCAGCAGATATGCTATCGTGCCATCGGTGAAGCGCCGGGATACGTGAAACCCAGCCTGACGGTAAGGACGGTGATGAGGGTCTTCTGGGGAGAAGGTGGCATGCGCATGCGTCTGACCGCAGTGATCGCCCTGTTCATGGTTCTGATCGGCTATGCGGCGTCCCCTTACGTCGCGATGTATCAGCTCAAATTGGCGCTGGAGACCGGCGACACCGCCCGGCTTGAACGACGGATCGACTGGGCCTCCGTCCGCGAAGGCCTCAAGCAGGACATCGCGGACGGCATCATTGGGCCGGTGCAGACCCAGCTGGCCAGCAACACCCTGCCGCAGTTCGGCGCCTCGTTCATGGCCGGCATCGCCAATTCCATGATCGAGCACGACGTGACCCCGCAGAACCTGATCGCCGTCATCCGCCAGTCGCAGGATCGCCCCCAGGATCACAACGGGCCGCATGTCGATGGGCTCGGCAGCATGCTGCAATGCCTCACCACCGCCTCGTTCGAGGGCCCGGCCAGCTTCAACGTCGTCATCGCCACAGCGTCAGATGATCCGGACGAAGGCCATCTCCGCCTGCGCCTGGAGCTGCAGAACGGCACCTGGCGCGTGGTGCGCGCCTGGATCCCGCAGGATATGGTCGAACGCGCCGCGCAACGAACCTGAACGGCGTGACCGGGACAGCGTGAAAATTTTTCATCCACCGTCCATGAAGCTGCATCCAGACCTCCCTGCCCGTTCGTAATCCCCTGTACCTGCGCCACCCCGACGCAGGACCACAGGGGAGTGCCGAATGAGAATTTCCGTAACGCTGGCAGCCGCCTTCCTGCTCGGCCTTGCCTGCGCCAGCCGGCCCGCCGCGGCCCAGACCGTGAACCTGTTCGAAAGCGGCAAGCTGCTGGCCACCGGCGGCGTCACCAACCTCGAAGGTGCGGGCGGCGGCGGCATCTCCACCTGGGCGGTGATCTCCGGCTACGGCACCAAGGACGCGATCGGCGGCAACGTCCACTACACCTACACCAGCCTGCCGCAGTTCCAGGTGCACAGCACCGGCGCCTCGGTCGGCCTCTACAACCGTGTCGAGCTGTCCTACGCCCACACCTTCTTCGACACCGGCAGCACCGGGCCCAAGCTCGGCCTGCCGCAGGGCTTCACCTTCGAGCAGGACGTGATCGGCGCCAAGGTCCGCCTGTTCGGCGACATCGTCTATGACCAGGACACGCTGCTGCCGCAGGTGTCCGTCGGCATGCAGTACAAGACCACCAACCACCCCGACATTCTCAAGGCGGTCGGCGCCCGCGCGCATGACGGCGAGGATTACTACATCGCCGCGTCCAAGCTGTTCCTCGACCAGAGCCTGCTGCTCAACGCCACGCTGCGCCTGACCAAGGCCAACCAGCTCGGCATTCTCGGCTTCGGCGGCCCCCGGCACAACGGCTACCAGCCGGAGTTCGAGGGCTCGGTGGCCTATCTCGTCACCCGCCAGCTCGCCTTCGGCGGCGAATACCGCACCATGCCGAGCAACCTCGGCTTCACCAAGGCCGATGACTGGAAGACGATCTACGCCGCGTATTTCCTCAGCCACAACGCCTCGATCACCCTGGCCTATGCCAGCCTCGGCACCATCGCGACCTTCAAGAACCAGCAGGGCCTGTACGCCTCGCTCCAGGTCGGCTTCTGACCGCTCAAGATCGCTCCGGAAAGGACCCCAACATGCTCAAGACACTGCTGCGCGCCACCGCCGTCCTCGCGCTGGCCACCGCCCCGGCCCTGGCGGCCGACAACACCGACCTCTCCGCCTACAACGCCTTCGGCGGCAAGGAAGGCATCGCCCGCGTGGCCAGCACCGGCATCGACCAGGTGCTCGCTGATCCGCGGATCAATGACTACTTCAAGACCGCCAACATACCGCACCTCAAGGCCATGCTGGCCGACCAGTTCTGCGTGCTGCTCAACGGTCCCTGCGAATACAAGGGACTGGACATGAAATCCGCCCATAACGGCATGAACCTGCGCGACGCCCAGTTCAATGCCCTGGCGGAGGACTTCCAGATCGCCATGACGAAGCTGGATATCCCGTTCTATTATCAGAACAAGCTGGTGGCGAAGCTGGCGCCGATGGAACGGCAGATCACCACGCCGTGACGCCGGCGATGCCTTTCTGAGATCAGCACCCGAAGCCCCGCCGCCCCTGGCCAGCAGCCTGAAAGCGTGCTGGTCAGGGGCCACGGCAGGGGATGGCGCCGGCCTGCGATCGATCCGGCCGGCGCGCCTGACCTACGGCGTGATCAGCGTGCCGTGGCCGCCTTCGACGAACAGCTCCAGCAGCAGCGCGTGCGGCTGCCGACCGTCGAGGATCACAGCGCCTTTGACGCCGCGCTTCACCGCATCGACACAGTTTTCCACCTTGGGGATCATGCCGCCGGTGATCATGCCGCTGGCGATGCCGGCTTCCACGTCGGCAATCGTCATCTCCGGGATCAGCACCTTGTTGTTGTCGAGCACGCCGGGCACGTCCGTCAGCATCAGCAGCCGGCTGGCGCTGAGCGCGCCGGCGATGGCCCCGGCCACGGTATCGGCATTGATGTTGTAGGTCTGACCGTCAGTCCCCACACCGACCGGGGCGATCACCGGGATCAGACCCGCGCCGGTGAGCGCATGGATGACGCGGACATCGACATGCTCGGGTTCACCGACAAAGCCGAGATCGAGCTCGCGCTCGATGCGGCTGCCGGGGTCGCGCACGCTGCGGCTGAGCTTGCGGGCCTGGATCAGGCCGCCATCCTTGCCGCAGATGCCCACGGCCAGCGCGCCGGCGCGGTTGATGAGGCCGGCCACCATCTTGTTGACGGTGCCGGCGAGAACCATCTCGACAACCTCGACCATCGCCTGGTCGGTGACACGCAGACCGTCGATGAAGGTTGAGCTGATCGCCAGGCGCTTGAGCATGGCGTTGATCTGCGGGCCACCGCCATGCACCACCACGGGATTTACGCCGACCTGCTTGAGCAGGGCGATGTCGCGGCCGAACATATGGGCGAGATGATCCTCGCCCATCGCGTGGCCGCCATATTTCACCACGATGGTGGCCCCGGCGTAGCGGCGCAGATAGGGCAGTGCCTGGGCGAGGATCTTGGCCCGCTCGGCGGCCGATTCCTGGGACGGCTTGTCGAAGTCGTCAACACTATCTGTCATGTCACCCGTCTCTGGCGTCCCTATGCCGGCATGTTTTGCGGTGCCGGCGGGCTTCGGTCAAGAAACCGGTTGCGTCAGCCTGGCCAGGTCGGCGCGCAGTTCCGGGATGCCGAGGCCTGACTCGCTGCTGGTGGTGTGGATCTCGGTCAGCGCGGCGGCGTGCTTGCGCGCCAGAGCGCCGATTTCCGCCTGCTTGGCCTTGAGCGCGGTCGACTTCACGCTGTCGGCCTTGGTGAGCACCATCTGGTAGATGACGGCGGCACGGTCGAGCAGGTCCATCACGGCGCGATCGCTGTCCTTCACCTCGATGCGGGCATCGAGCAGCAGCACCACACGCTGCAGGCTGGGACGGCCGCGCAGATATTCGAACATCAAGCCCTGCCAGTCCTCCTTCACCTCCTTCGCCGCCTGGGCGTAGCCGTAGCCCGGCATGTCCACCAGCGCGAGACGGTCGCCGAGATTGAAGAAGTTCAGCTGCTTGGTGCGGCCGGGAGTGGTGGAGGTGCGGGCGAGCGCATTGCGGCCGGTCAGCGCATTGACCAGCGAGGACTTGCCCACGTTGGAGCGGCCGGCGAAGGCCACCTCCGGCAGCGTCGGCGGCGGCAGCTGGTCGAGCCGCTGGGCCGCGAAGTAGAAATTGCACTCGGCGGCGAACAGCAGGCGCCCGGCCTCCAGCTGGGCCAGGCGCTCTGCCGCGTCTTGTTCAGGCGTGGTCTCGAACAGACCTTTGGGGATCTGATCGGTCAGGATTTCGACGCCGATTTGACAGCTTTGCCGGTCTGCGTGATCACGCGCGCCGCCTTGGGGTTGGCAAGCCGGGTCTGCCGCATGATCAGCCATTGCTGCAGGATGGTCAGCGAGTTGTTCCAGCTCCAGTAGATCACCAGCCCTGCCGGGAAGCTGGCCAGCATGAAGGTGAAGATGACCGGCATGAACTGGAACAGCTTGGCCTGCACCGGGTCCGGCGGCGGCGGGTTCAGCTTCTGCTGGAAGAACATGGTGCAGCCCATGATCAGCGGCCAGGCGCCCATGTGCAGGTAGTGCGAGTAGATCGACGGATCGAACGGCAGCAGCCCGAACAGGTTGAACACGTTGGTGGGATCGACGACGGACAGGTCGTGGATCCAGCCGAAGAACGGGGCCTGGCGCATCTCGATGGTGACGAAGATCACCTTGTAAAGCGAGAAGAACACCGGGATCTGAATCACCATCGGCAGGCAGCCGCTGGCCGGGTTCACCTTCTCGGACTTGTAGAGCTGCATCATGGCGGATTGCAGCTTCTGCGGCTCGTCCTTGAACTGTTCCTTCAGCGCGGCCATTTTCGGCGCCAGCAGCTTCATCTTGCTCATCGAGCGGTAGGACTTGTTGGCGAGCGGGAAAAACACCGCCTTCAGGCCCAGGGTGAACACCATGATGGCCAGGCCGAAATTGCCGAGCAGGCCGTTCAGCCAGTCGATGGCGTAGAAGAACGGCTTGGTGATGAAGAAGAACCAGCCCCAGTCCACCGCATAGTCGAAATTCGGCGCACCCAGCGACTTCTCGTAGCTGGCCAGCAGATGCACCTCCTTGGCGCCGGCGAAGACATGGGTGGTCTCGCTGACGCTGGCACCGGGGGCGGCCGCCTGTGGGTCCTTGGTGACGAAATCGACCTGATAGCGGTCGCCGTTGTCGGCGATGTGGCGATAGGAGGCGACGGAGGGGGCGTTCTGGTCGGGGATGAGAGCGGTGAGCCAGTATTTGTCGGTGAAGCCGGCCCAGCCGCCGGCGCCGGTGTTGTCGAACGCAAGGCCCTGGCGCTTTTCACCCTCGCTCTTGGCCTCGGTGTATTTCATCTCCTTCAGCTTGCCGTCGAGCACGCCGATGAGGCCTTCGTGCAGCAAATAGAAGCCGCTGGTCACGGGCGTGTAGTCACGCCGGATGCGCTGGAACGGGTAGAGCGACACCGCGGCACCGCTGGCGTTGGTGACGCGCTGGACGGCGGTGAAGACGTAGTTGTTGTCCAGCGCCAGTTCGATGGCGAAATCCAGCCCGGCCCCGTTGTTCCAGGTCAGCGTCAGCCTGCTGGTGCCGCTGAGCTGGCCCTGGGCGGTCCAAAGCGTGTCGTTGCCGGGCAGCTTCACATCCACGCCGGCCGGCGCGGTCCAGCCGAACTGCACGTAGTAGGGCTGGCTGTCCGAGCGCGGCTCGAGCACACGCACCTGCGGCGAGTTCGGGTCGATCGTCTCGTGATAGTCGCGCAGCACCACGTCATCGAGGCGGGCGCCGAGCAGATTGACGCTGCCCTGCACCTTGGGGCCGACGAAGGCGATGCGCGGGGCGTCCTTCTCGGCCGCCCCCTGGTCGGTGAGGGCGTTGGCGGCGGCGGGCGCCGCGGCGGGGGTGGGGGTGGAGGTCGCGGTCTGGGCGGGCGCACTCGTCTCCACTGCGGCCAGCTTCGCCGGCGGCTTCGGCAGGAGATACTGGAAGCCAAGCAGGATCGCCACCGACAGGGCAATCGCGATCAGCAGGCGTTTCTGATCCATCAGGGTGCCATCCGGCTTTGAGATACAGGAGGGGGGACAGGATCGAACCCCCCGGGAGTCCACGGGTTGCAGCGCAATATCCGGCGCACCGCAAGCCCCGAACCACGCAACGCACCATGCGTGTGCAAGGCCTCGATGGCGTAGTGGCTGCAACTCGGCTCGTAGCGGCAATGGGCGCCGATCACCCCGCGGAGGGTCAGCTGATACACCCGCACCGCGCCGGCCAGCGCCGCAGCCGCGGCGCTCATGTCACGCCGGCCTTGGACAGCGCACGTGACAAATCTTCCATCAGGTCGGTGAAGGGACGCGATCGCGTCGCGTCACGCCCGATCAGCACCAGATCGACCGGCGGCAGCGTGCGCTCACGGAGCAAAAGCCGTGCCGCCTCCTTCAGGCGGCGGCGGGTGCGGTTGCGGATGACAGCGTTGCCGACCTTCTTGGTGACGGTGAAGCCGATCCGGGCCGGCCCGTCATCATTGCGGTGCAGCGCCTGGAGCACCAGGCCATGCACGGCGGCCTTGCGGCCCTTGGACGCGGCCCGCAGAAACTCCGCCCGGCGCTTGAGCCGCAGCGGAGCCTTCGGTGTCACCACGTCACGGTTCCATCGGTCAGGCGGAGAGCTTGGCGCGGCCCTTGGCGCGGCGGTTGGACAGAACCTTGCGGCCGCCAACGGTGGCCATGCGCGCGCGGAACCCGTGGCGGTGCTTGCGGACGAGTTTGGACGGCTGATACGTGCGCTTCACGACGGCACTCCAGAAAAACGATTGATGGCACCACAGTCCAACACTGCACGTGCAACAACGGTCCCTGTGGTGCAGGGCCCGTTGCAGGCCGCGGCTTATACGGGGCCGGACCCCAAGCCGTCAATCTCTGCGCGAGGCGACCGATTGCCAGACCCGGTCAGCTAAGGCATTTTCGCAGTATACGCATACCAGACAGGATGGTCATGGACGAGCAAGGCCTGCGAAAACTCGGCCACGATCTGCGCGGCCTGCTGTCACCAGCAATGATGCTGGCCGAACGCCTGCAGAACAACCCAGACCCCGCCGTTCAAAAATCCGGCACCCTGATCCTCCAGTCCCTCGACCGCGCCGTCGCCGCGATCAGCAAGGCCACGGTGAAGGAGTGAAGCAAGCAAGGCCAGGGGCGCTGCCCCTGGACCCCGCCAGGGACAGAGTCCCTGAACCCATTCGTTTGAGCATGTTGGTGAATGAAGAGAGGGGCCAAACGAGGCCTTCATGCAGGTCTCGGCTGGCCCCTCTCTTCATTCACCAACCTTCCTTTAAAGGAAAGGTCCAGGGGCTCGGCCCCTGGTGGGGGTCGAGGGGGCAACGCCCCCCGCCTTGCTTGCTTCACACCTCATCGCGGCCGTCGCTGAATTCGGTGTCGCGGTGGACGTGGACGCTCATGAGGAGTCCGAATCCGATCATGACGGTGATCATGGCGGTGCCACCGTGGCTGACCAGGGGCAGCGGCACGCCGCCGACCGGGATGGTTCCGGTGACCATGGCGACGTTGACCAGCACGTAGAGGAAGAAGTTCATGCTCACGCCGAGCGCCACCAGCCGGCCGAACTGGTGGCGGCAGCGCAGGGCGATCAGCATGCCGCCGATGGTGATGAGGCAGAGCAGGCCGAGCAAAGCGAGGCTGCCGACGAGGCCGAATTCCTCGCCGAGCATGGTGAAGATGAAGTCGGTCTGTTTTTCCGGCAGGAAGTTGAGGTGGCCTTGCGTGCCTTGCAGGAAGCCTTTGCCCCACATGCCGCCGGAGCCGAGTGCGATCTTGGACTGGATGATGTTGTACCCGGCGCCGAGCGGATCGCTTTCCGGATTGAGGAAGGTGGTGATGCGCGCCTTCTGATAGTCGTGCAGATGGTGGTAGGCCACCGGCACGCCGAGGCCGATGGCGCCGAGGCCGATTCCCACCTTCCACCAGCGCACGCCGGCGCCGAGAAAGATGGTGGCGCCGATGGCACCGGTGATGACGGCGGTGCCGAGATTGGGCTCCTTCAGGATCAGCCCGACCGGGATCAGCACGGCGATCGCCGGTGGGATCAGGAACAGCGGGTTGCCCATGCGCTCCCACGAGGCCCGATGGAACCAGGCGGCGAGGGCGAGGATCAGGGCGATCTTCATAAGTTCGCTGGGCTGCCAGGGCATGCCACCGAGGTCGAGCCAGCGCTGGGCTCCCTTCCCCACATGGCCCATCTTGAGCACCAGGATGAGCAGCACCACCGAGCCGGCATAGGCGAGCCAGGACATGCGGGCGATGAACCGGATATCGACCATGGCGATGGAGAGCATCAGCGTCAGGCCGAAGCCGAAGCGCAGGATGTGGCGCGAGGCATAGGGCTCGGGCGAGCCGCCGGCGGCGGAATAGAGGGCGACGTAACCGACGGAAGCCAGCACGCAGAGCAGCAGCACGTAGATCCAGCTGATCTGCCAGAGCTTGTTGGTGAGGCCGAAGGAGGTCTCGCGGATCAGGCGGCGTTCGAGAACGCTCATGACGGCACGCTCATGGTGCGTTGGCCTCGGCCACGCGCTGGGTGGGCGCTTCCCGCCTTCCGGCGGGATCGCGGGTCAGCACGTCGGTCATGATGTCGCGCGCGATGGGCGCGGCGGCGGCGGCACCGGCGTTGCCGTGTTCAACGACGAGGGCCAGCGCGTAGCGCGGCGCGTCATAGGGCGCGAAGGCGACGAACAGCGCGTTGGGGCGCAGTTCCCAGGCCTGGTTCTCGGATTTGTAGCCGTGCTCACGTTGCTCGCGGGTCACGTTGCGGACCTGCGCCGAGCCGGTCTTGCCGGCCATCTGCACGTTCGGCAGATCGAGCTTGGCGAGCGGGGCGGAGCCGCCCTGTTCGTTGACCACCGCCCACATGCCTTCGCGGATGGCGTGCAGCGAGCGCTCCGACACGCCGAGGCTCGGCCAGTCCTCGGCCTTCGCGCCGGGCGCCATCGCGTTGCCGAAGGTGCGGGTGAGATGCGGCTGCACGGCGCGGCCGGTCGCCATGCGCGAGACCATGACGGCGAGCGACAGCGGCGTGAGCTGCATGTAGCCCTGGCCGATGCCGGACACGATGGTGTCGCCGATGTTCCAGGCCTTGCCTTGCTTCATGCGCCAGGCGCGAGTGGGCATGAAGCCCTGGCGGGTGCCGGGCAGCTCGATGTCGAGCGGCACGGCGAGGCCGAAGCGATGCGCCATGGCGGCGATGCGGTCGATGCCGGTGCGCCGCGCGACCTCGTAGAAATACACGTCGCAGCTGTTCTTGAGGCCACCGCGCAGATCCATGCCGCCATGGCCGTATTTGCTCCAGCAATGGTAGCGGCGGTCGCCGAAATCGAGATAGCCGGGGCAGTTGACGATGTCGAACGGGGTGATGGCCTTGGATTCGAGCCCGGCCATGGCGACGACGATCTTGAAGGTGGAGCCCGGCGCGTAGAGACCGGACGCCGCCTTGTTGATCAGCGGCGCGCGGCGGTTGCGGGTCCATTCCAGCCACTGCGCCTGCGAGACGCCGGAGTTGAACAGGCTTGGGTCGAAGGACGGGTTGGTGACCATGGCCAGCACCTCGCCGTTGCGCGCGTCCATCACCACGGCGGAGGCGCTTTCGTCGCCGATCCGGTCGATGACCATCTTCTGCAGCGTGGAATCGATGGTCAGGCCGATATCCAGCCCCGGCGTGCCTTCCTGGCGGTCCAGCTCGCGGATGACGCGGCCCACGGCGTTGACTTCGAGCTGCACCGCGCCGGCGCGGCCGCGCAACGGCTTGTCGTGGAACTTCTCCACACCGGCGCGCCCCACGCGCATGCCGGGCAGGGCGAACATCGTGTCCTCCGCCACGTCCTGATCGTTGGGGGGTGCCACGTAGCCCACGATATGCGCGAGCGCGGGTCCGAACGGGTAGATGCGGGTGGTGCCGACATCGACGAGGATGCCCGGCAGATCCGGCGCGTTGACCTCGATGCTCGCCATGTCCTCCCAGGAGAGGAACTCGCGCACCGTGACGGGGATGAAGCGGCGATGGCGGCGCAACTCGCGCTCGATGCGGGCGCGCTCATGGTCGGCCAGCGGCACGATGCGGGAGAAATTGTCCAGCGTGGCGGTGATGTCGCCGGTCTGCTCGGCGATCAGCAGCGCGCGCCAGTTCAGCTTGTTGCCGGCGACGGGTTCGCCGAACCGGTCGAGCAGGCGGCCGCGCGGGGGCGCGATGAGGCGGGCGGAGATGCGGTTGGTCTCGGCCAAGGTGGAATAGCGGGCACCTTGGACGATCTGCACCTGATACAGCTTGGCGCCGAGGGCCCCGAAGGCGGCAAGCTGGGCGCCGCCCACCAGCAAGGCACGGCGGGTGAACACACCGGTGCGTTTGGTTTCGCGTTTCATGACAGCACCGGCTCCGCCTGGGTCATGCGTGTTCCGGCTCCGCCAGGGTCTGGTGGGCCTGGATGAAAACCACCGCCAGCAGCGGATACACGCCGGCGGCAAGGGCGCTTTGGAAGATGGCAGGCCCCGGTGGCAGCACATGAAAGGTCAGCAGCGAGGTCAGCAGCCATTCCAGTGCCGAGGCGCCGCTGGCCACACCGAGGAAGCTCAGCCACACCAGCAGGAAGCCCTGGCGCGTCAGCACCCGGCGCCAGCGGAAAGCAAGGCCGTGCACGATCAGCAGCGTCAGCACACACACGCCCGGCGGGGCATAGCCCAGCAGATCGCCGAGCAGGCCGATCAGGAACACCACCACCGGCGGCATCGAGGCCGGGCGGAACAGCGACCAGAAGAACACGCAGGACAGCGCGATGGTGGCCTGCAGCTCGGCCTGGCCGGGCACGCCGAGCGGCGCCGAGGTGATCAGCAGCAGAATCGCGGCGGTGGAGGCGGGAAAGCTGCGCCGCGCCGCCATGTCCAGCCGGCGCCACAGGCTGGGGCGGGGGCGGATGCCGGGGAGACGCTCGATGTTCATCGACACCGCGTCACTTCTTCTTCTCGGGCACGCGGTTGATGGTGGCCTCGGGCGGCAGCACACCGCGCAGGCCGTAATCGAACAGGCGCACCACCTCCAGCCGGTCGAGCCGGGCGAACGGCACCACCTCAGCGACGTTGTTGGCGGTGTAGTGAACGGTGCCGACCGGCAGGCCGGCGGGGAAGGCGTTGGCTTCGGCACTCGTCACCACCCGCTCACCCTCGCCGGGCGTCACACCTTCGGGCCAGAACATCAGCCGCGGCCGGGCGCTGTTGTTGCCGGCCAGCATGGCATGGGCGCGACTGTCCTCGAGAATGACGGGAATGCGGCTGTTCATGTCGGTCAGCAGCAGCACACGCGCCGAGCGGGCGCCGAGTTCGGTAACACGCCCGACCAGCCCACGATCGTCCAGCGCGATCTGACCCTTGACGATGCTGTGGTTGGGCCCGGCGGAGAGCAGCACGGCGCGGGCATACACACCGCCGGCATCGGCCACCACCCGGGCGGTGACGTAGCTGGGCGTGGGGTCGGGCACCCAGTTCAGATTGGCCTTCAGCGTGGTGTTCTCGGCGTCCAGCGCCATGGCGACGGACTGCCAGCGCCGCAGCGTCTCGTTTTCCTTGCGCAGCCGGGCATTGTCTTCATACAGCGTCACCATCTCGCGCGCATTGTCGATGGCGGTGCGCAGGGAGGCGAGCGGTTCGGCCAGCACGCCATAGATCGGCGCCAGCGCATCGGCCAGCGCCATGCGGGCGCGTTCAGCCAGCAGCACATCCGCCTTGCCAAGCAGCATCAGCCCGAACGCCGCGGCGATGAGCACCGGCAGGGTCAGCTTCGCGAGAGCCTGGCGAACCGGGATCGACAGCCGGATCACAGTCGGTGGAACCCTTCAGGAATGGTCAGACGCAGTGTGGGGACACAGTCTAGCGATTCGAGGCACGGGAGTCCGCAGGCACGTCGTGAAATGCACAAAAATCAATACATCGAGGTCAGCACGTTGCGCAGCCGCTTCATCTCCTCCAGCGCCCGCCCGGTGCCCAGCGCCACGCATTGCAGCGCGTCCTCGGCCACCACCACCGGCAGGCCGGTGGCGTCGCGCAGCACCTGGTCCATACGGTTGAGCAGCGCGCCGCCGCCGGTGAGCACGATGCCCTTGTCGACGATGTCGGCGGCGAGCTCGGGCGGCGTGTTCTCAAGGGCGACCTTCACGGCTTCCACAATCTGGGTGATCGGGTCGCTGAGGCTCTCGGCGATCTCGCGCTGGCTGACCAGCACCTCCCGCGGCACCCCGTTCATCAGGTCGCGGCCCTTGACCTCGCGATACGGACCGTCATCGCCCTGATAGCTGGCGACGGCGGCGCCGATATCCATCTTGATGCGCTCGGCCGAGCTTTCGCCGATCAGCAGGTTATGGTTGCGGCGGATATAGGAGATGATCGCCTCGTCCATCTTGTCTCCGCCGACGCGCACCGAACGCGAATAGACGATGCCGCCCAGCGAGATCACCGCCACTTCCGTGGTGCCGCCGCCGATATCCACCACCATCGAGCCGGACGGCTCGGTGACCGGCAGGCCCGCGCCGATGGCGGCTGCCATCGGCTCCTCGATCAGCAGCACTTTCCGGGCTCCGGCCGACTCAGCGCTCTCCTGAATGGCGCGGCGCTCAACCGCAGTGGACCCCGACGGAACGCACACAATGATCATCGGCGAAGCAAACCCGCGCCGATTGTGCACCTTGCGGATGAAATGCTTGATCATCTCCTCCGCCACCTCGAAATCGGCAATCACGCCGTCGCGCAGCGGACGGATGGCCTGAATGTTGCCCGGCGTGCGGCCGAGCATCTGCTTGGCCTCTTCGCCCACGGCGAGCACCATCTTCTTGCCGCGAACATCGGCGATGGCCACGACCGATGGTTCGTCAAGCACGATGCCGCGCCCCTTCACGTAGACCAGCGTGTTGGCCGTGCCGAGGTCGATCGCCATGTCGGCCGACATGATGCCGAGCAAACGTGAGAACATTCAGGAAAGCCTTCCGGGGTGCGCAGGAGCGGCAGGGCTTAGCCCCCCACGGCCAACCGGGCAAGAGCCCAGCCGGCCTGCTTCGCCCGATCGCCCTCCCGCCAGGGCCGCGATCAGGCTGACATTGCCTCGGGCGCGGTGCGCAGGCGCTTGACGATCAGCTTGTTGAGCGCGTGCAGATACGCGCGCGTGGCTGCCACGATCGTGTCGGTATCCGCCCCTTGCCCGTCCACCATCTTGCCGCCCTCTTCGAGCCGCACGGTGGTGCGGGCCTGGGCGTCGGTGCCTTCGGTGACAGCGCCGATGCTGAACAGGACGAGCTTGGCTTCGTGAGGGAAGATAGAGTGGATGGCGTTGAAGGTGGCGTCGACCGGGCCGTCGCCGCTGGCCTCTGCGGTGTGGGCCACGCCGTCGATCTCCAGTTCCAGTTCCGCCTTGGCCGGCCCGCGGGACCCCGCATGGACGTCCAGCGCCACAAAGCGGATGCGGTCGTTGCCGCGGACGATCTCGTCATCGACAAGAGCTGAAATATCATCGTCATAGACGACCTTCTTGCGGTCGGCGAGGTCCTTGAAGCGCCGGAACGCGTCGTTGATCTGGTTGTCGCCGAGTTCGCCGTAGCCGAGTGCGCGCAGCTTGTCGCGGAAGGCGGCGCGGCCGGAGTGTTTGCCCATCACCAGGCTGTTCTTGGTCAGGCCCACCGATTCCGGCGTCATGATCTCATAAGTGGCGGCGTTCTTCAGCACGCCGTCCTGGTGGATGCCGCTTTCGTGGGCAAACGCGTTGCGGCCGACGATGGCCTTGTTGGGCTGCACATCGAAGCCGGTGATGGTCGACAGCAGCTTGGACGTCATCATGATCCGTTCGGTGACGATGCCGGAGCGGCAGGGCACGACGTCCGGCCGGGTGCGGATCGCCATGGCGACCTCTTCCAGCGCCGCATTGCCGGCCCGTTCGCCGATACCGTTGATGGTGCATTCGATCTGCCGCGCACCGGCGGCGACGGCGGCCAGGGTGTTGGCGACGGCGAGGCCGAGATCGTTGTGGTTGTGGGTGGAGAAGATCACCTTCTCGGCGCCGGGCACCCGCTCGCGCAGCATGGAGAAGATGCGCGTCATGTCGGCCGGCAGCGCGTAACCCACGGTGTCGGGCACGTTGATGGTTGTCGCACCCGCCTTGATCGCGGCTTCGACGCAGCGGCAGAGGAAATCCGGCTCGGTGCGGCTGCCGTCCTCGGCGGACCATTCCACGTCATCGGTGAACTGCCGCGCGAGGGTGACACTGTCGATGGCCAGCTGCAGCACCGCCTCCGGCTCCATGCGCAGCTTGTATTTCATGTGCAGCGGCGAGGTGGACAGAAACACATGGATCCGTCGGCGCTCGGCGTCCTTCACCGCCTCGGCGGCGGACAGGATATCGGCCCGGCTGGTCCGCGCCAGCCCCGCGATGACCGGTCCGCGAATGGCGCGGGCGATGGACTGCACACTTTCGAAATCGCCGGGCGAGGCGATCGGGAAGCCGGCCTCGATCACATCCACCCCCAGCTCGGCCAACGCCTCGGCCATGCGCAGCTTTTCCGCCAGGTTCATGGAAAAGCCGGGCGACTGCTCGCCGTCGCGCAGCGTGGTATCGAAGATGATGACGCGATCGTCGCTGATCGCGCCGAAATTCGGATGATGGATGGTCATGGTGTGCCTTTGGCGCTTTTTATGATCGTGTTCGGCGGGAGGTAACCCAGGGAAACCCCTGAGCAAAGCCGCGATCAGCCGCGCGGCGCTATGCCCAGGGGCGGGTAAGTCGAAGCAGAAGCCCGAGGGTCGCCAGACGCACGCCGGTGCGGACCGCTTTGCGGGCGATGCAGCATGCGAGGGCGGTGCGGATCAGCATGCGCGGACGCTAGCGGTGCCGCTTTTTCGATGCAAGCATTGCGGCAGAAATCAGAGGGAATGATCCATGCACAAGCTTGGTTTCTGCCGTGCGCTGCACGCGGACGCAATGGCGCTGCTCGCACAGCGCGACGATCTGGAGGTCGAGATCCTCACCACCGAATTCCGCGGCCCGCCGATGCAGCAGGCGCTGGAGGCCAGGATCGCCGGGGCCGACGGCATCATGATCGGCCTGGAAAAGATCAGCGCCGACCTGCTCGCCACCGCCCCCGATCTGCGGGTGATCAGCCGCTTCGGCGTCGGCTACGACCTCATCGACATTCCCGCCTGCACCGAGCGCGGCGTGCTCGTCGGCGTGGTCAACGGCGCCAACGACCTCTCGGTCGCCGAACACGCCATGATGCTGATGCTGGCCACAGCCCGCCGCACCATCGAGATGGACGCCTCGGTCCGCGCCGGCACCTGGATGATGCAAAGCGGCCGGCGCATGCGCGAGCTGGCCGGCAGGCGGGTGCTCGTGGTCGGCTACGGCCGCATCGGCACGCGCGTGGCGAAGCTGTGCACCGCCTTCGGCATGACCGTGATAGTGCACGACCCCGCCTTCCCCACCCCGCGCATCGCAGCCGACGGCCACATCCCCGCCCCCGACCTGATGGCCGCTGTCGCCGAGGCCGATGTCATCTCGCTGCACTGCCCGCTCGACGCCACCACCCGCCACATGGTCGATGCCGCGTTCCTCGCCCGCATGCAGCCCCACGCCTGGCTCATCAACACCGCCCGCGGCGGCCTGGTCGACGAGGCGGCGCTGGTGGCGGCCCTCCAGCAACGCCGCATCGAGGCGGCCGGGCTCGACGTGCTGGTGCAGGAGCCGCCGGTGCCCGACCATCCCCTGTTCGCATTGGACAACGTCGTCCTCGCCCCCCACAACGCCGCCGCCGCCTGGGAGTGCTACGCCAAAATGTCGATGCGCGCGGTGCGCAACCTGCTGGACACGCTGGACGGCACGATCGATCCCGGCTTCACGGTGAACACGCAGGTGCTGCGGCGTAACGCGGTATGAGCGACCTGGCGGCCCTTGCCACGCAGCCAGATGGCGCGGAGATCGAGCTCTCCGCTGGATGGCGATACTGACACCCGCACTCCCACAGCCGCCCCATCACACCTGCAGCCGAACGGAGCCCGCTGCGAAGCCTTCCTCAGGCCGCAGCCAGCGCCGCCACGCGCGCCGAAAGGCGGCTGCGCACCGCCTCAACCACCACGCCCTGTAGATGGATCGGCGCACACGGCGCCACGCACTTTGCCATGGCGCCCTGGTCCGCCGCGACATTGTCGAACTTCACGCCATCATCACAGTCCAGATAGCTTTCAGCCGGCAGGCCCTCGGCAAGAATCACGTCATGCTGATCGAGTTCGACATGCCAATAGGTGATCCGGTCCGCGCTTTCCGGCGCGATGCTGGTATGGTTGACGAGGTGGCGGATCGGGATCAGCACGCCATCGACATAGACAGCATGCTCAGGCGACAAGCGCAGATCACGGCGGGGCAAGCCATCGCCAAACGCCCCGGCGCGCACGCGAACCGGGTTCACATCCGAAGGACGTGGATGCGTCGAAATGTCAATCGTGCGGTGGCCGATCCAGCGAATGGCCGGCGTGCCGCCAAGCACGGAGACGACCCGGTCCCCGACGGCCAGATCCTCCACCGCGATCTCGCCGCGGTCGGTCAAAATGCCTGTGCCGCCCGCATAGCAAGCCGTAAAGACATAGGTCTGCAACACAACCGACGTGAGCGAGCTATTGGTTGATCCCAGAACATAATAGTTTCCGCCATAAAGAACGACAGGATCCTGCGTCCCGTTGTTGTTGACATATCCCTCATACGTTACGTTCGCTTGAAAACCTCCATTGCCAGCATCCAGCGACATGCTGTTGCCAACCGTGACACTGGATGCTGTTGACGAGACCTCGTGCTGGATAACCGCGCTGGAAATCGAGCTTTGATAGCCTGACAAAACCCCGTTCGAGATCGCGGTAAACCCGGATACGCCTGTCAGCACTGGAGAGTTAGGCATGGTGCACCATCACTATTTATTCAAGGTTAGAACGCCGTACAGATGATAACAATCCTGATGTCATGACCAAAGCACGCCACCGGCAGTGCCACTGTCGTGGCGCCTGGCGCGGGCGATTGAGGTCTTGTCCAGCAACGGCAGCCGCAGTGGCTGATCGTCACAACGCGGCCGCCACGCCCAGACGTGCTGCAGCCTCCAGCAACCGCCCAGGATCAGGCAGGCAGGGTCTGGCGGCGGGGCGCCGCCTTGGCGTCCGGATCGCTGCCGCCAAGCAAGGCAAGACGGCGGGCGCTTTCGCGTTCCACCAAGGCCGTCAACGCCTCGCTGACCAAGGCGGATTTTTCGGTGATGCCGGTCAACCCCTGCGCCCGGTCCAACACGAAGTCATCCATGGCCAATGTGGTGCGCATCGAAACCTCCCGGACCGCCATAGAAATGAGCATCAGTTGATGCCTTATTCAATGCCTACCGCGGCACCAGCGCCCACAGCGCCCCTTGCGTGTTCTCATGCCCGCCATCCTGCTCGGCCTTCGGCCCCCAGCCGTAGAACACATCCACCCGTCCGGCCCCTTCGATCAGGTCGCCGATATCATGCGCGAGCACGAGGCGGGGCAGCTGGGTGTGATCGATCGCGTTGGTCGCATTCAACCACAGCAGCGAGCCCAGCTTGACCGCGCGCGGATCCACCGCCACCGAGCGGATCGGCAGCAGCGGCAGGCCGAACGCACCGTACGGGCCGTATTGCGGGGACAGTTCCGGCGTGATCCGGAAGAATACATAGGCCTGATCCCGCGCCAGACGCTGGCTGGTCTCGGTGGGGTGCTGCGCCGCCCAGGCGCGGATGCCGGGAATGGACAGGTCGTTGCCGGGAATGCCGGCGCCACCGAACAGCGCACTCACCGGCGTGCGCGGGCGATGATTGTTGGCGATCGTGCCCAGCCGCACCAGCCGCCCGTCGGTCAGCTCCACCCGGCCGGAGCCCTGCAACTGCAGGAAGTAAAGATCCGCCTCACTTTGCAGATACAGCAGCTCCAGCCCCTTGCCGGCCAGCGCACCGCTGAGGATCTCGTTGCGGCTGAACTGATCCGGCGCGGCCGGCGCCCGCAGCACCGGAATGCGAAACCGCCCATCAGGTCGCAAACTGCCAGGCACCGTGACCTCGAAATACCCCGTCACCTGATTGGCGCCGAGATACACGGCGTTGAAATTCTCTTCCAGAAACCGCTGCGCATCCCGCTCGTCGCCGCTGAACACCGCACGCGCCGCCTTGCAGGCCGAAGCGAAGCTGGCATCGAGCTTGTCACACCCGGTGGCAAAAGCGGCCACCACCAGGGATTTGGTCTCGCGCGCCCACCCCGGCAGCGCCGCAACCGACTGCACAACGCGCGGGGTGAACACCACCGGCGGCGCAGAATGCACAACGGGGGCTGGATCGCTCCCGCCCCCGCACGCCGTCATCAGCCCCAGCAGGGCAAAGCTGAAAAAGCGCCTTGCCCCGCCGACCATCAGTTCTTCGCCTTGTCGACCAGCTTGTTCTTGGCAATCCACGGCATCATACCGCGCAGCGTCTCACCCACCGTCTCGATCGGGTGCTCCGCCATCCGCCGGCGTGTGGCCTTGAAGCTCGCCTGGTTCACCTTGTTCTCCAGCATCCAGTCACGCGCAAACTTGCCGGTCTGGATGTCGTCGAGCACGCGCTTCATCTCAGCTTTGGTCTCCGCCGTCACAATGCGCGGCCCGGTCACATACTCGCCATACTCGGCCGTGTTGGAGATCGAGTAGTTCATGTTGGCGATGCCACCCTCGTAGATCAGATCCACGATCAGCTTCACCTCGTGCAGGCACTCGAAATACGCCATTTCCGGCGCGTAGCCTGCTTCCACCAGCGTCTCGAACCCGGCCTTGATCAGCTCCACCAGACCGCCGCACAGCACCACCTGCTCGCCGAACAGATCGGTCTCGCACTCTTCCTTGAACGTCGTCTCAATGATCCCGGCCCGCCCGCCGCCGATCGCCGACGCATACGAGAGCGCGATCTCCAGCGCGTTGCCCGAGGGGTTCTGCGCCACCGCCACCAGGCACGGCACGCCGCCCCCCTTCTGGTATTCGCTGCGCACCGTGTGGCCGGGGCCTTTCGGCGCGATCATGAACACGTCGATATCCGGGCGTGGATCAAGCAGGTTGAAATGCACGTTGAGGCCATGCGCGAACGCGAGGGCCGCGCCGGGCTTCATGTTCGCCGCCAGCTTCTCGCGATACAAATCGCCCTGGCCCTCATCGGGCGTCAGCACCATGATCACATCGGCCCACTTCGCCGCATCGGCCGGGTCCATCACCTTGATGCCGGCGGCCTCGGCCTTGGCCACACCGGCCGAGCCGGGGCGCAGCCCGACCACAAGATCCACAGCGCCGCTGTCCTTGAGGTTGATGGCATGGGCATGGCCCTGGCTGCCGAAGCCAATGATCGCAACTTTCTTGGCGAGGATCAGGTTCACGTCCGCATCGCGGTCGTAGTAAACGCGCATCACAAATTTTCCTTGTTGTCGCAGTCGATCTAGATCGTCCGCGTGCCGCGGGCAATCGCCGCCACACCGGTGCGAGACACTTCAGCCAAGCCCAGCGGACGCATCAACTCAACGAACGCGTCGAGCTTGTCGGTCTGCCCGGTCATCTCGAAGACGAAGCTTTCCGTCGTCGCATCCACCACCCGCGCGCGGAATGCATCGGCGAGACGCAGCGCCTCGGCGCGGGCGTTGCCCTGGCCGATGACCTTGATCAGCGCCATCTCGCGGGCGATGTGCGGGCCGTCCTGGGTGAGGTCGGAGACGCGGTGGACCGGCACCAGACGGTCGAGCTGCGCCTTGATCTGCTCGATCACCATCGGCGTGCCGGAGGTGACGATGTTGATGCGGCTGCGGCCGCGCCCGTCATCCACCGGGGCGACGGTGAGGCTGTCGATGTTGTAGCCGCGGCCGGAAAACAGGCCGATGACGCGCGCAAGCACGCCGGCCTCGTTTTCCACGACGACGGAGATGGTGGCCGACCTGATGGCCGGGCTCGTTGACTGGCTCATATACTGTCTCAGGCGCTGGCGATCAGACCAGCACCAGCCCTTCGTCGGTGAGGCCCGCGGCACGGCCGTTCTGCAGGGCGGTGCCGTGCTCGGGTCCCAGGATCATGTCGTTGTGCGCGGCCCCCGAGGGGATCATCGGGAAGCAGTTCTCCGTCTGATCGACGCAGATATCGGCGATCACCGCGCGCTTCTCGGCCAGCATGGCGTGGATCACGTCATCGAGCTCGTCGATGCAGGTGGCGCGCATGCCCACGCCGTGGAAGCTGTCGGCGAGTTTTACGAAGTCCGGCAGCGCCTCGCTGTAGCTTTCGGAATAGCGGCTGCCGTGCAGCAGCTCCTGCCACTGACGTACCATGCCCATGTACTGATTGTTCAGGATGAACACTTTGACGGGCAGGCGGTACTGCGCGAGCGTGGCCATCTCCTGGATGTTCATCAGGATCGAGGCTTCGCCGGCGATGTCGATGCACAGCGCGTCGGGGTGGGCAATCTGCACGCCCATGGCGGCCGGCAGGCCGTAGCCCATCGTGCCCAACCCACCCGAGGTCATCCAGCGATTGGGCTTGTCGAAGCGGAAATACTGGGCGGCCCACATCTGGTGCTGCCCCACCTCGGTGGAGATGAAGGTCTCACGGCCGGAGGCGCGAGTGATCTCGTAGAGGCGCTGGATGGCGTGCTGCGGCTTGATGATGCCGCCTTTCTCGCGGGTCTGGGTGAACTTCAGGCAGTTCACCGCCTTCCACGTATCGATGGTCTGCCACCATGCCGCGAGATCGGCGGACTGTGGCGGAGTCGGATCGTTGTCCCAGGCGGCGATCAGCGCTTCCAGGGCCAGACCGGCATCGGCCACCACCGGCACATCGACAGGGACATTCTTGTTGATGCTCGACGGGTCGATATCGATATGGATCTTCCGGCTGTCCGGCGAGAAGGCGTTCAGGCGGCCGGTGACACGGTCATCGAAGCGCGCACCGACATTGAGCATGACGTCGCAGCCATGCATGGCCAGATTGGCCTCGTAGGTGCCGTGCATGCCGAGCATGCCGAGGAACTGCGGGTCGTTGGAGGGATACGCGCCAAGGCCCATCAAGGTGGAGGTGCAGGGGAAGCCGGTCTTGCGGACCAGGCGGATCAGCAGCTCCGCCGCATGGGGGCCGGCGTTGATGACGCCGCCGCCGGTGTAGATGATCGGTCGCTTCGCCCCCTTCAGCAGAGCGACGGCCTTGGCGATCTGCTCGGCGTCCGGAGAACGCTGCGGGCGATAGCTGCGGTGCGGCTGCGTCGGCTTTTCCACGTAGGGCGCCTTGCCGATCAGGATGTCCTTCGGCAGGTCGATCACCACCGGGCCGGGACGGCCGGACTGCGCGACGTAGAACGCCTCGTGCACCACCCGGGCGAGATCCTCGCTGCGCTTGACGAGGTAGTTGTGCTTGGTGGCCGGGCGGGTGATGCCGGTGGTGTCGGCTTCCTGGAAGGCGTCGTTGCCGATGAGGTGGGTGGGCACCTGGCCGGTGAGGCAGACCAGCGGGATGCTGTCCATCAGCGCGTCGAGCAGCCCGGTCACCGCGTTGGTGGCGCCGGGGCCGGAGGTCACCAGCACGCAGCCGACGCGGCCGGTGCTGCGGGCATAGCCTTCCGCCGCGTGCACGGCGGCCTGCTCATGGCGGACGAGGATGTGGCGGATCGCGTTCTGCTGAAAGATCGCGTCATAGATCGGCAATACCGCGCCGCCGGGATAGCCGAAGATGACCTCTACACCCTGGTCCTTCAGCGCGCGCAGGAGGACTTCGGCACCGGACTGGAGGTCGGTGGTGGCGGCGGGGGAGAGGGTGTCGGTCTGGGTCATGATGCGGAGAGGTAAATCCGGTCGCTGCACTGCGTCAACCCGCATCGCGAATAAACATCATCAATTCGGCGATTTCTCTTTCCGAAAATTGCTCTAGACCTGCGATCCGCGCATGGATCGTATGCGTGCGGTCTGGGGGGGCCAGCGCGCGGTGGCGGAACCAGGTCGCCTGGCGCTTGGTGTACTGGCCGGTGACCAGCTCGGCGCGCCGGCTGGCCTCGGTGAGGGTGATGTCGCCGCGGAGATAGGCGCCGAGTTCCGGCACGCCGTGGGCGCGCATGGCCGGCAGCGACGGATCGAGGTTCAGCGCCAGCAGGGCCTCAACCTCGGCGATGGCGCCGTTGTCGATCATGGCGGCGAAGCGCCCCTTGATCGCGGCGCGCAGGGCGTCACGCGGCGGGTCGAGCAGGATGGCGGTGAAGCGCCAGGGCGCCGGGGCGGCGCCGTCCTGCTGCCAGTCCTGCAGGCCACGGCCGGTGCTGGCCCAGACCTCCCAGGCGCGGGCCAGACGCTGACCGTCGGTCGGGCGCAGGCCGGCGGCGGTGGCGGGATCGGCCTTGGCCAGTTCGGCGTGCAGGGCGGCCGGGCCGAGTGCCGCCAGCATCGCGCGCGCCTCAGCGCGTGCTTCCGGGGTGGGCGGTGGAATATCCACCAACCCTTCAGTCAACGACGCGAAATACAGCCCGGTGCCGCCGCACAGGATCGGGAAGGCCGATTTTTCCATGGCGTCCAGCGCCGCACCGCGCCACCACGCCGCGCTGCCCGCCTCGGCGGCCGGCCGCACGCCGTACAGCCGGTGCGGCACCCGCGCCTCGTCCGAAGGCGACGGCCGCGCCGTGAGCACGAGCAGCTCGCGATACACCTGCATCGAATCGGCGTTGATCACCGTCCCGCCCAGGCGTTCCGCCAGCCCCAGCGCCAGTGCCGACTTGCCCGAGCAGGTCGGCCCCGCGACGATCAGCGCGTGCCGCATCTTGCCCCTGCCGGCCGCCGCCCATACACGAACCGCATGACCTATGTTCTCACCCTGGTGGCCGACCGCACGCAAACCTCGCTCACCCCGTCCGTGCTGGCACGCGTGCGCGCGGCGGTGCGGGGCAAGGAGCCCGTCATACTCTCACCCGGCGAGGCCGCCGACATCCCCTGCCCCGCGTTGCCCGATCCCGCCGTGATCGACGCCGCCCTCGAGCATCTGCCGATCGACGCCATCACCACCAAGGCCCGCGGCCGGCGCAAGGGGCTGCTGGTGGCGGACATGGACAGCACCATCGTCACCTCCGAAACCCTGGACGAACTGGCCGCCTATGCCGGGCTGCAGGCGGAGATTGCCGCCATCACCAAACGCAGCATGAACGGCGAGATCGATTTCGAAACCGCCCTGCGGGAGCGGGTGGGGATGCTGAAAGGCCTGACACTCGACGCGCTGGAAAAGACGTGGGCGGCCACGAAGCTCACCCCGGGTGCGCGCGAACTGGTCGCCACCATGCGCGCCCACAACGCCACCACAGCACTGGTCTCCGGCGGCTTCACCTTCTTTACCGCCAAGGTGGCCGCCCATCTGGGCTTTGACGTGCACCGCGCCAACACGCTGATCGATGACGGCACGGCGCTGACCGGCGAGATCGGCACGCCGGTGCTCGACCGCTACGCCAAGCTGGAGATTCTGACCGAGCTGGCCGAGGCCCGCGGCCTCAAAATGTCCGCCACCCTGGCGGTGGGCGACGGCGCCAACGATCTGGCCATGCTCCGCGAGGCGGGTCTGGGGGTGGCGTTCCATGCCAAGCCGATCGTGGCGGCGGAGGCGAAGGCGCAGGTACATCACACCAATCTGCGGACGCTGCTGTTCGCGCAGGGCTACAAGGCATCGCAGTTCACGTCGTAGCCGCGGCCTCCCAATCCTCGACCAGCAGCCCAGGCACCCGGGCGAACTCCCGCGTGTTGTGGGTGATCAGCACAAGCCCGCGCGCCAGCGCCTGACCTGCGATCAGCACGTCGAACGGGCCGATGATCTGGCCGGCCTTGGCCAGCAACGCCCGGACCTCGCCGGATTTCTCGGCGTCCTCCTTGTCGAAGGTGAGCACCTCGAACCGCAATGCGCTGATCCGGCGCAGGCTCTCGGCGACGCGCCCGCACTTGTGCGCGCCGTATTGCAGTTCGTGCAACACGATGACCGGTAGACCGAAATCCACAGGGCGATGACGTTGCAGGGCGGCCAGCATGCCCGGCCGCCCCTTCATGATCGCAATGACGGCGTTGGTGTCGAGCAGGAACCTCACGCGAACACGTCAAGCTCCGGACGGTCCTGCTCGGCGGGGCGTTCCAGCGCCGCCGCCACGAAAGCCTCGTCGACCGGGCCCACGACGCGATCGAGCCACGCCCAGTCCTGCGCCACCGGCTCCAGGATCAGGCTGTTGCCGTGCCGGCGAATGCGCACCTCATCCGCATCGAGGCGAAATTCCTTGGGCAGCCGCACCGCCTGGGAGCGGCCGGTCCAGAACATCTTTGCCATGTGCATGTTCGCCCCCGTTGGTAGATAGCAAAGATATATACCAAATTGGCGCTGCGAACAACCGGCGTGGTGCCACCGTCACGCCTGCGGCATCACCCGCACCGCGTTCTGATCCCACTTCGCCACCACGCGGCTGCCGGGCTTGAACGCTTCGGCATGCTCGCTCGGCAGATCCGCCCACAGGCCGGCATCGCCCTCGGCGTCGTGCAGCGCCACGCGCACCCGCGTGAGCGAGCCGAGAAACGTCGTCTCGCGCACATCGGCACCGAGGAAGCCCGGCGGCACATGGCCGTTCATGGCTTCGAGCCGCACATGCTCCGGGCGCACGAACAGCTCGACCGGGCGCCCGTGATGATCGGAGGCCGCCGCGGCCGGTAGGCTGAGCTTGCCCATGCGCACCGCGTCCCCCTCGGCCACCCCCGCGAACACCGCGCCGGAGCCGATGAAACGGGCCACGAACCCATCGGCCGGGGTGCGGTAGATGGCCGACGGGCTCGCCACCTGCAGCAGGCGGCCGCCATTCATCACCGCCACACGATCCGAGATCGACAGTGCCTCCTCCTGGTCATGCGTCACCAGCACGGTGGTGACGCCGGTTTCGCGCTGGATGCGGCGGATCTCGTCGCGCAGCTGCACGCGCACCTTGGCGTCGAGCGCGGAGAGCGGCTCGTCGAGCAGCAGCACCTGCGGCTGCACCGCCAGCGCCCGCGCCAAGGCCACGCGCTGCTGCTGGCCGCCGGAGAGCTGATGGGGGAATTTCTGCGCATGGGCGGACAGGCCCACCAGCTCCAGCAATTCGCCGGCGCGCTTCATCTGCTCCGCCTTGGGGCGGCCGGCCACGCGGGGGCCGAAGCGCACATTGTCCAGCGCCGACATATTGGGGAACAGGCTGTAGGACTGGAACACCATGCCCATGCGGCGCTGGCTGGCGGATAGTTTCGTCACGTCCTTGCCGGCCACCGTCACCTGGCCGGAGTCAGGCGCGATGAAGCCCGCGATAATGCGCAGCAGCGTGGTCTTGCCGCAGCCGGAAGGGCCGAGCAGGCAGATCAGCTCGCCGTCCTGCATCGCCAGATCGAGCTGGGCCAGCACCTCGCGGCCCCCGAAGCTCTTGCGCACGCCCGTGATGTCAACCGTTGCCATGTGCGTGGTTCCTACTTCGCGGTTCTGCTGCGCCCGGCATACATCACGCCGAGCATGGCCAGCCAGGTGGCCAGGAAGCTTGCCACCGACAGCGCCGCGGCCCCGGTGACCTCATGCTCGCCCAGCTCATCGATATACACCGCATAGGTGTGGAACAGCAGCACGTTGGCGAAGGTGAACTCGCCGAAGGCCACGGCCAGGGTCAGCAAGGTGAGGCCCACGATCGCCGAGCGCAGGCTGGGCAGCACGACGAGGGTGACGATCTGCCCCATGCCGGCGCCCAGCGACAGGCCGGCCTCGGTCAGGGTCTGCAGGTCGATCGATTTCAGCCCCACATCGATGGAGCGGAAGGCATACGGCAGAGCGAGGAAAAAATAGGGGATCACCAGGTAGAACGGCGTCTCCACCAGCCAGTCCGGACCCGTGATCAGCGCCGACAGGCCGGCGACAAGGGCGATGGCGGGCACCACGAACGGCAGGTTGGCGATGAACTCGAACAGCGGGCGCAGCCGCGGCGCGTAAAGGTTCATGAAGATCATCGCCGGCACCAGCAGCACGATGATGGCGGCAACCGTTGCCACCGCCAGCTCGGCCGACAGCGACGCCGCCTCGAACAGCCGCGGCGAGTGCCACAGCACCTGATAGGCGGAGAAGCCGTAGCTGTCGCCGCCTTCCCACAGGCTGAAGGCGAAGGTCATCACCAGCGGCACGCCGAAAAACAGCGCGGCCAGCACCAGGATACTCCAACCGCCGATCCCCAGCCGGTTCATGACCGCACCGTCCAGCGCGCGGCGCGGCGGGACAGGATGGAGCTCGCCAGCAGCACGATCACCATCACCACGATCATGCCGATGGAAAGCGCCGCGCCCACCTGCGGTTCGGAGACGACGTTGCCGGACAGCACCGCCGAGATCTCGGTGGTGACCAGGCCGATATTGCCAGAGGTCAGCGCATAGGCGGTGCCGTAGGCGGAGAACGCGCTGCCGAACAGCAGGATCCAGCCGGAGAGCAGCGAGGGGGCCAGCACCGGCAGGCCCACCAGGCGCCAGAACTGGCCGGCGCTGGCGCCGAGGTTTTCCGCCGCCTCCCGCCACGCCGGGCGCATCGCCTCGAAGGCGGGGATGCTGATGATCACCATCAGCGGGATCTGGAAATAGGAATAGACGATGGTGAGCCCGGTGATGGAATACAGGCTGAACCCCATGCCGTAGAGATCGATACCGACACGTTTGAGCATGCCGGTCAGCATGCCGAGCGAGCCGATGGTGGCGATGAAGGCGAAGGCCAGCGGCACGCCGGCGAAATTGGCGGCGACGGCGGCAAAGCTGGTCACCGCCGTGCGCAGCCAGCGCGGCGCCTCCGGCTTGAGCATGGCGAAGCTGATCAGCCCGCCCGCGATCACACCCGAAGTGGCGGAGGCGACAGACAGGAACAGCGAATTGCGGAACGCCACCTCGTAGCGATACTGGCCGAGCACGGCGAAGTATTGCGCGGTCAGGTGGCCATCATCGTCAAACACCGATTGCACCGCCAGCATCGCTGACGGTGCCACCAGAAACGCCGCACAGAACGCCAGGAAGGCGCCGATGAACAGCCAGGCGATCGGCGCCTTCATGCAGAGCCTCGCATCAGTTGTAGGCAGATAAGATCTTCTTTTCTGAAGAAAAGAAGCAAAAGACTTTTGATCGTTGGGGCGCGCTGTGGTCCACAGCGCGCCCCAACGGTTGAAAGTTTTTTGGTTCTTTTTTTCAAAAAAGAACCTCTTCCTCAGACCTTCACAAGCCGCGGCCAGGCGTCGGCGATCACGGTCTTGGCTTTGTCGGCCTGCTCGAGCGAGGCGAACTGGATGCCCTTGTAGGCCGTGGCCGGCGGCAGCGTGGCGAGAACGGCCTCGGGGATCTTGCCGGCGGTGACCATCGATTCGAAGCGGATCGGGTGGGCGAAGCCTTCGAGGAACAGCAGCTGGCCTTCGTCGGAATACAGGTATTCCATCCACAGCTTGGCGCTGTTGGGGTTCGGCGCGAAGGCGCTGATCGCCTGGCAATAGTAGTTGCCGAAAGGCTTGGCTTCGGCGGGGATCACCACGTCGATCGGCGCCTTGGCGGTGTTGTCCTTCTTGTACTGCAGGCTCAGATAGTCCCAGTCGATGGTGATGGGGGTCTGGCCGGAGACGAGGCTGGCGGCACCGGCCTTGGCGGGGCTGAAATTGCCGACGCTGGCGAGCTTGCCGAAGAATTCCACGCCGGGCAGCACGTTGTCGAAGCTGCCGCCGTTGGCCAGCGCCGCCGCGAACACGGCGCCGATGGCGGCACCGGCCGAGAGCGGGCTGCCGTTCAGCGCGATCATGCCCTTGTATTCGGGCTTCATCAGATCCGCCCAGGTCATCGGCATATTCTTGACAATGGAGCGGTTGGCGGCGAAGCAGGTCACGCCGTAATAGTCACCGTAGTAATGGCCTTCGGCGTCCTTGGTGTCAGCCGGGATCTCGGCCCAGGTGGCGACCTTGTAAGGCGCGTAGAGCTTTTCCTTGGCGCCCGAGACGGCGAAGGCGGGGCCCACGTCCACCACATCCGGCGCGCGCTTCTGGTGCTTGAGGCTGCGGATGGCCTGGAGCTCCTGGGCCGAGCTGCCATCGGGGTTGTCGTCGGTGATCTTGATGCCGTACAGCGCGGTGAAATTGTCCATGATGGTGCCGTAGTTGGCCCAGTCGCGCGGCAGGGTGATCACGTTCAGTGCACCCTCCTTCTTGGCGGCGGCGAGCAGCTTGGCCGGCATCGTGGGCCCGGTGAGGGCGGCGAAGGCCGGGCCGCGGCCCAGCAGGCTGAACGCGCCGGCGGCAGCGCCGGTGGCAAGAAGTGAACGGCGGTTGAACGACATGGCGAGGTCCCCGGTCTTGGTTGTCCTGGTGCCATACCGGTGATCCATGACAGGGCGATGACGGTTTCGCGAAGGTTTGGCGGTTGGAGAGGAAGCAAGAGGTTCTTTTTTGAAAAAAAGAACCAAAAAAATTTTATTCGTGGGGCCCAGCCTGAGCGGAGAGGCAACGCCAACGAATGAAAGTCTTTTGCTTCTTTTCTTCAGAAAAGAAGTGCTTGCTTACTCTCAAGCTGCCTTCACCCCATCAATAAACCCGCGCACCCGGGAATCCAGCGTCTCCGCCTCCCGCGCCACCTGGCCGGCCACATCGAGCAGCTGTTTCGCAGCCTCCCCGGTCTCCTCGGCAGCACCCCGCACCAGCGAGATGCTGTCGGTCACCTCATGGCTGCCGCGGGAGGCCTCCTGCACGTTGCGGGCGATGGCATCCGTGGCACTGCCCTGACGCTCGATCGCCTCGGCGACCGACACGCCGATACGCCTCATCTCCTCGATCGTCCGGCCGATCTCGACAATCGCCGTCACCGCCTCATGTGTCATCGCCTGGATGGCGGAGATCTGCGCGCTGATGTCGCCGGTGGCCTTGGCGGTCTGGTTGGCGAGCGCCTTCACCTCGCCCGCCACCACGGCGAACCCCTTGCCCGCCTCCCCTGCCCGCGCCGCCTCGATGGTGGCGTTGAGTGCGAGCAGGTTGGTCTGGCCCGCGATGCTGCTGATGAGCTGCACCACCTCGCCGATCTGGCGCGCGCCTTCGGCCAGGCGCTGGATGGTGGCATCGGTGCGCGCGGCATCCTGCACCGCCCGCACCGCGATGCCGGCGGACTGGTCCACCTGGCGGCGGATGTCGGTGATCGACAGCGCCAGCTCCTCGGCCGCGGTTGCGACCGTCTGCACATTGGCCGAGGTCTGCGCCGCCCCGCCGGCCACCGCCAGCGACTGCGCAAGCGTGCCCTCCGCCGTCGTGGCCAGGCGCTGCGAGGTGCCGGTCATGCCGGCGGCAGCTTCGGTGAGGCCGTGCATCAGGCTGCTGATCTGCGCCTCGAACGTGCGGATGAGCTGTTCGAGCTGCTCGCTGCGGCGGAGTCTGGCTTCCTGTGCCGCGGCCTGGGTGTGCGCCAGTGCCTCCGCCCGCTCTGCATTGGCGCGAAAGACATCGAGCGTGCGGGCCATGGCGCCGATTTCGTCACGCCGGTCGCGATAGGCGATGGCAATGCCGCGATCGCCATCGGCCAGGCGCTGCATGAGCGCGGTGATGACCACCAGCGGCCGGCTGATCCCGCGCCCCAGCAGCGCCGCAAGCGCGCCGCCCAACACGAGGTTCAGCAGCGACATCGCCATGCCGATCCTGGTGCCGAACAGGCTCTGCCCGATGGTCTCGGTCTGCACCGAGCGGAACGCGGCGTCGAAACGTGTGCCGATGTCCTGCAGCTGCGCCCGCATCTGCTCGATCTCGGGCCGGATCTGGGTGTCGAACAGCACCCCCTCGTCGTGCCGCGTCTGCACCAGCCCATGGAACAGCTGCGCGAAGCGCTTCGCCTGGGCGGCAATGGGCGGCAGCAGATCGACATGCGCGCCCAGCGACATGCCGGCCATGGTCAGCGCCGTGTCCAGCGAGCGGGCGGCGACGTCGAAATCATGCACGTCGGTGCCGACGTCGCGCGACTGGAACCGCAGATTGGCCGCGCGCAGGGCGAGCACCTTGCTGTCCACCATGTGGGTGGCGACCTGCATGTTGGCCTGCTCGTCGGCATCGGGCGCGGCCAGGAGTTCCCCGGTGGCATCGGCCAGGGCGGTGCCGATCTGGTCGAGCTGCGCGCGCGTGGCCCGCGCCGTGTCAGACAGCCGCACCAGGGTTTCGAGCTTGGGGCCCTCCGCGGTCAGCGTCGCGGCCAGGGCGGTCAGTTCGGCCCGGTTTCGCGCGGTGGCAGCGTGATCGGCGGCATCCGTCAGCTGCGCGGCGAGCGCGGGCTGCAGCCGCAGCATCTCCGCCTGGGTCGTCTTGTCCGGGTCGAGGCGGAAATGCTGTTCCAGCCGCAGCAGGGTTTCCAGCGCCTGGGCGCTGCTTTCCAGCCGCAGCTTCTGCTGGGTGATCTCACCGAGTCGGCCGATCTGCGCATCCAGGCTCCAGCCACGCAGGATGGCGCTGCCGCTGGCCACCAGACCCAGAGCCACGACGGCGGCAAAGCCAAGCTGCAACCGGGTGCGCACAGAGAGGGGAAGCCTGAACATGCCGGCACTGCTCCATGTGATGGCGCAGCATGTCAGGCAGATCTCAACAGAGGGTTACGATCAGCCGATCGTCTCGGTGTGGTGGCAGGCGATCAGCGTGCCGCCATGGTCGCGCGGCTCCGGTCGCTCGGCGCGGCAGCGTGCATCGGCGTGCGGGCAGCGCGAGGCGAAGGCGCAGCCGGGCGGCGGGTTCAGCGGCGAAGGCAGCTCGCCGCGCACCGTCACGCTCTGCTTGCGGTGGCGCGAATCCACCGAGGGCGTGGCGGACAGCAGCATGCGCGTGTAGGGGTGGCGCGGCCAGGCGAAGATCTGCTCCTTCGGGCCGAACTCCACGGGGCGGCCGAGATACATCACCATCACGTCGCGGGCGATGTGGCGGACCACGCCGAGGTCGTGGCTGATGAAGAGATAGGCGAGCTGGAATTCGTCCTGCAGGTCCATCAGCAGGTTGAGCACCTGGGCCTGGATCGAGACGTCAAGCGCCGAGACCGGCTCGTCGGCCACCACCACGCGCGGGCCCAGCATCAGCGCGCGGGCGATGGCGATGCGCTGGCGCTGGCCGCCGGAGAACATGTGGGGGTAGCGGGCGAACTGGTCGTCACGCAATCCGACGCGGGCCATCATGGCGCGGGCGGCGGCCTCGCGGGCGTGGGCGTCGCCGCGGCGGTTGATGGCAAGCGGCTCCATCAGGATGGCACCCACGGTCTTGCGCGGATTCAGCGAGCCGTACGGGTTCTGGAACACCATCTGCACCTGCCGGCCGGTCTCGGGGCCGGCGGGCTTGCCGTCGATCAGCAGCGCGCCGGCGCTGGGGGGCTCGAGCAGGGTGGCGACGCGGGCGAGGGTGGATTTGCCGCAGCCGCTTTCGCCCACCACGGCCAGGGTCTGGCCGGCGGCAAGGCGGAAGGACACGCCGTCCACCGCCTTCACCACGCCCGGCGTGCGGAACAGCCCGCCGCCTGTGCTGTAGTGGCGGGTGATGTTGCGGGCCTCCATCACAGGCGGGGTCTCGCTCATGACGGCGCTCCCAGCGGGGTGTGGCAGCGGACCTTGGCCTGGGTGCCGACGAGCCTCGGTGCCTCGGTGCGGCAGATCGGGCCGGCGATGCCGCAGCGCGGGTTGAACAGGCAGCCGGTCGGGCGGTCGTCGATGCCGGGCACCATGCCGGGAATGGTGGGCAGGCGTCGCGCGCCCATCGCGCGTTCCGGAAGCGCTGAGAGCAGGGCGGCGGTGTAGGGGTGATGCGGCGTGGCGAACAGCGCATCGGTGGTCTGTTCCTCCACCATCTGGCCGGCATACATCACCTGGACACGCTGGGCGGTCTCGGCGACGACGCCCATGTCATGCGTGATCAGGGCCAAGGCCATGCCGCGCTTGCGCTGCAGGTCGATCAGCAGGTCGAGGATCTGCTTCTGGATGGTGACGTCGAGCGCCGTGGTGGGTTCGTCGGCGATCAGCAGGCGCGGGTTGCAGGCAACCGCCATGGCGATCATGACGCGCTGGTTCATGCCGCCGGAGAGCTGGTGGGGGAAGGCGCCGAGCCGGCTGGCGGGGGCGGGGATGCCGACCTGGTCCAGCAGCTCCACCACACGGTCGCGCACCTGGGATTTCGGCACGGTCGCGTGCGCGCGCAGGCTTTCGCCGATCTGCCAGCCGATGGGGTAGCAGGGGTTCAGCGACGTGGTCGGCTCCTGGAACACCATGGCGATGTCGCGGCCGGTGAGCCTGCGGCGCGCCTTGGGGGCGAGGCCGAGAAGGTCGGTGCCGTCGAAGCGCATGACGTCGGCGGTGACTTTGCCGGGCCAGCCGATCAGCCCCATCACCGCCAGCATCGAGACGGATTTGCCGGAGCCGGACTCGCCGACGACGCAGAGGATCTCGCCGGCATCGATGGTCATGTCCACGCCGTCGACCGCCTTGAACCGGCCGCGGGCGGTGGCGAATTCCACGGACAGATTACGGATTTCGAGGAGCGGCATCAGCGTTTCAACTTCGGATCGAGCGCGTCGCGCAGCCCGTCGCCGAGCAGGTTGAAGGCCAGGACGGTGAGCAGGATGGCGAAGCCGGGGAAGGCCAGCACCCACCAGGCGCGCTGATAGTATTGCAGGGCGCCGGCCAGCATGGTGCCCCATTCCGGCGTGGGCGGCTGGGCGCCGAGGCCGAGAAAGCCGAGCGCCGCGGCGTCGAGAATGGCGCCGGAGAAGCCGAGCGAGGCCTGGACGATCAGGGGGGCGGCGCAGTTGGGCAGCACCGTGTCGAACATCAGGCGCAGGGCGCCGGCGCCGGCGCTGCGGGTGGCGGTGACGTAGTCACGCGCCAGCTCGGAGAGGGCGGAGGCGCGGACGAGGCGGGTGTAGCCGGGCAGGAAGACGACGGCGACCGCGATCATGGCGTTGAACAGGCCGGGGCCGAAGATGGCGACGATGACGATGGCGAGCAGCAGGCCGGGGAAGACCAGCAGCACGTCCATCACCCGCATGATCACGGTGTCGACGATGCCGCCGGCGAACGCCGCGGTGAGGCCGAGGATGGTGCCGCAGGACAGCGACAGCGTCACCACCATGGTGCCGATCAGCAGCGACAGGCGGGCGCCGTGGATGAGGCGGGAGAGGATGTCGCGGCCGACATCATCGGTGCCGAGGATGAACCGCCAGGTGCCGCCGTCCTGCCAGACCGGGGGGGTGAGGAAGTTGTCGCGGTATTGCTGGATCGGCGAATAGGGGGCGGCGATATCGGCCAGCGTGGCCACGATCAGCAGCGCCAGCATGACCGCGAGCCCCAGCACCGCGCCGCGGTTGATGGCGAAGCTGCGCCAGAAGGTGGCAAGGCCGCTCATCGGCGGATCCGCGGGTTGAGGAAGCCGTAGGTGAGGTCCACGCCGAGATTGACCGCCATCACCAGCACGGCGATCAGCAGGGTGCCGCCTTGCAGGACGGGGTAGTCGCGCTGCTGGATCGCCTCGATGAGCCAGTGGCCGACGCCGGGCCAGGCAAAGATGGTTTCGGTGAGGATGGCGCCGCCGAGCAGCGAGCCGACCTGCAGGCCAAGCACGGTGACGACGGGGATCAGCGCGTTGCGCAGGGCGTGCACCACGACCACGCGCAGCGGGGCGAGGCCTTTGGCGCGGGCGGTGCGGATGAAGTCTTCGCCCAGCACCTCCAGCATGGCCGAGCGGGTCATGCGCGCGAAGGTGGCCAGCGGGATGGTGCCGAGCACGATGGTGGGCAGGATGAGATGCGAGAGTGCGCTCCGCACGGCGCCGGGGTCGTCAGAATACCAGCTGTCGATCAGCATGAAGCCGGACCAGGGTTCGACGAAGAAGGCGTCACCGATGCGGCCGGAGACCGGGGTCCAGCCGAGGGCGACCGAGAAGACCAGGATCATCATAAGCCCCCACCAGAAGATCGGCATGGAGGCGCCGGTGACGGAGAGGCCCATCAGCCCGTAGTCGAAGGCGGTGCCGCGTTTGACGGCGGCGATGACGCCGAGCGGGATGCCGAGGAGCAAGGCGAACAGCAGAGCGCAGACGCCGAGTTCGACGGTTGCGGGAAACAGGGTCAGGAATTCGTCCCATACCGGGGTATGGGTGGTGATGGAATCGCCGAGATGCAGGGTGGCGACCTGGCCTTCATAGTCGATGAACTGTTGCCACAGCGGCTGATCAAGCCCGTACTGGTGGCGCAGCAGCGCGAGCCGTTCGGCGGTGATGCCGTGTTCACCCGCACGGACCTCGATGGGATCACCGGGGACCGCGTGGATGAGCAGGAAGGAGGCCAGCGTGACGCCGATAAAGGTCGGCACGATCAGCGCCAGGCGACGCAGCAGAAATCGAAACATACCCGACCTTAATGAATGAAAGTTCTTTGGTTCTTTCTTTCAAGAAAGAACTTCTTACTTTCTCTGATGCATCCCGGAAGGTGGGCAGCGCCCACCCACCTTCCGGGGCGTCATCACTTCAGGTCGACGGTCGCGAAGTCATGCGCGCCGAACGGGCTCATCTGGTAACCCGTCACGTTGGCGCGCATCGGCAGGTAGACCACCGAGTGGGCGATCAGGAAGAACGGCGCCTGCTCGTGCATGATCACCTGGGCCTGCTCGTAGAGCTTGGCGCGGTCGGCCTGCTTGATGGTCTGCGCCGCCTTCTGGATCAGCGCCTCGAAGTCCTTGTTGCACCACTTCGACGCCGAACCACCACCGATCTTGGCGGCCTCGCAGCCGGCCAGCGGGACGAAGAAGTTGTCGGGGTCGCCGTTGTCGCCGGTCCAGCCCAGCTCGGCCATGTCGTGCTCGCCGTTACGCACGCGCTTGAGATACTCGCCCCACTCATACGAGACGATTTTGGCCTTGATGCCCACCTTGGCGAGGTCGGACTGCATCAGCTCGCCGATGCGCTTGGCGTCCGGGTTGTACGGCCGCTGCACCGGCATGGCCCACAGCGTGGTCTCGAAGCCGTTGGGGAAACCCGCCTCGGTCAGCAGCTTCTTGGCGGCGGCCGGGTCGTATTTGTAGTCCTGCACCGCGTTGTTGTAGCCCCACATCGACGGCGGGATCAGGTTCTTGGCCGGGATTCCAGCACCCTGGTACACGGCGTCGAGGATCGCCTTCTTGTCGATGGCCATGTTGATGGCCTGGCGCACCTTCACGTTGTCAAACGGCGGCTTGGCGTTGTTGAAGGCGAGATAGCCGATGTTGAGGCCCGGCTGGCTCAGCAGCTTCAGGTTCTTGTCCGCCTTGATGCCCGGCAGATCGGCAGGGGCCGGGAACACCGAGATCTGGCACTCGTTGGCGCGCAGCTTGGCCAGGCGCACCGCGGGGTCCTTGTTGATGGAGAACACCAGCGTGTCGATCTTGGGCTTCGCACCCCAGTAGCCCGCGAACGCGCGGTAGCGGATGGTGGCATCCCGCACATACTGCTGCAGGGCGAACGGGCCGGTGCCGATCGGCTGCTGGTCGATCACCTCGGGGTGGCCGGCCTTCATCATGGCGTCGGCGTATTCCTTGGACTGGATGGAGGCGAAATCCATCGCCATATCCGCCAGGAACGGCGCATTCGGCACCTTGAGGGTGAACTTGACCGTATAGTCGTCAACCTTGTCGATCGAGGCGATCAGCTTGTTCATGCCCATGTCGCCCCAGTATTCGTAACTGGCGTCCGACACTTTGTGGAACGAGCTGCTGTCCTGCCACTGGCGATCGAAGGAGAAGATCACGTCGTCGGCGTTAAAGCCACGGGTGGGCTTGAAGTCCTTGTTGGACTGCCACTTCGCGTTGTGGCGCAGGTGGAAGGTGAAGCTCAGACCATCGGCCGACACGTCCCACTTCTCGGCGAGGCCCGGGCCCACCTCGGTGGTGCCGGGCTTGAACTCGACGAGGCGGTCATAGATCGGCCGGTCGGCGTCAAACGTCGTGCCCGCGGTGTAGAACATCGGGTTGAAGCCCTCGGGCGAGCCTTCCGAGCAATAGACCAGCGTCTTGGCCTGGGCCTGCGCGACCATCGCGGTCAGCGCCAGCGCGCCCAGTACGGCGAGCGACTTTTTGGACATGGGGGTCTCCCTGAGATGTCAGACGCGTGAATGAACGCGATTGCGGCCTGCTTGGGAAGGGGAGAGCGTCAAATCTTGCGACGCCCGACAAAGGCGTCGAGCGACCAGGCGCCGCCGCCGACGGCGAACAGCTGCAGAAAGCCGCCGGCCAGGGCGAGGTCCTTGTAATACTGCCCCATCTGCGCCGCGTTGCCCGGCTCGTAATGGAACACCACGCCGGTGATCACGCAGAACGTGGCCAGGGCCAGGGCGGCCAGCCGAGTCTGGAACCCCAGCAGGATCAGCAGCCCGCCGCCGAACTCGGTGGCCAGCGCCACCACATAGCCCAGCTCCGGAAACGGCAGGTGATGCGCCGCGATGTTCGCCGTGATGTCACCCTGCCGGGAAAAGAAGCCGAACCCGGTGATCACGAACAGCAACGAGAGCAGCAGGCGTCCGAGCGCCTGTGCCGCGGCAGAGGTCTTGGCGGGCATGACGAACTCCTATGCAGAATGGGCCGATCTAGCGGCGCACGATGAACGCATCGCCGCGCCCCGCCAAGCGCCGATGCCGCAACGCGCTAGCCGCGTTGCAGAGCCGCAACATAGCCGCGGTTCCACGTCGGCGCGATCATCACCTCGTTGATCACCACCCGCGCCGGCAGGCAGGCGATATAGCGGATGAGATCGCCGACATCCTCGCTCTGCGCCATCCTGGCCCGCTCCTCGGCGCTGACCGGCACCGGCCGTGCGTCGAGAATGGGTGTCGCGACCTCGCCCGGCAGCACCGCCGTCGAGCGGATGTTGTGGATGCATTCGGCCATGTTGAGGGTGTGGCTCATGGCCACCACACCATGCTTGGCCGCCGTGTAGGCGGGGCCCGACAGCGCCGAGATGAAGCGGCCGGCGAGGGACGCGGTGTGGATGATCTGCCCGCCGCCCTGGGCGCGCATGGCGGGCAGCACCGCTGTCACGCAGTACATCGCGCTGTTGAGGTTGGCTGAGATGACGAGATCGATGCCGGCGGGGGTGAGCTTCGTCCAGTCCCGGTCGGGGATGTTGGCGCCGGCGTTGTTGACGAGGATGTCGATGCGGGCGTGGCGGGCGAGGATGGTGTCGGCAATCTGCTGGACGCGGGTGGCGTCGGTGAGGTCGCCTGCTTCGATCTCGGCGGCTTTGCCGATTTTGGCGGCGACGGATTCGAGCTTTTCGATCGTGCGGCCGGTGAGGATGACTTTGGCGCCTGCCGCGGCGAGGGCGATGGCGGCGGCTTCGCCGATGCCGCTGCCGGCGCCGGTGATCCATGCTGTTTTGCCTGTCAGTGCTGGCATCTGGTTCTGTTTCCCTATTGTTGGTCGCTGTGGGCAGCAAGCCAGGGAACCGCCAAGGCGCCAAGACGCCAAGAAGGACGCGAAGAAGAATTCCAGATCATTCATGCCTCTTCGCGTGCTTCTTGGCGGCTTGGCGCCTTGGCGGTTCCCCTTCTCTCGCCTCCACGGATCACCGGCAGAAAATGCACATTCCCGGTTGAACACCCAAAAAATATCTCGTAGCATCCTCTCAACACAGCAGCGATCCAACGCGCGAAGAGGACAACGTCCGACATGCCGGCCCAGCCGCCGCTCATCTCCATGCGAGGGATCGTCAAAAGCTTCGGCGGCACGCGCGCTGTCGATGATGTGACGTTCGATATCCGGCCGGGCGAGGTGCATGCGCTGCTCGGCGGCAACGGGGCCGGGAAATCCACCTTGATCAAGGTGTTGGCCGGCGTGCATCGCGCCGATGCCGGGCAGATCCTGCTGGGGGACCGCGCGGTCGATCCCACGTCCGACACGCTGCCGGTGGCGTTCATCCATCAGGATCTGGCGCTGGTCGACTGGATGAGTGTGGCGGAGAACATCGCGCTGGCGGCGGGGTATCCGCGGGCGCGCGGGCTGATCGGCTGGAACGCTGTGAGGGCCCAGGCGCGTCGCGCGCTCGACATCGTTGGCTGCACGCTCGACCCCGATGGGCGCATCGCCGATCTGTCGCGCACCGACCGTTCGATTGTCGCCATCGCGCGCGCGCTGGCCACCGACGCGCAGGTGATCGTGCTCGACGAGCCGACGGCGTCGCTGCCCGAGGCGGAGGTGGCGCGGCTGTTCACCATGCTGGGGCGGCTGCGGGCGCAGGGCGGCGGCATGGTCTATGTCAGCCACCGGTTGGATGAGATCTTTCGCATTGCCGATCGGGTGACGGTGATGCGCGACGGGCGGGCGGTGGCGACGCGGGCGATCGCCGAGACGAGCCCGGCGGAGCTGGTGGAGCTGATCGTGGGGCATCGGCCGCGGGCGATCGCGGCGCGCAGCCGGCTGCCGGCGGCGGCACCGTTGCTCGAACTGAACGGCTTCGCAGCCGAAGGCGCCGGGCCGGTGGATCTCGCCATCCAGCCCGGCGAGATCGTGGGGCTCGCGGGGCTGCGCGGGGCGGGGCAGGAGGAGATCGGCCGGGCGCTTGCCGGGGTGTTGCAGGCCAGCGGCGGCACGGTCTGGCTCGCGGGCCAGATCGTCGATCTCTCGGCGCCCTCCACCTGCGTGCGCGCCGGGATCGCCTTCGTCTCCAGCCGGCGTCAGGAGGAGAGCATCGCCATGACCTTGGCGGTGCGAGAGAACCTGTTCATCAACCCCGTCGTGGAAGGCCGCACGGCGCTGTCGGCGCTGACGATGGGTGGCGAGACGGCGCTGGCGCTGACGCGGCTGCGCCATGTCGGCGCGCGACCGCTGGTGACGGAGCCGGCGATCCATACCTTCTCCGGCGGCAACCAGCAGAAGGTGGTGATGGCCCGGTGGCTGGGCGGGGCGATGACGGTGCTGGTGCTGGAGGAGCCGACGATGGGCGTCGATGTGGGCGCCAAGGCCGATATCTATGCGCTGCTCGACCGTCATGCGGCTGACGGCGGATGTGTGATCGTTGTCTCGACCGATCTTGAGGAGGTGGCGGCGATCTGCCACCGGGTGATGATCTTTAGCCAGGGACGCATCACGGCCGAACTCGCCGAGGATCGGCTGACCATCCCAGAATTGATCGCGCATGTTGGTGGCTCGGGAGACGCATGGCATGGCTAGATTGACCCGCCTGATCGCCAACCAGGCGCTGATCCTGCTGACGCTGATCCTGATCGGCGTGTTCTCCGGGCTGATGCCGACGACGTTTCCGACCTTGCTGACGATGCAGTCCATCCTCAGCGACAAGTCGATCGTGGCGTTTCTGGCGCTGGCGGAGATGACGGTGATCGCCGCCAACCAGTTCGATCTTTCGGTGGGCTACATGGTGGCGCTGCTGCATTGCCTGGCCATCGGGCTGATGGTGAACACGCATCTGCCCTGGCAGCTCTCGGTGGCGATCGTGCTCGGCATCGGCGTGGCCATCGGCGCGCTGAACGGCGTGCTGGTGCGCTATGCCAAGATCGACAGCTTCATCGCGACCCTGGGCGTGGGCACCGTGGCCTATGGACTGGCCGGCTGGTACACCGGCGGCGAGCAGATCATCGGCGATGTGCCGCACGGCTTCGTGCTGCTCGATCACACGCGTATCGCCGGCATTCCGCTTCCGGCCCTGCTGGTGATCCTGACGGCGACGGTGATGTGGATCGTCTTCGAGTTCCTGCCGACCGGGCGGTACCTGTATGTGATCGGCGCCAATGAGCGGACGGCGGAGCTGACCGGCATTCGCGTCAATCGTTACGTCATCGGTGCGTTCATGGTCTCGGGCGGCATCACCGCGGTCGCGGCGCTGCTGGTGGCGGCGCGCATCCAGGTGGGGCAGAGCGGCGTGGGGCAGGAATACATGCTGCCGGCGTTCGTGGGTGCGCTGCTGGGGTCCACCACCGTGAAGCCCGGACGGGTGAATGTGTGGGGCACCGTGGTGGCGGTGCTGATCCTGGCCGTCGGCATCTCCGGCATCGAGCAGCTGGGCGGGGCCTTCTATGTCGAGCCGCTGTTCAACGGCACCACCTTGGTGATCGCCGTCGGCATGGCCGGCTTTGCCGCGCGGCGGAAGCTGCGGGCGTCGCGTGAGACGAAACTGCCTGAGACCACGCCGAAAACCGCCAACAAGGCGGCCTGAACAACGAAAGGAAACATCGCCATGCGTTCCATCCGCCTCGCCTTGCTTGCCAGCGTGCTCGCCATCTCCGCAGCCCACGCCCAGGACATCACCGCCGAAGCCAAAGCGCGCATCGCCGGCGCCACCGCGCCGGTCACCGCCTGGGACGGGCCGACCACCGGGCCCAAGGCCACTCCGGGCAAGACGGTGATCTATATCTCCGCCGATCAGCGCAACGGCGGGGCGCTCGGCGTGTCCATCGGTGTCACCGAGGCGGCCAAGGCGATCGGCTGGACCGCGAAGATCATCGACGGGCAGGGTTCGGTGCCGGCGCAGACGGCTGCGATGGGCCAGGCGATCGCGCTGAAGCCCGACGGCATCATCCTCGGCACTGTCGACACGGTGGGGCAGCGCAGCACCATCGAGCGGGCGCTGGAGCAGGGCATCAAGATCGTCGGCTGGCACACCGGGCCGAAGCCGGGGCCGATCGAGAGCCCCTCGGTGTTCGCCAACATCACCACGCCGCCGGAGGCGATCGCGCTGACGGCGGCGGACTACGCGATTGCCACCAGCAACGGCACCGCCCAGGTGGCCATCATGCGCAACTCCGAAACCCTGATCGGCCGTACCAAGGGCGATCTGATGCGCAGCCGCATCGAAGCCTGCAAGGGCTGTTCGGTGCTGTCGTTTGACGTGATCCAGATCTCCGAGACCTCGACGCGGGTGACCCCCCTCACCTCCTCGCTGATGCAGCGTTTCTCGGGCAAGCTCACCTGGATGCTGGCCATCAACGATCTGTATTTCGACTTTGCGGTGCCGGCCCTGCGCGCGGCCGGGGCTGCGGAGAGCGGGCCGCCGAACCTGATTTCGGGCGGCGATGGCTCGGTGTCGGCCTATGGGCGGATCCGCGCGGGGTCGTATCAGGTGGCGACGGTGCCGGAGCCGCTGAACCTGCAGGGCTGGATGGCGATCGACGAGTTGAACCGGGCGTTCAACAATCAGCCGTGGTCGGGCTATGTCACCAAGGTGCACCTGGTGACCAAGGCGAACGTGGATGCCGATGGCGGCAAGGACAACCGGTTCGATCCGGAGAACGGCTATCGCGATCACTACAAGGCGATCTGGGGCGTGAAGTGAGCGATCGGTTTTCCTTCGTTGGCCACTCCGATCTGGGGGGGCGCTCGGACGGCGTGCAGCTGATGCTGCACGCCGGGTACGCGTATATCGGGCATATGTTCAGCGACGGCATTTCGGTCGTTGACGTGCGCGATCCGCGGGCGCCGGTGACGGTGGCGTTTCTGCCTTGCCCGCCCAACACGCGGGCGCATCATCTGCAGGTGGCCGACGGGATTCTGCTGGCGGTGAATTCCGCCAATATCTGGGCGATGCAGAACTATCAGTCGCAGCAGGATTATTTCACCGCGCCGCTGTCGGACAGCTTCACGAAGCGGGAGCGGAATTTTACGGCGGGGCTGCGCGTGTATGATCTGGCCGACCCCGCGGCGCCGCGTGAGATCGGCTTCTGTCCGGTCGAGGGCATCGGCCTGCACCGCATCTGGTGGACCGGCGGGCGGTATGCCTATGCGTCCTGCCATTTCGACGGGTGTTCGGACCATATCCTGGCGATCTTTGACGTGTTGGTGCCGTCCAACCCAACCCTGGCCGGCACCTGGGCGCTGCCGGGCATGCGGGCCGGAGAGGCGCCCACCTGGCCCAAGGGCAAGCGCTGGGCGCTGCATCACATGATCGTGGCGGGCACGCTCGGCTATGCCGCGTGGCGGGATGGCGGCATGACGATCCATGATCTGTCCGATCCGGTGGCGCCGCAGCTGCTGGCGCATCGTGTGCTGTCGCCGCCGTTTGCCGGGGGCAGTCATACGCCGTTGCCGTTGCCCGGGCGGGGGCTGCTGGTGCTGGCCGATGAAGCCACCAGCAACAACTGTGCGAACGGGCTGGCGCATGGCTGGATCTTTGATGTGCGGGCGCCGGAGAACCCGGTGCCGTTCGCCACCCTGCCGCAGCCCACCGAGACGGATTACTGCGCCGTCGGCGGCAAGTTCGGCCCGCACAACCTGCATGAGAACCGGCCGGGGACCTTCCAGAGCGAAACCCTGATCTTTGCCACCTGGCACAATGCCGGTGTGCGCACCTTCGATCTGTCCGACCCGTTCCGCCCGAAGCCGGCCGGGCATTTCGTGCCGGCGCCGCCGACACGGCTGCTCGACATCCGTCCCGGCGCAGTGCCGGTGACACAGTCCTGCGACGTGCTCGTCGATCCCGCCGGTCTGGCCTATGTCACCGACACCAATGCGGGCCTGACCATCCTGCGCTACGAGGGCTGATGCAGGACATTCCGACCACCCTTTCCAGTGCCGCCTATGCCCGCCTGCGACGGGATATCCTGGACGGCGCGCTGTCACCCGGACAGAAGCTGCGCATCGAGGAGGCCTGTGCCCGCACCGGTGCGACGTCTACCCCGGTGCGCGAGGCGCTGAACCAGCTCGCCATGGAAGGCTTCGTGGAGAGGCGCGAGCAGCGCGGGTTCATCGTGGCCGAGGTGTCGGCCGAGGAGCTGCGCGAGCTCACCGACACACGCTGCTGGGTGGAAACCATCGCGCTGCGCGAGGCCATCGCCCATCGCTCGCAGGCGTGGGAGGACGGCGTCGTGCTGACCTTTCACCGCCTGGCCCGCACGCCGCGCTCCAGCACACCTGACAGCTTCCACGAGAATCCGGGCTGGGAGGCGGCGCATATGGCGTTCCACGCCGCCCTGATCGCCACCTGCCCCTCGCGCTTCATGCGCGATTTCTGCCGCAGGCTGACCGACCACGCCGCGCGCTACCGCAGGCTGTCGATGTCGACGGCGTATCCGCATCGCGATGTCACCGCCGAGCACCGCGCGCTGATGGAGGCAGCCCTCGACGGACGGGCCGAAGATGCGGCAGATGCGCTGGCCAACCACTATCGCCTGACCGCAAGCTTCGTCCGCGGCCAGGACCCTGTTTTCACCGGAGACACACCCACATGAAACTGATGAGCTTTTCCGCAGGCGGCACCACCGGTTGGGGCGTTGTGGACGGCGACGATGTCGTCGATCTCTCGGCCCGGGCGCCAAGCCTGCGCGCGGCGCTGGCCGCAGGCATCGACCTTTCCCCCACCGACAGCCCGCGCCTGAAGCTGGCCGATGTCACCTATCTGCCGCCGATCCCGGACCCGGACAAGATCATCTGCATCGGGCTCAACTACCTCACCCATATCCTCGAAGGCGGGCGGGACGTGCCGAAGTTCCCGACCATCTTCACCCGCTTCGCCAACAGCCAGATTGGCCACAACCAGCCGATCGTGCGGCCGAATGCCTCGGTCACGCTGGACTTCGAGGGCGAGCTGGCCGTGGTGATCGGCAAGGGCGGCCGGCACATCAGCGAAGCAGACGCGATGGCACATGTGGCGGGGTATTCCTGCTACAACGACGGCTCGGTGCGCGAGTTCCAGCGCCACACCAGCCAGTTCACGCCCGGCAAGAATTTTCCGGCCACCGGTGGGTTCGGGCCCTATCTCGTCACCCCCGATGAAGCCGGCGACATCTTCCATGCCAGCCTGATCTGCCGGCTCAACGGCGAGGTGATGCAGCAGGCGACGCTGGATGACCTCGTGTTCGGCATCCCCGCGCTGATCGCCTATTGCTCCACTTTCACCGTGCTCGAGCCCGGCGACGTCATCATCACCGGCACCACCGGCGGCGTGGGCGCCTACCGCAAGCCGCCGGTGTGGATGAAGCCAGGCGATACCGTCGAAGTGGAGATCTCCGGCGTCGGCGTGCTGCGCAACCCGGTTGTCGAAGAGGTTTAAAAGTTTTTTTGCTTCTTTTTTTTCAAAAAAAGAAGTTCTTTCTTTGAAAAGAAAGAACCAAAGAAACTTTCATTCGTAAGGAAGTCGCTGATGCATGATCTTGATGAGACCACGGTCACACAGGCCGTGCTGGACCAGATGGCTTCGACGCCGGACGATCGCCTGCGCGAGATCATGGCATCGGCGGTGAAGCACCTGCACGCCTTCGCGCGGGAGGTGAACCTCACGCCCGCCGAATGGCTCATGGGCATCGCCTTCATGACCGAGGTGGGCAAGACCTGCACGCCCAGCCGGCAGGAAACCATCCTGCTGTCAGACGTGCTGGGCCTGTCCGCCCTGGTCAACGCGCTGCACGACAAGACGCGGCTGGATGAGGCCACCGACACCAGCTTGCTCGGGCCGTTCTACCGCGACGCCTCGCCCGAGTATCAGCTGGGCGACTGCATCGTCGCCAAGCCGGACAGCCCGGAAATCGTGTTCTACGGCCAGGTCCGAGACCTCGACGGGCACGGCATCCCGGGCGCGCGCGTGGAAGTGTGGCAGACCGACGAGCATGGCTTCTACGACATGCAGATGTACGGCGACGAGAAGATGGACATGCGCGGCACCTTCACCTGCGACGCGGAGGGGAAGTTTCATTTCCGCACCGTCAAGCCGCTCGGCTACTTTATTCCGATGGACGGCCCGGTCGGCCGGCTCATCCGCGCTCAGCAGCGCCATGGCTGCCGGCCTGCGCATATCCACTTCCTCATCACAGCGCCGGGCTACCGCGAGCTGGTGACGTCGCTGTATCAAAGCGACGATCAGTATATCGACAGCGACGTGGTGTTCGGCGTCAGCTCCGCCCTGGTGATCCAGGCGAAACCGGATGCGAACTCGCCGTTCCCGGCGCTGGAGGCGATCCATTACAATTTCGGCATGGCCCGCGCGGCCGAGGCCGGCGAGGCGCGGGTGGGCGCCGATCCGTCCAAGCTGGTGACCGCGTAGCCCGCATCGCGCTTGAGCGATGCGGGGGGCGATGCGGGTTACGGCGGGGTCAGCAGGGCTGCTTCGGCACCTTCTGACATCCCGGCCCGGTAGGTGAACCCCTTGCGCGTTGCCCAGACATTGTCGGGGAAGTGCAAGGGGATGATGGCGGTATCCTCGACGAACGCCACCCGCGCCGCCTTCTGCAGCGCCGCCGCGCGCGCCGCCGGGTCGCGCAGGGTCACGCTGGTGTCAAGCGCCGCATCCACCGCCGGATCGGCGAAGCGGAAGCGGTTGAGCCCGCCCAGGCCGTGGGCCGCGTCGAAGCTGTGCAGCACCTGCGACATGCCGGTGTAGCTGTCGCCCACCGACAGGCCGAAGCCGATCAGGAACGCCGCGAACTCGCGTTTCGCCGCCCGCGCGAAGAACGCGTTGGCGGGCAGCACCTCGACCTCGGTCGGCACCCCTGCCCTAGTCCACATCTGCGCGACCGCCTGGGCGGTCTTGCTGTCCTCGACATAGCGGTTGTTCGGCGAGGTGAAGGTGACGCGGAAGCCCTGGGGATAGCCAGCCTCGGCCAGCAGGGCCTTGGCGCGGGCGAGGTCGAACGCCGGCGGGGCGATGCTCGGGTCGTAGCCCACGAAGCCTTTGGGGGCGAGCTGACCGGTGGCCTTGCCGGCGCCCTGGAGGATGCGGTCGACGATCAGGGGACGGTTGATGGCGATGGACAGCGCCTCGCGCACCCTGCGGTCCTTGAACGGGTTGGCGGGCAGCGGACTGCCGTCGATGGCGTGGAGCTGGGCCAGCGTGTCGTGGCCCTGGTCGAGGGCGAGGTAGATCAGCCGTGCGGACGGTGCCGTCCAGACGGTGACGGAGGGGGTGGCGCGCAGCTTCTCGATATCGCCGGGCGGCACGCTGTCGATGAGGTCGACATCGCAGGACAGCAGGGCGGCGATCCGGGCGGCGTCACTGGCGATGGGGCGGATGATGCTGTGCTCGAACGGCAGATCGGCGCGGGCCTTGGCCAGCACCAGGCGCTCGCCCGGTTTCCATTCGACGAAGCGCCACGGACCGGAGCCGATGGCGGCCTTGCCGCTGTTGAAATCGGCCGAGCTGGCGCCGGCGGCGGCGCGGGCGGAGACGATGTAGGCACCCAGCGCATGCAGCGGCACCGAGGGGTCGAAGCCGCGGGTGTGCAGGCGCAGCACGTCGGTTCCGACCACTTCGAGGCTGGCGGTGATTCCGGCCAGCCGCACATAGGGCGCCGGGCTGCCCGGCACATGCGGCATGCGCTCCAGGCTGAAGCGGACGTCCTCGGCGGTGACCGGCGTGCCGTCATGGAACATGGAGCCGGGGCGGATATGGAACTCCCAGACATCGTCGCCCACCAGCTGCCAGCGATCGGCCAGACCGGCCTGCGGGCGCATGGCGGCGTCGGCCGAGAGCAGGCTTTCGAAGATCTGTTCGGATATCACCTGGTTGGCGCCGACCAGCGCGAAATGCGGATCGATCGACGATGTTTCGGTCTGTATGCCTATTTTGGCGTCAGCGGCATACGCGCAACTGCTCGCAAAAACGGCGAGCGCCTTAACCAAAAATACAAAAATGCACTTTCTAATGAGACGCATCGCTTGTATTCCAATCCGTGTTGGGGTGACCTTAGCAACTGGTTATCCGGCGCATTCATTGCGGCAGGCTAAAATTCCTCGATCGTGTCGATGGGGGAGTTCGGCGTTACGGTGACTGTGGATCAGACTGGGTCTGGCTGGAAGCTGAACATCTGGCAGCACCGGCCTTGAAACGTGAAAGCATGCTACGCCTTGGGACAGCCACACGATCAAACTGATCACCTCAATCTCCTGCTGCTCAGCGGCAGTGCGGCATGGTCATGTGCGGTGATCGAGGCGGCCCGGGCCATGGGCATCGATCATCTGCACACCACGGACAATCCGCAGGAGGCTGTGGTACGCTTGGCCGGCGGCTTTCCGCCTGTGTCGCATCTGCTGATGCATGCCGGCTCCGCTGGCAGCCTGCTGCCCCAGCTGATCGACCTGACCGCCGGCGAAAGCCCGCGCGGCATCGCCATGGTGGTGCTGGGCGATGCCGGGCCGCTGCGCACCAGCCGCTCCGCCGCGGCGATGACCTTCGTGGCCGATTCCGCTCTGCCGGGCCGTAGCTGGCTGGCTCGGGTGCTCGCGTCCGACCACGCCCGCGGTGCCGGCGGCCAGGAGCGCCTTTCGCTGCCCGAGCTGCGCAACGCGCTGAACGGCGCGCGCATTCAGACCCGTTATCAGCCGATTGTACGCATGTCTGACGGGCATCCGATCGGGCTGGAGGTTCTGGCGCGGCTGGAACACCCAACCCGTGGCATTCTGCAGCCGGATCTGTTCGTGCCGCAGATCGAGGAGGCTGGTCTCGCCTGGCCGCTTACCGAGGCTGTTGTTCGCCGCGCCTTCGAGGACTGGGGCCGCGGCCGGCTGGCCAGCTTTGGCCTGACGCTGGCGCTGAATTTCCCGCTCGACGTGCTGCTGATCCCTGAGGCGCTGACCTGGCTTGAGGCACGGCGGCAGGAAGCGGAGATTCCGGCGGAGAGTCTGGTGATCGAACTGACCGAGAGTCGCCCGGTGAGCGAGATCGCGCGGCTGCGCCACGCCATCGCCACGCTGCGCAACCTGGGCTACGGGCTTGCGATCGACGATGTGGGGCCGCAGATCCGTGACCATAACGCGTTGCTGGATCTGCAGTTCACGGCGCTGAAGCTCGACAAGGACCTGGTGCGCGAAAGCCCGGACAGCAGCAGTGCCGCGCAGTTCCTGGACCAGACCATTGCCGCCGCGCGGGCGGCCAAGCTGCTGATTGTGGCGGAAGGCGTGGAGGATGCCGATATCTGGGCGCGGATGCGGGCGCTCGGTGTGGACCAGGCGCAGGGGTTTCTGGTGGCGCGCCCGCTGCCGGCGGCGGCGGTGCCGCTGTGGCACAGGGATTGGTGTGCGAGGCTGGAGGCTTAAGAAAGTCCTTCTTTTCTGAAGAAAAGAAGCAAAAGACTTCCATCCCCTGACGACTCATGCCAACGGTCATAAAGAATGACCGTTGGTTTGAGTCTTGGTTTGGCGCGCCGCCGCCGGCCAACCCGGCGCGCGATACCAAGGGCCTTGATCGATGGAAGAGCCATCGATCAAGGCCGTCGGTATCACTCCCCAGAACAGGGCGTAAGCCAAAAGAAGGTTTTTTGGTTCTTTTTTTCAAAAAAGAACCGCTTCCTTGCTTTTTCTAAACCTTGGCGCACCCGGAAGGACTCGAACCTCCAACCCCCAGATTCGTAGTCTGGTGCTCTATCCAATTGAGCTACGGGTGCATCGAGAGGCCGGACATAGACGATGAAATGCCGTCCGGCAATCCCTTAAATCATGCGGCCTGCTTGTCCAATTCGCGGAGCAAGGCTTCGCCCATCACATGGGTGCTCACCTTCGCACAGCCCGGCGCCATGATGTCGGCCGTGCGCAGGCCGCTGACGAGCACGCGGGTGACGGCTGCTTCGATCATGTCGGCGTCCTCGTTCATGTCGAACGAATAGCGCAGCAGCATCGCAAAGCTCAGGATCTGCGCCAGCGGGTTGGCCAGGCCCTGGCCGGCGATGTCAGGTGCCGAGCCGTGAATCGGCTCGTACAGCGCATGCCGGCGGCCGGAGCTGTCGGCGGCGCCCAGCGTGGCCGAGGGGAGCATGCCAAGCGAGCCGGTCAGCATCGAGGCGAGGTCGGACAGCAGGTCGCCGAACAGGTTGCCGGTCACGATCACGTCGAACTGCCTGGGATTGCGGACGAGCTGCATGGCGCAGTTGTCGGCGTACATGTGGCTGAGCTGCACATGGGGGTATTCGAGGGCGTGCAGCGCGGTGACGACCTGGCGCCACAGCAGGCCGCTCTCCATCACGTTGGCCTTTTCCACGCTGCACAGCCGGCCCTGGCGTTTGGCGGCGAGGTCGAACGCCACGCGGGCGACGCGTTCGATTTCGTTTGTGGTGTAGACCTCGGTGTTGATGCCGCGCTGCTGGCCGTCCGGCAGCGTTTCGATGCCGCGGGGTTCGCCGAAGTAGATGCCGCCGGTGCTCTCGCGCACGATCATGATGTCGAGGCCCTTCACAACCTCGGGCTTGAGGGTGGAGGCGTCGATCATCGGGTCGAGCACGGTGGCGGGGCGGAGATTGGCGAACAGGCCGAGATCCTTGCGCAGACGCAGAATGGCCAGCTCGGGGCGCTTGTCGAAGCCCAGCTTGTCCCATTGCGGGCCGCCGACGGAGCCGAACAGGACGGCATCCGACGCGGCAGCGGCGGCCAGGGTCTCGTCGGTGATCGGGGTGCCATTCGCGTCGATGGAGGCGCCGCCGGCGAGACCCTCGGTGATGTTGAAGGAGACGTGACGGCGGCGGTCCATCCAGTCGATCAAGCGCTTCACTTCGTGCATGACTTCGGGGCCGATGCCGTCGCCAGGGAGCATCAGCATGTTTTTGTTCGACGGCATGGGGGAATCCTAAGTAAGAAGTTCTTTCTTTGAAAAGAAAGAACCAAAGAAACTTTTATTCGTTAAGTGGAAATTTTGGGCATCCACGCGAGTTCGCGGGCTTCGAAGGTGTCGATCGCGCGGGCGTGCTGCAGGGTCTGGCCGATGTCGTCCAGGCCGTGGAGCAGCAGGTTGCGGCGGAACGGGTCGATCTCGAAGGGAATCTCCTCGCCGCTGGGGCGGACGACGACCTGGCGTTCGAGGTCCACCGTCACTCTCGCGTTGCCGCCGAGCTTGCTGTCCTCGATCAGCGCGTCACACACCTCACGCGGCAGGCGCACCGGGAGAATGCCGTTCTTGAAGCAGTTGTTGTGGAAGATGTCGGCGAAATCCGGGGCAATGACGCAGCGGATGCCGAAATCCAGCAGCGCCCAGGGGGCGTGTTCGCGCGAGCTGCCGCAGCCGAAGTTTTCATGCGCAATCAGGATCTCGGCGTGGCGGTACGCGGGCTGGTTGAGCACGAAATCCGGGCGCTCGGCCCCGGTCTCGTCGTAGCGCAGCGTGTCGAACAGATGCACGCCGAGGCCGGTGCGCTTGATGGTCTTCAGGAAGCGCGCGGGGATGATCTTGTCGGTGTCGACATTGGCGAGCGGCAGGGGTGCCGCCACGCCGGTGAGCTGGGTGAAGGGCTGCATCAGACAAGCTCCCGAACGTCGGTGAGGTGACCGGTGACGGCGGCGGCGGCGGCCATGGCGGGGGAGAGCAAATGGGTGCGCCCGCCCGGGCCCTGGCGGCCCTCGAAGTTGCGGTTGGAGGTGCTGGCGCAGCGCTGGCCGGCGGTGAGCTTGTCGGGGTTCATGCCGAGGCACATCGAGCAGCCGGCCTCACGCCATTCAAACCCGGCGTCACGGAACACCTTGTCCAGGCCTTCGACCTCGGCCTGCAGCTTGATGAGGCCGGACCCGGGGACGACGAGGGCGCGCACGCCGGGGGCGACCTTGCGGCCCTGGGCCACGGCGGCCGCGGCGCGAAGATCCTCGATGCGGCTGTTGGTGCAGCTGCCGATGAAGACGACGTCGATGGCGACATCGGTCAGCTTCTGGCCGGCGGTGAGATTCATGTAATCGAGCATTCGCTGGAGCTGGACGCGCTTGGCTTCGTCGGGTTCGTCGGCGGGGTTGGGGACAGTGCCGGTGATGGGGGCCACGGCTTCGGGGTTGGTGCCCCAGGTGACCTGGGGGGCGATGGTGGCTGCGTCGATTTCGACGATCGTGTCGTAATGGGCGCCTTCGTCGGAGGCGAGGGTGCGCCAGTAGGCGACGGCGGCTTCGAAGGCTTCGCCCTTGGGGGCGTAGGGGCGGCCTTCGATGTAGGCGAAGGTTTTTTCGTCGGGCGCGATCATGCCGGAGCGGGCGCCGGCTTCGATGGACATGTTGCAGACGGTCATGCGGCCGGCCATATCGAGCATACGGATGGCTTCGCCGGCGTATTCGATGACGTGGCCGGTGCCACCGGCGGTGCCGATGCGGCCGATGATGGCGAGTGCGATGTCCTTCGCGGTGCAGCCGACGGGGAGCACGCCATCGACCTTGATCAGCATGTTCTTGGCCGGCTTCTGCAGCAGCGTCTGGGTCGCGAGCACGTGTTCGACCTCGCTGGTGCCGATGCCGAAGGCGAGCGCGCCCATGGCGCCGTGAGTCGAGGTGTGGCTGTCGCCGCAGACGATGGTGAAGCCGGGGAGCGAGATGCCCTGTTCCGGGCCGATGACGTGGACGATGCCCTGGCGCGCGTCACGCAGGGGGAAGTAGGGCACGCCGAAATCGGCCACGTTGCGTTCCAGGGTTTCGACCTGGATGCGGCTGTCCTCTTCCAGGATGGGCAGCGAGCGGTCTTCGGTGTGGATGTTGTGGTCGACGACGGCGATGGTGGCGTCAGGCCTGCGGACGGGGCGGCCGGCGAGGCGGAGGCCTTCGAAGGCCTGCGGGCTGGTGACCTCGTGGACGAGATGCCGGTCGATGTAGAGGACGCAGGTGCCGTCGGGGAGTTTTTCGACGACGTGGGCGTTCCAGACTTTGTCGAACAGCGTCTGCGGCATTTTGGTTCTCCCTTAGGCCAGGCAGCAAGCGCTTCTTTTTTTGTAAAAAAAGAAGCAAAAAAACTTTTTAACGCTGTCGCGGCTCTCTCCGGAGAGGGCCGCGACAGCCTGATGAAAATTTTTTGGTTCTTTTTTTTAAAAAAGAACCTCTTCCTTACTCCGCCGCTGCTTCCTTCGGCGCCACAACATCCCGCGCACGCTCGGCGATACGCGCCGACTTGCCGCTGCGGCCGCGCAGATAATACAGCTTCGCGCGGCGCACATCGCCGCGGCGCACGACGGCGATTTCGGCGATGGTCGGTGCGTAGAGCGGGAAGACGCGCTCCACACCTTCGCCATAGCTGATCTTGCGCACGGTGAAGTTGCTGTTGAGGCCCTTGTTCGAGCGGGCGATGCAGACGCCCTCGAAGTTCTGCACGCGGGTGCGTTCGCCTTCGACGACCTTGACGGCGACGCGCAGCGTGTCGCCGGGCTGGAAGACGGGGACGGGGCGTTCGGCGACGAGCTTGGCGATCGTCTCGGCCTCGTATTGCTGGATGATGTTCATGGGGTTGGTCCTTTCGCAGACACGATGGTGTGGGCGGCCCAGAGGTCGGGGCGGCGCTGTTGGGTGATGGTTTGGGACTGAAGGTGGCGCCAGGCGGCGATGGCCGCGTGGTTGCCGGACAGCAGGATGTCGGGGACGGCGCGGCCGTTCCAGTCCGCGGGGCGGGTGTAGTGCGGGTATTCGAGGAGGCCGTGGGAGAAGCTTTCCTCGATGCCGCTTTCGACCGCGCCCATGACGCCGGGGAGGAGACGGACGCAGGCGTCGAGCAGGACGAGGGCTGCGGTTTCGCCGCCGGAGAGGACGTAGTCGCCGATGCTGATCTCGGACATGGCCCGCGCGTCGATGACGCGTTGGTCGATGCCTTCGAAGCGGCCGCAGAGCAGGATGACGCCGGGGCCTGCTGCGAGTTCGGTGACGCGTTGCTGCGTCAGCGGCAGGCCGCGGGGGGTGAGGACGACGATTGGGCGATCGTCGGCCACGGCTGCGATGGCGGCGTCCAGCACGTCCGGGCGCATGACCATGCCGGCGCCGCCGCCGAAGGGGGTGTCGTCCACATTGCGGTGGCGGCCTTGGGCGTGGGCGCGGATGTCGTGGGCTTCCAGCGACCAGAGGCCGCGTTCCAGCGCGCGGCCGGCCAGCGACAGGCCGAGCGGACCGGGGAACATCTCGGGGAACAGGGTGAGGACGGTGGCGCGCCAGGGGGCGGGGGTCGTCATTCGGCGGCCTCCGCTCTTGGTTCAACGATGATCTCGGACGGCGGTAGGATGGTGACTTTGCCGCCTTCGATGTCCACCAACGGCACGCAGGCCTTGGTGAAGGGCACAATCAACGCGCCGATCTCCAGGCTGGTGCCGGCGCCGTAGTCGTGCACGGTGGTGATGCGGCCGAGCGCCCTGCCCTGCCCGTCGATCGCTTCCAGGCCGATGAGGTCGGCGAGGTAGAACTCGTCCTCTTCCACCGGGGGGAGTTTCGTGCGGGGGATGTAGAGGCGGGTGTTGACCAGGGCCTGGGCCGCTTCGCGCGTCGTGACGGGTGTGCGTCGACCTTCGATGATCTGGAAGAGCTCGGCGATGCCTTCGCTTTTCCATTTCAGCCGGAAGCGCCGGCCGCGATCATCGTCGAGCACGCCGTAGCTCGGCAGGGCCGTGGGGTCGGCGGTGTAGCTGTGCACGTGCACGAGCCCCCGCACGCCATGCGGCCTGCCGATCACGCCCATCAGGATGCGCTCTTGTGGCATTCTGTCCGATCAGCCGCCCGCTGCGGCCTTGGCGCGTTCCTGCGCCTTCTTCTTCGGGGCCGACTGGATCGGCTGCTCGTGCCAGGTGGGCATCGGGATCAGGCCGGCATTGCCGAGGAAGCGGGCGACGCGGTCGGTGGCGACGGCGCCTTCGCTCACCCAGTGGGTGATGCGGTCGTTGATGAGGCGGACGCGCTCGGCGTGGTCGGCGGGGAGCATGGGGTTGTAGCTGCCGACGCGCTCGATGAACCGGCCGTCGCGCGGGCTGCGGCTGTCGGCGACGACGATGTGGTAGTACGGACGCTTCTTGGCGCCGGCGCGGGCGAGGCGGATCTTAAGACCCATGGTGTTCAGTCTCCGTGGTGTTCGATATTAGAAAGGTCGGCGGTTCTGGGGTCTCTGTTGGGGCATCAGCGCGGACAAGCCCTGTCGCATCAGCCCTTTCTGCCCGAGCTTGTTCATCCGCTTCATCATGTCCGACATATCGTCGAACTGCTTCAGCAGACGGTTGACGTCCTGCACGGTGGTGCCGGAGCCGGCGGCGATGCGCTTTTTGCGGCTCGCCTTGATGATGTCGGGCGCGCGGCGTTCCTTGGCAGTCATGGAGCCGATGATGGCGACCTGGCGGCCGATGATCTTGGGGTCCATCTTGGCGTCGCCCACGGCGGCCTGGAGCTTGGCGCCGCCGGGCAGCATGCCGAGGATGTTCTGCATCGAGCCCATCTTGGTGATCTGCTTGAGCTGGCTGGCGAAGTCTTCCAGGTCGAACGTGCCTTTCGCCATTTTCTTGGCGAGTTTTTCGGCCTGTTCCTGATCGACCAGCTCGGAGGCTTTTTCGACGAGGCCGACGACGTCACCCAGGCCGAGGATGCGGCTGGCGACGCGTTCGGGGTGGAAATCCTCCAGCGCGTCAAGCTTTTCGCCGGAGCCGGTGAGCTTGATGGGCGCACCGGTGACCGCGCGCATGGACAGGGCGGCGCCGCCGCGGCTGTCGCCGTCCATGCGGGTGAGGACGATGCCGGTGACGCCGACGGCGTCGTTGAAGGCGCGGGCGGTGTTGACCGCGTCCTGGCCGGTCATGGCGTCCACGACCAGCAGGGTTTCGGCCGGGTTGGTCAGCGCGCGGATGGCGCGGACCTCGTCCATCAGGGTTTCGTCGATGGAGAGGCGGCCGGCGGTGTCGAGGATGACGACGTCGAACACTTCGCGCCGCGCCGTGTCCATGGCGCGGGCGGCGATTTCCAGCGGCGTTTGACCTGCGATGATCGGCAGGGAGGCCACGCCGGCGCGCTCGGCGAGCTGCTGGAGCTGCAGCTGGGCGGCGGGGCGCTGCGTGTCGAGGCTGGCCAGCAGCACGCGTTTGCGCTGCTTCTGGAACAGGCGAAGCGCGATCTTGCCGGAGGTGGTGGTTTTGCCGGAGCCCTGCAGGCCCACCATCAGAATAGGTACGGGGGCGACGGCGTTGAGGTTGAGCGGCACGGCGCCGGCGCCGCCGAGGGCGCCGATCATCGTGTCCTGCACGATTTTGACGACCTGCTGGCCGGGGGAGACGGAGTCGATGACTTCGACGCCGACGGCGCGTTCGCGGGCTTTGGCGATGAAGTCCTTCACCACGGGGAGGGCAACGTCGGCATCCAGCAGGGCGAGGCGGATCTCGCGCAGGGCCTCGATGACGTCGACCTCGCTCAGCGCGCCGCGGCTGCGGAGCCGATCGAAGACGCCGGAGAGCTTGGTGGACAACGCGTCGAACACGGGTGGCAGATCCTCAACAGAATATGCGCCGCTGCGCGAACACTCGCGGAGCGACGGAAATAGGGGGGCGGTATGGGCTTGGGGGGCTTGGGTGTCAAGGGTCATGCGGGTGGGGCGGTGGCGGCGCGCGTGCTGCCCCTCCTGCGGGACTGCCGCTTCCCGGCGGTGGTTTTGGGGCTTATGTAGGACGGCATGATGGGAACATTGCCGGAACTCTTTCTGCGCTGGTTCGACGGCCGCAGCTGGGCGCCGCGGCCGCATCAGCTGGCGGTGTTGGAGGCGGCGCAGGCAGGGCAGAGCGTGCTGCTGATCGCACCCACCGGTGGGGGCAAGACTCTGGCGGGGTTTCTGCCGACCTTGGTGGAGCTGGCGGACGCGCCGCAGGAGGGTCTGCATACGCTCTATGTCAGTCCGCTGAAGGCGCTTTCGGCGGATGTGGCGCGCAACCTGACGGCGCCGGTGTCGGAGATGGGGCTTGCGCTTTCCGTCGAGACCCGGAGTGGGGACACGACGCAGGAGAAACGTCGGAAACAGAAGGAACAGCCGCCGAACATTCTGCTGACCACGCCGGAGAGCCTGGCGGTGCTGATTTCGCAGCCGGAGGCGGCGGCGTTCTTTGCCACGCTGCGGCGGGTGGTGATCGATGAGGCGCATGCCCTGGCCGGGACCAAGCGGGGGGATCAGCTGGCGCTGGGCCTGGCGCGGCTTGCCGTTCTCGCACCGGGGCTGCAGCGGATCGGGCTGTCGGCGACGGTGGCGCATCGGGAGGCGATCCGGGCCTATGTGGCGCCGGACGCGCGGATCATCGAGATGGCCGGCGGGGCGCCGCCTGAGATCGGCATGATCCTGCCGCAGGGGCGGCTGCCGTGGTCGGGGCATATGGGGCTGTTCTCGGCGCCGGACATTCTGCAGGCGATTTCGGCGGCGCGGATGACGATCGTGTTCGTCAACACCCGCGCCCAGGCGGAGCTGATGTTTCAGGAGCTGTGGCGGCTCAATGCGAAGACGCTGCCGATCGCCATTCATCACGGCTCGCTGGAGATGGCGCAGCGGCTGCGGGTGGAGGCGGCGATGTCGGCCGGGAGCCTGCGGGCGGTGGTGGCGACGTCGTCGCTGGATCTGGGGATCGACTGGGGCGGGGTGGACCAGGTGCTGCAGGTTGGGGCGCCGAAAGGCGTGTCGCGTCTGTTGCAGCGCGTGGGGCGGGCCAATCATCGGATGGATGAGGCCAGCCGGGCGATTCTGGTGCCGGCGAACCGGTTCGAGGTGCTGGAATGCGAGGCGGCGATTGCAGGCGTGGCGGCGAGCGAACTTGATGGCGATGCGCCGCGGCCGGGGGGGCTCGATGTGCTGGCGCAGCATATTCTCGGCTGCGCCTGTGCGGCGCCGTTTCATCCGGATGCGCTGTACGGCGAGATCGTGCAGGCGGCGCCTTATGCCGGGCTGAGCCGCGCGGATTTCGATGCCACGCTCGAATTCGTGGAGAACGGCGGCTACGCGCTGCAGGCCTATGACCAGTATCGCAAGCTGTTCCGCGATTCCGAGGGGATGATGAACATCCGCTCCGAGCAGGTGCGCCGGCTGCACCGGATGAACATCGGCACCATCGTCGAGGCGCCGACGCTGAAGGTGCGTTATGCCGGACGTGGTGGCGGCGCCCTCGGCGAGATCGAGGAGTATTTCGTGGGCATGCTGGTGCCCGGCGACACCTTCATCTTTGCCGGGCGGCTGCTGCGCTTCGTGCGGCTGCGCGAGACCACCGTGGAGGTGATCGATGGCGGCAGCGGCGAGCCGAAGGTGCCGGCCTATGCCGGCGGGCGGATGCCGCTGACCACCAATCTCGCTGCGCGTGTGCGGGCGCTGCTCAACACGCCGGCGCTGTGGCAGGATTTTCCCGAGCCGGTGCGCGAGTGGCTCGATCTGCAGCTGACGCGCTCGGTGATGCCCGGGCGGGATGATCTGCTGGTGGAGATCTTTCCGCGCGGGGATCGCTGGTATCTCGTGGCCTACTGCTTCGAGGGGCGCAACGCGCATCAGACGCTGGGCATGCTGGTGACGCGGCGGATGGAGCGGATGGGGCTGCAGCCGCTGGGGTTTGTCGCGACCGATTACGTGCTGGGGGTGTGGAGCGCGGTGGAGCCGCGCGATCTCGACCTTCTGTTCGAGCAGGACATGCTGGGCGAGGATCTGGAGGCGTGGATGGATGAGAGCTCCATGCTGAAGCGCACGTTTCGCAACGTGGCGGTGATTGCCGGACTCATCGCGCGCCACTATCCAGGCCAGGACAAGAACAGGCGCCAGGTGACCGTGAATTCCGATCTGATCTTCGAGGTGCTGCGCAAGCACCAGCCCGGCCATATCCTGCTGCGCGCGACGCGGGAGGATGCGGCGCGCGGGCTGATCGATCTTGGGCGGATCGCCGAGATGCTGGGGCGGGTGAAGGGGCGGGTGCGGCCACAGCGTCTCAGCCGGGTCAGTCCGCTGGCGGTGCCGGTGCTGCTGGAGATCGGGCGGGAGAATGTGCGCACCGAAGGGTCGGACGAGGCGCTGCTCGAGGAGGCGGCGCTGATCGCCGAGGCGACCGGGGCGGCCGAGCCGCCGCCGTTCCGGCCGCAGCGGCTGCAGACGACGTATCGCCCGAAGAAGCCGGCGCAGGGGAGCCTGTTCGGATGACCGCGGCCCCCATCCATCTCGCCGGCGAGCGGCTGCAGCTTGATCCCGCCGGCGCGCTGCACTGGCCGGCGCAGCGGCTGCTGGTGGTGGCGGATCTGCATTTCGAGAAAGGCACCGCGGCGGCGGCGCGCGGGCAGCTGGTGCCGCCATGGGACACGCGCGAGACGCTGGCCATTCTGGCCGGGCTGATCCGCAAATACGGGCCGCGCACCGTGGTGGCGCTGGGCGACAGTTTTCACGATGCGCGGGGTGCGGCCCGGCTGCAGGAGCGGGATCAGGCGCAGCTGCTGGCGCTGGGGCGGGAGACGCGGTTTCTCTGGGTGCTCGGCAATCATGATCCGACCGCCCCTGAGGGGTTGCCGGGTGAGGCCGTGGCCGAGCATCGGCAGGGGCCGCTGACGTTTCGGCATGAGGCCACGCCCGGCCGGGTGATGGGGGAGCTGTCCGGGCATTTCCATCCCAAGGCCAGTGTGGCCGTGCGCGGGGCGATGGTGACGCGGCCGTGCTTTGTCACCGATGGCTACCGGATCATGCTGCCGGCGATCGGCGCCTATACCGGCGGGCTCGATGCGCGCGATCCCGCCATCGCCGGGCTGTTTCCGCGCGGCGGGCGGATGTTCCTGGTGGGGCGGGAGCGGCTGTACAGTTTTCCGTTCGCGGCCAGCCGGGTGCGGGCGCAGCCATTGCCGGGCGAGGGGCTGCGCATCTAGTTTCCGACCGCTCCCGTATCGTCGGGGACCAGGAGAGTCCGATTCTGCCCATGCCCCCCGTTCTGCTGTGGTTTCGCCGTGATCTGCGCCTGACCGACAACGCCGCCCTGGCGGCGGCGATGGTGGGTGGGCGGCCGGTGATTCCGGTGTTCGTGCTCGATGAGCACACCGGCGGCGCCTGGGCGCCGGGGGCTGCGAGCCGGTGGTGGCTGCATCACAGCCTGGCGGCGCTGGGGGCGGATCTGGCGCGGCGCGGGTCTGGCCTGGTGCTGCGGCGGGGGCCGTTCGCCACCATCCTGCCGCAGCTGATGGCCGAGACCGGGGCGGTCGAGATCCATACCGGCGAGGCCGTGGAGCCCTGGGCGCGGCGGGTGATCGACGGGCTGGCGCGGCAGCTCCCGATCCGCCGGCATCGGACCGCGCTGCTGTTCGACCCGGAGGCGATCCGCACGCAGAGCGGCACACCTTATGGTGTGTTCACGCCTTACAGCCGGGCGTGCCGCAAGGCGTATGCGCCGCACCCTGCCCTGCCGGCGCCCGCGCGGATCGCCTCCCCGGCCCTGCCGCGCAGCGAGACGCTGGCGGAGTGGACGCTGTTGCCGACCCGGCCGGACTGGGCAGGCGGGCTGCGGGCCGCGCATATGCCGGGCGAGGCCGGGGCGGCGGCGCGGCTGGCGGCGTTTCTGCCGCGCATGGCGGGCTATGACGACGCGCGCAACCTGCCGGCGCGGCCCGGAACCTCGATGCTGTCGCCGCATCTGGCCTGGGGCGAGATCTCGCCCGCCACGCTGTGGGCGGCGGCCGAAGCCGTGGGCGGCAAGGGGGCGGAGGTGTTCCAGTCCGAGCTGCTGTGGCGGGAGTTCTCGGCCAATCTGCTGTGGCATTTTCCGGCGTTGCCGGACGCGCCGCTGAAGCCGGCCTATGCGGCGTTCCCGTGGCGAGAGGACGCGACGGCGCTGCGCGCCTGGCAGCGCGGGCGGACGGGGATTCCGATCGTCGATGCCGGGATGCGCCAGCTTTGGCAGACCGGGTGGATGCACAACCGGGTGCGCATGATCGTGGCGAGCTTTCTCATCAAGCACCTGCTGCTGCCATGGCAGAGCGGCGAGCGCTGGTTCTGGGACTGTCTGGTGGATGCCGAGCTCGCGGCCAACGCGGCGTCCTGGCAGTGGGTGGCGGGGTCGGGCGCGGATGCGGCGCCGTTCTTTCGCATCTTCAACCCGGTGCTGCAGGGGCAGAAATTCGACCCGGACGGCACCTATGTCCGTCGGTATGTGCCGGAGCTGGGAACACTGCCACAGAAGCACATCCACGCACCGTGGGAGGCGCCGTTCCCGCCACGCGACTATCCCGCGCCGATCGTCGATCTGGCGTTCGGACGCAGCCGGGCCCTGGCAGCTTTGCAAACCATCACGAAGTGAAAGACATGACCGAAAAACCTCGCCTTGCTGTCATCGGCGCCGGGATCTCCGGGCTGTCAGCCGCCTGGCTGGCGCGTGAGGCGTTCGATGTGACGCTGTACGAGGCGGAACCGCGGGCGGGCGGGCATGCCGACACGCAGCTTGTGGCGGTCGATGGCGAGAAGGTCGCGGTCGATACCGGGTTCATTGTCTACAACGCGCTGAACTATCCCAATCTGGTGGGGCTGTTCGCGCAGCTCGGCATCAGGACGATTCCGACCGACATGTCGTTCGGGGTCTCGATCGGCCAGGGGCGGCTGGAATATGCCGGCGGCGAGCTGGCGCAGATGTTCGCGCAGAAGCGCAACGTGCTGCGGCCGCGGTTCTGGTCGATGGTGTCGGACATTCTGCGCTTCTACCGCTCGGCCCCTGCCCTGCTGGCGGCCGATGGCAAGCAGTCGCTGGGGGAGTGGCTGGCGGCGAACAAGTACGGCGCGCCGTTTGTCGAGGATCATATCCTGCCGATGGGGGCGGCGATCTGGTCGGCCTCGGTGGAGGGGATGCGGGCGTTTCCGGCGCGGCATTTCGCGCGGTTCTTTCACAATCACGGACTGCTGAAGCTGACCGACCGGCCGGCCTGGCGGACGGTGGAGGGCGGCAGCCGGCATTATGTGGCCCGCGTGGTGGCAGATCTGGCGGATGTGCGGCTCGGTGCGGCCGTGCTCGGTGTCAGCCGCACCGAGGCGGGCGCGATCGTCTACAGCCAGCAGGGCCGGGAGCGCTTCGACAAGGTCATCTTTGCCTGTCATGCCGACCAGACGCTGGGGCTGATCGACCAGCCGACGCAGGAGGAGCGTGACGTGCTCGGCGCCTTCCGGTTTCAGGACAATCTGGCGGTGCTGCACACCGACGATCGCCTGATGCCGGTGCGGCGCGGGGTGTGGTCGGCGTGGAACTATCTGTCGGATGGGGCGCAGGATCATGGCCAGGATGTCAGTGTCACCTACTGGATGAACCGGCTGCAGTCGCTGGAGACGAAATCGCCGCTGCTGGTCTCGCTCAATCCGCTGCGCGCGCCCGATCCGGCCAAGGTGCTGCTGACCAGGCATTACACGCATCCGCAGTTCGACGCGGCGGCGATGGACGCGCAGGAGCGGCTGCCTTCGATCCAGGGTGTGGACCGGCTGTATTTCGCCGGCGCCTGGACGTGCTGGGGGTTCCATGAGGACGGCATCGCCTCGGCGGTGAAGGTGGCGAAGCTGCTGGGGCTGACGCCACCGTGGGAGGCCGCCGTCGAGCGGAGTGCCGCATGAGCGTTCTGCTGCATGCGGGCACCACCAGCCATGTGCGGCACACGCCGTTCGTGCACAAATTCAGCTACCGGATGTGGATGCTGTCGGTCGATCTGGACCAGGTCGCGGAGACCCGGCTGTTCCGGCGCAACCGGGCGGGTGTGGTGTCGCTGCACGATGCCGATCATGGGCCGCGCGACGGCTCGGCGCTGCGGCCCTGGGTGGAGGCGCATCTGGCGCGCATGCGTCTGGACGCGTTCGCCGCGCGTATCCGCTTCATGGTCATTCCCCGCGTGTTCGGTTACGCGTTCAACCCGATCGCCCTCTTCACCTGCCACGATGCGGCGGGCACATTGGGCGCTGTCATCCACCAGGTGAAGAACACGTTCGGCGATCAGACGGCCTATGTCCTGCCCGTGGTCACAGAGAACCGCACGATCCGCCAGGCCACGGCCAAGCGGATGCATGTCTCGCCGTTCTTTGACATGCAGGGCGGCTACCGCTTCGCCTTCAACGATCCTGCGGCCGACGACTTCCGCTTCACCATCCGCTATGGTGCGGAGCAAGAGCCGCGGATGACGGCGTCCATGCATCTGCAGACGCGGCCTCTGACGGATGGCGCTCTGGCCCGGCTGTTGCTGGCCATGCCGCTGATGCCAGCCAAAGTCTTTGCCGCCATCCATTGGGAGGCGCTGCGCCTGAAGCTGAAAGGGGCGCGCTACCATCCCGTGCCCGATCCTGTCCTTGACCCCATCACCGGAACCCACGCATGAGCGGCACCGACGCCACCATCGACGCCATCCTTGCCCCTGCCCCGCGTGACCGCTGGTCGCGCCTCGCGCTGCAGTTCGCCCGGGTGATCCGCTGCGGGCGGATCACGGTGGTGCTGCCGGACGGCACCAGCCATCGCATCGAGGCGCCGCTGGAAGGGCCTGACGCGACGGTGGTGGTGAAGGACAAGGCCGCCATCCGCCGGCTGGTGACCGGCGGCGGCGTGGGGTGGGCGGAGGCGTATATCGACGATCTCTGGGAATCGCCCGATGTGCGCGCGGTGATGCAGCTCGCCGCCGCCAACGAGGACGAGTGGATGAAGATGCTCAACGGCAGCTTCTGGATGCGGCTGATCAACAGCGTGGCGCACCGGCTGCGGCCCAACACCCGCAAGGGGGCGCGGCGCAACATCGTCGAGCATTACGATCTCGGCAACGAATTCTACGCCCAGTGGCTCGATCCCTCGATGACCTATTCCTCGGCGCTGTTCACCGAGGCGGCGCAGACGCTGGAGCAGGCGCAATACGCCAAGATCCATCGGCTGTGCCAGAAGCTGGGGTTGCGACCGGGGATGACGCTGCTGGAGATCGGCTGCGGCTGGGGGGCGTTTGCCGAGATCGCGGCGCGGGATTACGGGGCGAAGGTGGTGGGGATCACGCTGTCGCCGTCGCAGCTTGACTATGCGCGGGCGCGGATCGAACGGGCCGGGCTTGCCGACCGGGTGGAGTTCCGGTTGCAGGATTACCGCGATGTGCCGGAGACGTTCGACCGGATCGCCTCCATCGAGATGTTCGAGGCGGTGGGCGAGCAGTTCTGGCCGGTGTATTTCCGCACGCTGACCGAGCGGCTGGTGCCGGGCGGGCTGGTTGGGCTGCAGACGATCACCATTGCCGATCGGCTGTTCCCGGCCTATCGCAGCTCGGCCGATTTCATTCAGCGGCATATCTTTCCCGGCGGGATGCTGCCCTCGCCGAAGCGACTGCGCGAGGAGGTGGCGCGCGCCGGCCTGCAATGGCGCGACGAGCACTGGTTCGGGCGGGATTACGCGGAAACGCTGGCGCGGTGGAACGACCGTTTTCAGTCGGTGTGGCCGCGCATCGCAGGCGCCACGCGGCTGAGCCGGATGCCGTGCGATGCCAGGTTCAAGCGGTTGTGGGAGTATTACCTTCTGTACTGCGAGACCGGGTTTGCCAATGACTGGACCGATGTCGGGCAGATCTTGCTGGCCCGACCGGCCTGATCATGCGTCTGCCCTGGCGGGTGCTGCTGGCTTATGCGGCGCCCGCCTTGCCGCTGGCCATACTTGGGCTGCCACTCAACGTGCACCTGCCCAATTTCTGGGCGGGTGCGATGGGACTCAGTCTCGGCACCGTCGGACTGGTGCTGACATTGGTGCGGCTGATGGATGTGGTGATCGACCCTGCCATCGGGCGGATCTCGGACCGGCTGCGCACCCGCATCGGGCGGCGCCGTCCGCCCATCGTGCTGGCTTTGCCGCTGGGGCTGCTGGGCGGGGCGGCGCTGTTCTTTCCGCCCGCCGGCGCTGGCGCGGTCTGGCTGTTCGGCTCTTACGCGCTGCTCACCTGTGCGTGGAGCCTGATCGCGCTGCCGTGGCAGGCCTGGGGGGCGGAGCTTTCCGACGATTATCGCGAGCGGACGCGGATTGTGGCGTGGCGGGAAACCGGCACGCTGCTGGGCATCGTGCTGTCGGCGGTGCTGCCGGCGGTGCTGGGGCTGGTGGACCCCGCCACGGTGCTGCATGTGCTGGCGCTGCTGTGCGCGGCGCTGACCTTGCCGGCGGTGATGGCCTTGCTGACGCTGGTGCGCGAGCGGCCGGCGCGGGCGGGTGCCGTTTCGCACGGGCTGGGCGAGGCGGTGCGCACCGCCTGGGCCAATCCGCCGTTTCGCCGGCTGCTGGCGGCGTGGTCGGTGAACGGGATTGCCAACGGGCTGCCGGCGGCGCTGTTTCTGTTGCTGTGCCGGCATATTCTGGCCGACCCCGATGCGGCGGGGCCGCTGCTGCTGGCGTATTTCGTGGCGGGGATCGGCTCGGTGCCGCTGTGGACCTGGGTTGCCGCGCGGATCGGCAAGCATCGGGCGTGGTGCTGGGCGATGCTGTGGACCTGTGCGGGGTTCCTGCCGGTGCTGGCGCTGGGGCCGGGTGACACGACGGCGTTTCTGGTGATCTGTGTGGTGACCGGGGCCGGACTCGGCGCGGATCTTGCGTTGCCGCCGGCCATGCAGGCGGATGTGATCGATCTGGATACGCTCAACCATGGCGAGGCGCGCGCCGGGTTGTTCTTCGCGGCCTGGACGATGGCGCAGAAATCGGGCAACGCGCTGTCGGTGGGGCTGGCGTTCGGGGTGCTGGGGCTGATCGGCTTCGATGCGGTGGGGGTGAACGATGCCGCTCACCTGCGGGCGCTGGCCGTGCTTTACTGTCTTGTGCCCGTGATTCTGAAACTCGCCGCCATCGCCCTGGTGTGGAGCTTCCCCATCGATGCTCCTGAGCAGGCGCGCATCCGCGCCGCATTGGCGCTGCGTGGGTGAAGCCGTGACGACGATCCCGGACGGACAGGGCATCCGCGTGGTCGGTGACGTGCATGGCGACGCCCGCGCCTTTGCCGCCGCGGTGCGGACCGATCTGTTCGTGATCCAGTTGGGCGATCTGGTGGATCACGGCCCTGATTCGGCTGCGGCGCTGCGGATTGCCTTCGAGCTGCGCGAGTCCGGCAAGGGGCTGTTTCTGCTGGGCAATCACGACCTCAAGCTGGCGCGCGCGCTGGCGGGTCAGGAAGTGCGGATGACCGCCAAGCTGGCCGAGACGCTGGCCCAGCTCGACCCTGACCTGCGGGACCGGGCGCGGGCCGAGTTCGCGCGGGCACCGGCCTGGCTGGTGCAGCGGCGGCGGATGTTCGTGCATGGCGGGTTTCACACGGCGATGCTGGAGGAGATGCCGCCGGCGGCGCCGGAGGGGCGGGTGCATGGCGTGCTGTCGCGGGCGCTGTATGGCGAGCCGACCGGGCGGACGCAGAAGGACGGCTATCCCGAGCGGTCGCTGCGCTGGGTGGACCGGATTCCGCCGGAGATGACGGTGTATTGCGGGCATGACCGTCGCAGTACCGATGGGCGACCCTATATACGGCATGGCGCGCAAGGCGGTGTGGCGGTGTTTCTCGACACCGGCGCGGGCAAGGGCGGCCATCTGTCGTGGATCGACCTGCCGCCGGAGTGAATCCTCATGAATGCTGTGTTCCGTCGCCTGCTGCCGCTGGGCGTGCTTGTGCTGGCCGGGTGTTCCTCGATGCAGGTGACGCAGTTTGCGCAAGGGACGCCGCAGATGCAGCTGGAGGGTTATTTCAACGGTGATTCAATGGCTTATGGGATGTTCTTCGACCGGTTTCAGGATGTGCGGCGGCAGTTCCGGGTGGCGATGCACGGGGTGTGGGACGGGCACGACACGCTGAAGCTCGATGAGTATTTCACCTATGACGACGGTGAGAAGCAGGAGCGGCACTGGACGTTCCACAAGACCGGCGCCTCGACCTGGGAGGCGACGGCGCCGGATGTGATCGGGGTGGCGCATGGGGAGTGGTCGGGCAACGCGTATCGGATGAGTTATGTGGCCGACCTCAAGACCGGGGACAGCACGGTGCGGCTGAACTTCGACGACTGGCTGTTCCGGCAAAGCGACAAGGTGGTGATGAACCACGCCCGGGTGACGAAGCTGGGGTTCGATGTGGGCGAGGTGCAGCTGGTGTTCGTGAAGCCCTAGAGCGGGGTGGCATCTGACAGGCGATGCCACCCCGCTCTAGCTCTTTGTTTTAACGAGCCATTTTATGGCACGGTGAGTCCACCTAAAGCCCTATCGCTCTCGTGTTGCAGACGTCGTGGTGAACGACGGATGTCTGCGATACCGGCGTTAACGTTTTCTTCAGGCTTTGCGGTTCAGACTGGGGTCTCTCTCGGAAAACGTCGGGACAGGAACTGATGAACCTCGCTCAGCACCCGGTTGCGGCACGCGGCGCATCGTTTTCGATGTCGGCTCGCGCTCAGGCCGCCATGCACAACAATCTGGGCGTGGCGCTGCGGGCGGAGGATCAGCACGACAAGGCCGTTGTCGCCTATCGCCGTGCGCGGGCGCTGGCGCCGGGTGATCCGGCGATATGCATCAATCTGGGCCGCGCGCTGGCGGCCTGTGGCTATCTCGCGCAGTCCCGTTCGGCGTTTGCGCGGGCGGCGTCGCTCGCCCCGCACGCGGCGGCGCCATGGCTTCACCTGGGGGTTGTCGAGCAGGAATTCGGTCATGTCCGCCCTGCCCTCGCCGCGTTCGACCAGGCTTTGCGGCGTGATCAGGCTTGTGTCAGTGCCTGGTACAGCCGCAGCGATCTCAAGACCTTCGTGTCGGATGATCCTGATATCGCACGGATGGAGGCGCTGCTGCCGCTGGTGGACCGGCCTGGTGTGCCGCCGGATGACCCGATCAATCTGCGCTTCGCGCTCGGCAAGGCCTGGCTCGATGTGGGGGACGATGACCGGGCCTTCGCCTGTTTCCATGAGGCGAACCGGCGCAAGCGGGCCGGGTTTGCCTATGACATCGAGGCGGATATCGCCCGCATGGGTGCGATTGCGGAGGGGTTCACGCCCGAGGTGTTGCGCCAACTCGGGGGCTTGGGCGATCCGTCCGAGACGCCTGTGTTCATCATCGGCCTGCCGCGGTCGGGGTCCAGCCTTGTCGAGCAGATCCTGGCCTCGCACCCTGACATTGCCGGCATCGGCGAAACCGCCATCCTGACCCGTCTTGCCGGGAGCGGGATGGCGGTGCTGGCCGAACCCGGCGACCATGCGGCCGACGGTCTTGCGCAGCTCGCGCGGGCCTATCTCGGCCGGGTCAGCACTCTTGCGCCGGGGCGGCTGCGGGTGGTCGACAAGGAGCTGAGCCATCTCCGCCTGGCCGGGCTGATCCATCTAATGCTGCCCAATGCCCGCATCATCCAGTGTGGGCGCGATCTGATCGACACCTGCCTGTCCTGCTACACCCATCGGTTCGGCGGTGATCAGCCCTTTGCCTACGATCTGGGGGAGCTCGGACGCTACGCCAGGGGGGCCGAGACGTTGATGGCGCATTGGCGCGCGGTGCTGCCGGGGGATCGGCTGATGGATGTGGCTTATGAGGACGTGGTCGAGGATCTGGAAGGCCAGGCGCGCCGGCTGGTGGCGTTCTGCGGGCTGCCGTGGGATCCCGCGTGTCTGCGCTTTCATGAGACCAGCCGGGCGGTTCGTTCGAGCAGCAGCAGGCAGGTGCGTCAGGCGCTGTATGGCAGCAGTGTGGGCCGGTGGCGGCGCTTTGAGAGGCATCTTGGGCCGTTGCTGGCGGCGCTGGAAGGGAAGGACTTCTTTTCTGAAGAAAAGAAGCAAAAGACTTTATTCGTTGGGCTCCCTCCTCTCCGAATGAAGCCGTCCTCAATGGATAAAAAGTTTTTTGGTTCTTTTTCTCCAAAAAAGAACCGCTTGCTTTTTCTCTAAGCGACGATTCCATCCCCAAACAGCCTCTCTGCCTGACCGTACATCGACAGAATGTCCGCCAGCGCCTGCGCCGAGGGCTCGGCCGTGGCGGAACCCTGCACCCATTCCTTCTGATAGGCCCGGGCCAGCGCATGCGCATCGGTGACGTTCATGGCCAGCACCACATGGGTTGTGCCGCCGACGTAAAGGCCGCGGGCGGTCACGCGATCCCGCAGGAAATCCACGCTACCCGTCCAGGCCGCGAAGGCGAGGAAGATGCGGACCTTGCCGGTCTGGTTCTCGGGCATGGTCACGGTGCCGGAGAACAGCGCGTCGAGGCTGTCCGGCCAGCGGCCGCTGTCGGCCTGGGCGCCGACATAGTTGTTGTTGATGCCTTTCTGGCCGTTGGCGGATTCGATGCGGAAGATGATGTACGTGGCCCGCTTCACTTCCGCCGGTGCGGCCAGGCCCTGCAGGTAGGTGACCACCTCGGCCATCGGCACGGTGGTGTGCTGGTATCTGACATCCTGCAGTTCCGGGTAGGCGTTCGTCATCAGACACTCCTGCGGGCGGTCGGTTCCGAGTCTAAGTTGCAGACGGAACGATGTCGCGTCCAGAACCCTCGGGGCGATACAACGATTTGTGTGTCTTTTCGTGGCACTGCCGCGCGCGGGCGGGCTCTCGCCAGGCCCCCCGCTCGCGCGGCGGGCCGGCATTCTATAGTCTGGGGGCAGATCACAACTCCGGAGCCGGCAGCATGACCGACGAAGCCTACGTGCCCCCCCAAGTCTGGACCTGGAACAAGGCCAGTGGCGGACGGTTCGCCAGCATCAACCGGCCGATCGCCGGGCCTACCCATGAGAAGGAGCTGCCGGTCGGCAAGCATCCGCTGCAGCTGTATTCGCTGGGCACGCCCAACGGCGTGAAGGTGACGGTGATGCTGGAGGAACTGCTGGCGCTGGCGCATACGGGGGCGGAATACGATGCCTGGCTGATCAAGATCGGCGATGGCGACCAGTTCGGCAGCAGGTTTGTGGAGGTGAACCCGAATTCGAAGATTCCGGCTCTGCTCGACCGCAGCGGGCCCACGCCGATCCGCGTGTTCGAATCGGGCGCCATCCTGGTGCATCTGGCGGAGAAGTTCGGCGCGTTTCTGCCGACAGAGGCGGCTGCGCGGGCGGAGACGCTGTCGTGGCTGTTCTGGCAGATGGGCAGTGCGCCGTATCTCGGCGGTGGGTTCGGGCATTTCTATGCCTATGCGCCGACCAAGATGGAATATCCGATCGACCGCTTCGCCATGGAGGTGAAGCGGCAGCTGGATGTGCTGGACAGGCGGCTGGCCGAGACGGAATACCTGGCGGGGGACTTCTATTCGATCGCCGATATCGCGGTGTGGCCCTGGTATGGCGGGCTGGTGAAGGGCTGGAGCTATGGGGCGGCCGAGTTCCTGTCGGTGCATGAGTACAAGAACGTCAATCGCTGGGCGGACATGATCCATGCGCGGCCTGCGGTGAAGCGGGGGCGGATGGTCAATCGGGTGACCGGGGATCTCGCCTTGCAGCTGCATGAGCGGCATGACGCGAGCGATTTCGACACGAAAACGCAGGATAGGCTGCAGGCGGTCGGCTGATACGCAAGGGGGTAGGCGGATTGCATCCGCCCTACAGCGGGGAGAGTGGCGGATTGCATTTGTCTTCCGGGGCGGGTGCAGTCTGAAACTTTCGACATGATGGAGTTGGCTCTCGTTCCATCGTGGCCAGGGCATGGTCCTGTCATTCGGTGCCCCAGCGGGCGCCGTCATGCACAGGAGATTTCGCCCATGGCTCTCAATCGCACTTCCACCCGCATCGCCCTCGTGGCGACGCTGCTGGCCGGAACCGCGCTGGGCAGCTTCGCCCTGCCTGTCACGCGTGCCACGGCCCAGACGGCGACGGCGCCGATCTCGGCGCCGGCCGCCACCGCCCTGCCCGGGTTCAGCGCACTGGTGACCAAGGTTCGTCCGGCTGTTGTCACCATCACCTCCACCGAGCGCGTGACGGCACAGGATGGCGGCTCGCCGTTTCCCCCGGGCAGCCCGCAGGACCAGATGTTCCGTCACTTCTTCCAGGGCCAGGGCGGCAGCCAGGGCGGTGAGGCGCATGCCTCCAAGGCGCTGGGGTCGGGCTTCGTGGTGGATGCGGACGGGCATATCGTGACCAACAACCATGTCATCGATGGCGCCACCAAAGTGGTGGTGACGCTGGATGACGGGCGTGAGCTGACGGCGAAGGTGATCGGGCATGATGCGCGCACCGATATCGCCGTGCTGAAGATCGATGCGGGCAAGCCGTTGTCGTATCTGGCGCTGGGTGACTCGGACAAGGCGCTGCCGGGCGACTGGGTGGTGGCCATGGGCAACCCGTTCGGGCTGGGCGGGACGGTGACGGCAGGCATTGTGTCGGCGCGTGGCCGGGATATCGGCTCGGGGCCGTATGACGACTTCCTGCAGATCGATGCGCCGATCAACCGGGGCAACTCGGGCGGGCCGCTGTTCTCGACCGATGGCAGCGTGATCGGGGTGAACACCGCGATCTTCAGCCCGTCCGGCGGGTCGGTTGGGATCGGGTTTGCCATTCCGTCGAACCTGGTCAAGCAGGTGGTGGCGCAGCTTGAGGCCACGGGGCATATCGATCGCGGCTTTATCGGTGTGTCGGCGCAGAAGATCGATCCGGCGATGGCGTCGGCGCTGAAGCTGCCGAACCCGCAGGGCGCGCTGGTGGCGGAGGTTCAGCCGGACAGTCCTGCGGCGGCGGCCGGTGTGAAGCCGGGCGATGTGATCACCGCGGTTGGTGATCAGAAGGTGACGGACCCCAGGAGCCTGGCGCGGATTGTGGGCGATCTACATCCGGATCATGCGACCGACCTGGTGGTGATGCGCGATGGCAGCACCGAGACGCTGAAGGTGACGACGGGCAAGCTTGCGGACCAGACGGCGGATGCGACGGACAGCTCAGCGCCTTCGCCGTCCGGCCGGCTGGGGCTGGCGATGGCGCCGCTGGATGCGGATGCCCGTGACAATCTTGGGCTTGGCAAGAATGTGAAGGGGGCGGTGATCACCGAGGTGCGGCCGGACAGCCCGGCGGCGTCGGCGGGGCTGCAGCCCGGCGATGTGATCACCGGGGTTGGCAATCAGCGGGTGACGTCGCCTGCGGATGCGGCCAAGGCGATCCGGTCGCAGAAGGGGTCGGTCGCGCTGCGGATCCTGCGTGATGGACACAATCTGTTTGTGGCGCTTGGCGGGTCTGACCAAGGGTAAGCAAGCAGTTCTTTTTTGAAAAAAAGAACCAAAAAACTTTCATTCGCTGGGGTGCGTCCTTTTTGGAAAGGGCGTGCGCCAGCGGATGAAAGTCTTTTGCTTCTTTTCTTCAGAAAAGAAGTTCTTGCTGTGTGATGGCGGATTGCATCCGCCCTACGGATTCATGATTTCTTTGATTTTGGCGTTGACGCCGTTGAGGTCTGGCAGTCTGGCGCTTTCGGCGGTGGCTTTGACCTGGTTTGGCTTGAGGAAGAGCACGCCGTTCTCGTCGGCCAGCACGGCGTCACCGGGTTCGACGGTGGCGCCGCCGCCGAGGTCCTGGGTGGAGGACCAGATCGAGACCTGGGTGAGGCCGAGGGCGCCGAGCAGAACGGAGTTGCCGGAGGAGCGCTCGCTTTTGGGGAACCAGCGTTTCAGGGCGAGGACGGACGTGCCAGTCGGCGGGGACCTGAAGGAAGGCGTAGGTCCAGGAGAAGCTCGTCAGAATCAGGGACATGTCGACGAGGGAGAAGCCGTATTCCTTCTGGATGGTGGGGGCGGCGACGACCATGGCGGTGCGGTCGAGCGACATGACGAAGGTGATCGGGCCGATGAGACCGAAAACGAGCCACCAGCGCAGCTTGCTGTCTGCACCAGACATGTCGGTTGTCCTGTGGTTCGCGCGAAGTGAGCGACGGGTGTTGAAGTGGGACAATGGTGCTGTCGTGGTTTTCTGAAGCGGGTCCCGCGGTCAGAGTGGGGTGGCCTTGAGACGGTGGGCTATTTCTTGTGGCCGGGGAGGATGTCGACGACGTCGAAGGGGACGTTGACGACGCCGCCGAGGGAGGCGCCCGGTGTGGCGTGGCCGTCCTGCGGGTCGGACTGGACGCCGCCCAGGGCCTGGACGCCGATCTGGAAATGGCCGCCGAGGCATTTGAAGGTGGGTGTGACCAGAACCTGTACGCCGCCGGCGAACTGCCAGCTGGCGGTGACCTTGGTGGTGCCGCTGAAGGTGTTGGCGAAGTTGACGGCGGCGCCGGCCTGGGCGAGGCCGCTGACCTGAATCCAGCCGCCCAGGATCGATTTGACCAGCGCCTCCTGCACGACGCCGGACACGTTGAGGGGCTTCCAATGCTCGTCGACGACGAGGGTGCCCTGGAAGCTGGTTTCGAAGCCGCCGGAATCGCTGTCGTGGTGCGCCTTGGTCAGGGTGAAGCTGAACTGGTGCTGGGTGGTCTTGGGCCCGGGGACGGCCTGCAGCGGCTTGAGCAGGACGGTGTAGCCGACGATGATCTGGGTGTTCGCGTCGGGTTTCGGCGCGGCCACGTATTTCTGCCGCAGATGGGCGATGACCTGGTCGCGGGTGACGGCGGGGTACTGGCCCAGGATCAGCAAGGCGCGGTCGGCGATGTCCTCCAGCTTCAGGTCGTTGCCGTCCAGCGAGGCCTTGCTGCCCGGCGTGTCGTTTTCGCCGGGTTTTTCGGCGGCGCGGCCGAATTTGTGGTTGGTCAGCCAGGTGTCGATGGTGGACATCTCGATCACCGGCAGCAGCGCGCGGGTGGTTTCGGGCGAGGGTGGGCCGAGATGAACGCCGGGCACCTCGTTGGCGGGGCCGACGACGGGAAGGTCGTTGAGACCGCGCGGCGGATTGGGCTTGAGTTTGGCCAGGATGGTGCTGCGCACCAGCGCCTCGGGCTGCTTCAGATCGGCGACGGCGAGCTTGACGGCGTCGGGGAGTTCCATGTCCTCGGCGTTGAGCAGGACGTGCAGCTCCGGCGGATTGTCCTTGCCGGGTTCGGCGGGCTGGCCGGCGCCGTCGGGCTGGGTTGCGGGTGGGGCGAACTGGTGCTTGTCGAGCCATTGGCCGATCAGGGTCGCGGGGTCGACCGCGGAGGGCGCCTGGGATGCGGGCGCCTGGGATGCGGGCGCCTGGGATACGGGCGGTGCGGCGCTGTAGGCGCGCGGGTCGACGCCGAGGGTTTGGGCCACCCAGACATGGTGGTCGTCGGTCGGTTGGTCCGTCATGGCCGGTTCGGCTCCATGATCACGTGCCGCATTGTATCTGCCGCCCGGTCGCTCCGCGGCCTGATACGGAACGGAACCACACGGGAATGAGCGGCGCAACCGGGAGACAGGAAACCTTTCGTGATGCGCGCGTGGCGCCGGACGGGTTCAGTCCAGGCGGACGACGATGCCCTGGGCTTCGGCGTTCGCGGCGGGGAAGCTTGTCATGATCGAGGGGTCGTGGCCGGGGATGACGAGGTCAGGGCGGTCGGCGAGGCGGCGGAGGGTGGTGAAGCCGTCCAGCACGTCGCCGACATTGTAGACCCAGGGGAACGGCCGGTTCTGCGCGAAGTTCTCGCTGAAATGCGCGGCGTCGGAGGCCAGGACGAGCCAGCCTTGCCGGGTGTGGACGCGGAGCACCTGCTGGCCGTTGGTGTGGCCGCCGACGCGGTGCAGGGTGAGGCCGGGGGCGAGGTCGGCGGTGCCGTCGTGGTAGGTCAGGCGGCCGGCGAAGAGTTTGCGCACGACGTGGGCGATGTCCTCGGGGTCGTAGCCCATGCGCAGGATGGGGTGGCACATGCAGCGGCCGGTGGCGAACTGCATCTCGCTGTCCTGCAGGTGGAACTGCGCGCGGGGGAACAGGCCGGGGTTGCCGGCGTGGTCGTAGTGAAGGTGGCTCAACACCACGTTTTCGACCGCGGCGGGGTCGATGCCGATGAGGCGGAGGCCGTCGCCGGGGCAGCGGAGATGGGTGCGATTGCGCCTGCGGGCGACTTCGGCGGAGAAGCCGGTGTCAAGGATCCAGACGCCGGAGGGTCCCTTGATGGCGAAGACGAAATAGTCGAACGGCATGGAGGCGTCGTGCGGGTCGCCGCCTAGGAAGCTGTCCGTGCGTTTGCGGTCGGCGAAATGGGCGTAGCGGATGGCGTAGACTTCGTGGATGGGAGGCATGTTGGACTCCAGGAAGGAAGCGGTTCTTTTTTGAAAAAAAGAACCAAAAAACTTTCTCCGGGCTGTCGCGGCCCTCTCCGGAAAGACACGCACCAAAGCGAACGAAAGTCTTTTGCTTCTTTTCTTCAGAAAAGAAGTTCTTAACTTATCGTCAGCCCCCCATCGATGGTGACCGTCGCCCCGGTGACATACGCGGCCTCGGCACTGACAAGGTAGCACACGGCGCCTGCGACGTCCTCCGGCGTGCCGGCGCGGCGCAGCGGCACGCCGGCGAGTTTGCGGGCGCGGAAATCGGGGTCGGCCAGCATGTGGCGGTTGATGTCGGTTTCGATGGTGCCGGGGGCGACCAGGTTCACGGTGATGGCGTGGGAGGCGAGTTCCAGGGCCATGGCGCGGGCCAGCATCATGATGCCGCCTTTGCTGGCGACGTAGTGGGCGATGTCGGGGTTGGCGTGGGCCTGGTTGACGGAGGAGATCATGACGATGCGGCCACCGTTGCCGTCGGCCGCCATGATGCGGGCGGCTTGCTGGCTGACGGCAAAGCTGCCGTGGAGGTTGACGGCGTGAAGGCGGGTCCAGTCTTGGTCGGTGATGTCGAGAAAGGGCTTGCGCTGGATCATACCGGCGTTGCTGACGAGGATGGCGAGACCGCCGAGGGCTTCGCGGGCTTCGGTTGCGATGCGGCGGGCGGAAGCGGGGTCGCCGAGATCGGCGTGGAGCAGGACGGCGCGGCGGCCGAGGGCTTCGATCTGGCCGGCGAGGTCGCGGACGTTGGTTTCGTCGCGATACCAGTGGAGCGCGAGATCGGCGCCCTGGGTGGCCAAGGCGAGCGCGATGGCGCGGCCCATGCCGTGACTGTCTGTGCCCGTGACCAGGGCGGTGGTGCCGAACAATGCCATGGCGGAGCCTAGGCGGAGAGGGCCGCTTCGCACAACGCGGCGGCGCCCGGCAGGGCGGCGTAGGCGCCTGGGCGCTGGACGGTGAGCGAGGCCGCGCGCATGGCGGCCTGGATGGCGGCGTCGGGTGGGGTGCCGGTCATCAGCTTGGCCGCGAGCACGCCGCAGACGGTGTCGCCGGCGCCGGTGGTGTCCAGGACCGTGACCTGGATGGCGGGGTGGGTGCGCAGGCCGGTGGCGTCGGCGCTGGCGCAGCCGGCGGCGCCGGCTGTGACGATGGCCAGGGCGGCGCCGGCCTGGTGCAGGGTGGACGCGGCCTGGGGGAAGGTGGCGCCGGTGATCTCCAGGGCCTCGACAGCGTTGGCGACGACGACGTCGCAGAGCGGGAGCAGGGCGGTGGTGTTCCAGCGCAGCGGGGCCGGGTTGAACATCACGCTGGCGCCGCGCGCCTTGGCCTGGCGCATGGCGGAGGCGGTGGCGGTGGCTGAGAGATTGCCTTGCAGGAGCAGCCAGTCGCCCGGGGCGAGGCGGTGGGCGATGGCTTCGGCCTCGGATTCGGTCAGGGCGTCGGCGCAGGCGCCAAACGACAGAATCATGTTTCGCCGTCAGGGGCGAGGATCAGCAGGGACAGGTCGGTGTTGGCGGGTTTGCGGTGGGGCTCGAAGGTCAGGGGTTCGTGGGACAGGATGTCGGCGAGGTCGGCGCCGTCCGGACCGACGGGGGCGGCCAGGGTGACGGCGGCGCCGGCGCGGGCGGCGACGACGGCCTGGTTGAGGCCCTTGCCACCGGGGGCGCGGGCGTGGCCCTGGGTGACGAGGGTTTCGCCGGGGCGGGGCAGATGCAGGACCGGGCAGAGCAGGTCCCACCCGGCGTTGCCGAGGACGAGCAGTTTCATTCCGGCAGGAAGTCGGGCACCGAGAGGTAGCGTTCGCCGGTGTCGTAGTTGAAGCCGAGCACGCGGCTGCCTGCGGGGAGCTCCGTCAGCTTCTGGGCGATGGCGGCCAGGGTGGCGCCGGAGGAGATGCCGACAAGGACGCCTTCGAGGCTGGCGGAGCGGCGGGCGTAGTCCTTGGCGTCGTCGCCGGAGATCTGGATGACGCCGTCGAGCAGGGCGGTGTGGAGGTTGTCGGGGATGAAGCCGGCGCCGATGCCCTGGATGGGGTGCGGTGCCGGGTCGCCGCCGGAGATGACGGGGGAGAGCACGGGTTCGACGGCGAACACTTTAAGCGCCGGCCAGGCCTGTTTGAGGGTTGTGGCGCACCCCGTGAGATGGCCGCCGGTGCCGACGCCGGTGATCATGACGTCAAGCCCGTCGGGGAAATCGGCCAGGATCTCCTGGGCCGTGGTGCGGGTGTGGATCTGCCAGTTGGCGGGATTGTCGAACTGGCTGGCGATCCAGGCGCCGGGGATTTCGGCGGCGAGTTCGAGCGACTTGTCGATGGCACCTTTGGCGCCGAGCTCGCGGGGGGTGAGGACGTAGGTGGCGCCATAGGCCAGGAACAGGCGGCGGCGTTCGACGGAGGCGGATTCGGACATCACCAGGATGAGCTTGTAGCCTTTGACGGCGGCGACCATGGCGAGGCCCACGCCGGTGTTGCCGGAGGTGGCCTCGATGATGGTCATGCCGGGTTTCAGTGTGCCGTTGGCCTCGGCGGCCTCGATCATGGCCAGGCCGATGCGGTCTTTCACCGAGCCGCCGGGATTGACCCGTTCGGACTTGATCCAGACCTCGGCGAGCGGGAAGAGGCGGCTGAAGCGGATATGCGGCGTGTGGCCGATGGTTTCGAGGACGCTGTTGGCCTTCATGGACGGGCTCCGCTGGGGCTTGGCGTTCTTGGGGTAAAAGCGGTGGGCTCGACGCCCACCCTACGTCAGATTCTGGCGCGTGACAGGGGTCAGCGGCGGAGGAGGGCTTGGGCGGGGTCGCGGCGGTGTTCCCAGCCGGCGCGGGAGAGTTCGGGGGTTTCGGATTCGAGGAGCGGCCAGCCGAGGCAGAGATAGCCGATGAAATGCCAGTCGGGCGGGACGTCGAGGATGTCGCTGATATCGGCGGGGTTCAGGATGGAGACCCAGCCGAGGCCGAGGCCCGAGGCGCGGGCGGCGAGCCAGAGCGTGTGGACGGCCATGACGGCGGAGTGGATCGTGGTCTCGGGCATGGTGGCGCGGCCGAGGCCGGCGCCCTGGGCGGGGTCGGGTTCGGCGAAGACGGCGAGGTGGATGGGAGCGGCGTCGAGTCCGGCGAGCTTGAGGCTGGCGTAGAGGCCGGCGCGGTCGGCGGTCTGGCAGGCCAGGGCGGTGGCGTTGGCGTGGGCGAAGTTCTCGCGGATTTTGGCCCGGCGGGCGGGGTCGTTGACGGTTGCGATGCGCCAGGGCTGGCTGAGGCCGACGGAGGGGGCGAGCTCGGCCAGGGTGAGCAGATGGTCGAGCAGGGCTTCGGGGACGGGGTCGGGGCGGAAGCCGCGGACGTCACGCCGCCAGCGGAACAGGGTTTCCAGCTGCGCGCGGAATGCCGCATCGAAGCAGGGCGCGGTCATTCAGATGACGCCGTCGCGGGCGAGTGCGGCCTGGGCTGCATCGTCCAGACCCAGTTCGGCGAGGATGTCGGCGGTGTGCTCGCCCAGATGCGGGGCGCGGGTGCGCAGGGCGCCGGGGGTGGCGGAGAGGCGGGGGGTGACGTTGTGCATGGGCAGGGTGCCGATGGTGTCGTCCTGCATCGTCACGATGGCTTCGCGGCCGGCGATGTGGGGGTCGGCGAGGAGTTCGGAGGCGTCGTAGACGGGGCCCACGGTGACTTCGGCGGCTTCGAAGAAGGCCAGGACCTCGTCGCGGTCGCGGGCGGCGATGAAATCCTGGATGACGGCGTCGACCGCTTCCACGTTGGCGAGCCGGGCGGCGTTGGTGGCGAAGCGTGGGTCGTCCAGCAGCTCGGCCCGGCCGATGGCGGTGAACAGGCGGCGTGCCATGGCCTCGATGGAGGCGGAGAGGGCGACATAGCGGCCGCAGCGGCATTGGTAGACGTTGCGCGGCGCGGTGATGGAGGCGCGGTTGCCGGAGCGGGGCTTGATCCGGCCGCTGACCTGGACCTCGGCGATGTCGGGGCTCAGCGTGGAGAGCAGCGGTTCGAGCAGGGAGAGGTCGATCACCTGGCCTGCGCCGCCTTTGAGTTCCACCTCGCGCAGGGCGATCATGACGGCGAAGGCGCCGGAGAGGCCGGCCACCATGTCGGCCAGCGGCAGGTTGGGCAGGGCGGGCGGCTTGTCGGCGAAGCCGTTCTTGGCGGCGAAGCCGCTGATGCCTTCGACGAGGCTGCCGAAGCCGGGGCGCAGCGCGTAGGGGCCCGTTTGACCCCAGCCGGAGATGCGCACGATGACCAGGCCGGGATTGGCCTGGTGGAGTTCGGCGGGGCCGAGACCCAGGCGTTCCATGACGCCCGGGCGGAAGCTTTCGATGAGGATCTGCGCGGAGGCCGCGAGTTTGAGGAGGATCTCGCGGCCCTTCGGGGTGCGGATGTCCAGCGTGACGCTTTTCTTGTTGCGGGCGTAGACCTTCCAGAACAGCGGGACGCCTTCCTCCAGCCAGTCGCGCAGCGTGTCGCCGCGGTCGCGGGCTTCGATCTTGATCACCTCGGCGCCGAAATCGGCGAGGTTGACGCTGAGCATGTTGCCGGCGACGAGGCGGGAGAGATCGATCACGCGCACCCCGTCGAGCGGACAGGGCGCGGGGGTGTATTGCCTCATACGGCGCGGCGTTCCAGCCGGCCCAGGATCAGCCAGCACAGCACGGCGATGCCGGCGGGGACGGCGCCGATGACGAAGATGGTGGCGAGCGGGAAGTTCTGGGCCAGCAGGACGCCGCCGATCAGCGGGCCGACAATGGAGCCGATGCGGCCGATGCCGAGCGCCCAGCCGACGCCGCTGGCGCGGTAGGCGGTGGGGTAGAACGAGGCGGCGTAGGCGTTGGCGCCGATCTGCGCGCCGACCACGCCGAAGCCGGCGCAGAACACCGCCAGCAGCACGGCGGGAATGCTGAAGCCGAGGCTGCCGAGGGCCGCGATGCTCACGGTTGCGATGGCATAGGCCAGGGCCAGCACCTTCGCCGAGCCGAAGCGCTGGATGAACCAGCCGAGCACCAGCGAGCCGGTGATGCCGCCGAGCTGCAGCAGGCCGCCGGCGAGGGCTGCGAGCGAGACGGAGGCGCCCATGGCGTTGACCACGGTGGGGATCCACAAGGCGAGGAAATACAGGTCCAGCAGGCTCATGAAGAACACCACCCACAGCACCGCGGTGGCCAGCAGGCGGCCGCCGGCGAACAGCTGCAGCACCGGCAGACCCACCGGGCGCGGCTCGGTGATGACGAATTCGGTGCCGGCGGGGTAGCGCAGCGCAGGCCCGATGCGGGCCAGCAGGCGGCCGACGCGGATGTTCTCCTGGCCGGCCAGAGCCAGGAAGCGCACCGATTCCGGCAGCCAGATCAGCAGGAACGGCGCCAGCAGCAGCGGGAACACGCCGCCCACGATGAACACCGAGCGCCAGCCATAGGCCGGGATCAGCCAGGCCGCCAGCACACCGCTGACCACGCCGCCGAGCGAGAAGCCGCAGAACATCGTCATCACCATCACCGTGCGGCGGCGCTGCGGGCTGAATTCGGCGATCAGGGCGATGGCGTTGGGCATGGCGCCGCCCAGGCCCAGGCCGGTGAGGGCGCGCAGCACCAGAATCTGGTTGAGGTCCTGGGCGAAGGCGGTGGCGACGGTGAAGCCGCCGAACAGCAGGGTGCTGGTGATGATGATGCGCCGGCGGCCGACGCGGTCGGCCAGCGGGCTGATGAACAGCGCGCCCAGCATCAGGCCGAACAGGCCGGCGGAGAGCACCGGGCCGATCTGGGCGCGGCTGGCGCCGAAATGGCGGACGAGGTCGGGGACGACGAAGGAGATGGCCTGCGTGTCGAACCCGTCGGCCATCAGCACGGCGGCGCAGACGACCAGCAGCTGGATCTGGAAGCGGCCGACGGGATGCGCGTCGATGGCGCGCGGGACGTCGATCACGTTCGGCGTGGTTGCGATGTTCATTGTTGTGCCTCCCCTGCCCTGCCCGCCCGCTACCGTGCGGCTGCGAGCGCCTCTCTGGTGTATCCTGCCACACGTTTGTAGCTGTCGGTGATCTCGGTCAGCTCGGCGTGGCTGATGACGTCCTCGATACGGTCGAACGGCTTGTCGCCGGTGCGTTCGTGGACGACGCGGATAATGGCGTCGGGCGGGTTGGCGCGGTTGGTGAGCACGACGCGGGAGGTGGCCTCCAGACGCTGGTGCTCATAGGCGGCCAGGGCGGCGACGGGGTCGTGCGGGGTGGCGCGCAGGCAGTCGGTCAGCGCCCTGGCGTCGAGGATGGACTGGCCGGCGCCGTTGGAGCCGCGGGGGACCATGGGGTGGGCGGCGTCGCCCAGCAGGGTGGTGTGGCCGTGGCTCCAGGACGGCAGCGGGTCCTGGTCGACCATGGGGAACTCCAGCACCGTCTCGGCGCCCTTGATGAGGGCGGGAACGTTTAGCCAGTCGAAATGCCAGTCGGCGAAGGCGGGGAAGAAATCGTCCAGCTGGCCGGCGCGGTTCCAGTCGCGCTGGCGGTAGGTGGGGGTTTCCAGTTCGGCCACCCAGTTGATCAGCTGGCGTCCCTGATCGTCGATAGTGTTGCGGATGGGGTAGATGACCATCTTGCCGTGGCTGAGCCAGCCGGCGCGGACCATGGAGGCGCCGCCGAGGAAGGGCTGCCAGGGGGTGACGCCGCGCCACATGTTGACGCCGGAATAGCGGGGCGGGCCTTCGTGGGGGAAGAACTGCTTGCGGATGACGGAGTGGATGCCGTCGCAGGCGACGGCCACGCTGCCGGTGACCGGTGCGCGGTTCTCGAAGCGGACCAGGACGCCGTTGGGCTGTTCCACGACTTCGGTGCAGCGGTGGCCGGTCTGCACGCACTCGTGGCCGGCGCGGGCGCGCAGGGCGTGGAGCAGGACCATCTGCAGGTCACCGCGATGAATGGAGAACTGCGGCGTGGGGTAGCCGGCGAAGCGGCCGAGCGGTTCGCGGTGGATGAGCTGGCCGAAGCGGTTGAAGAAGGTGGCGTCCGCCGTGGTGACGCCGACGGCGGCCAAGGCGGGTTCGAGGCCGAGGGCGGCCAGCTCCTTGGTGGCGTGGGGCAGGATGTTGATGCCGACGCCGATGGGGCGGATCTCGGCGGCGGCCTCATAGACGGTGAACGGGATGCCGGCCGCGTGGAGGCAGAGCCCGAAGGTCAGCCCGCCTATTCCGGCGCCCACGATGATCACGCGCTGCATCCTGCCCTCCGCCTCTCTTGGACCTCAAATTTGCTGCCGATCAGACGTCTGTCAATTCCGTATCGTCGGCCAGCAGAGGAACGCGGGCGGTGGTGTTGAAGGCGTCGAGCACCTTGCCGAGCAGGGCCATCAGGGTGGCCTGCTCTCCGGCGTTCAGCGGTTCGAGCAGCCGTTCGCGGGCGATGGCGGCGGGTTGGCCGAGCTGGGCCAGCATGGCGGTGCCGGCCTGGGTCAGGACCAGGCAGTGGCGCCGGCGATCGGCCTGGTCGACGCTGCGGCCGACCAGGCCGCGCTGTTCGAGCTTGCGGACGACGAGGGCGGTGGTGGAGCGGTCGAGGCCGAGCAGGCGGGCGACGCTGGCCTGGTCGAGGCCGTGGCGGCGGCCGAGCAGATAGAGCACGCCGTATTGGGTGGTGGTGACGCCGAGGTCGGCGGTTTCCGCCAGGAACACCGAGACGGCGATCTGGTGGGCGCGGCGCAGCATGAAGCCGGGCCGGCGGTAGATCTCGATGGGTGCAGCCGATGTGTCGGCGGGATCGATATCATGGGGCATGATGGCGTCTAGCGCATCTGTCTCCCGGAAGGAACAGGACGTTTGTCGGGCAACGTTTCACGGAACCGTCAGCTTCTTGTCTCTTGACTGTCATCGTTACCCCTTAAGCGGGCCGCACTGCAGTCGTGCGGTCGATGTTTGGGAGGTCTCGGATGAGGATTCGTGTGTTGGCGACCGCGGCGGCGCTGCTGCTCGGGAGTTCCATGGCGGCGCAGGCTGCCGACAAGATCAAGTTCGAGATGTGGCACGGGCTGTCCGGCGATCTCGGCGATGCGATCGGCGAGGTGTGCAAGCGGTTTAACGACAGCCAGGCTGCGTATGAGATCAGCTGCGTGTCGCAGGGCTCGTATGACGCCGCACTGCAGAACACCATTGCCGCCTATCGCGCCAAGAAGCAGCCGACCGTTGTGCAGGTGTTCGACGCCGGCACGCTCGACATGATGCTGTCCGGCGCGTTCGTGCCGGCGCACAAGCTGATGGAAGACAACGGCTACAAGATCAACTGGGACAACTATGTCCCGGCAATCTCGAACTACTATGCCAGCTCCAAGGGTGAGCTGTACTCCTTCCCGTTCAACAGCTCCACCGCGCTGCTGTATTGGAACAAGGACGCGTTCGCCAAGATCGGCATGACCGAGGCGCCCAAGACCTGGGCCGAGGTGCAGACCGCCGCCACCAAGATGAAGGCGGCCGGCATGGACTGCCCGGTGGCGGTCAATGACGACACCTGGGCGCTGCTGGAGCAGTTCGACGCGATCAACGGCATTCCGACCGCGACCAAGGACAACGGCTATGCCGGCCTGGATGCGCGGCTTGAGATCAACAAGACCAAGTGGGTCGACTACATGACCTATCTCAAGAGCAACTACGATGCCGGTCTGTTCAGGCTGAAGGAGCCGCAGAGCGGGGCCACCATTGTGCAGGCGTTCGCTTCGGGCGACTGCCAGATGATGATGGATTCGGTGGCGGACCATGGTGTGGTCGGCCGCACGCAGAAGGCGGGGATGAACTGGGGCGTTGCCATGCTGCCGCTGTGGGAAGGCGCCACGCGCCACAACTCGCTGGTGGGTGGAGCTTCGATGTGGGTTCTGGCCGGTAAGTCGGCGCCTGAATACAAGGGGGCCGCGGCGTTTTTGAACTTTCTGGCGCAGCCTTCGAGCGAGCAGTTCTGGTCGACCCGCACCGGGTATATTCCGGTGACCAAGACCGGTTTTGACTTCCTCAAGGCGCAGGGGTTCTACGACCAGCCGATGTACAAGGGTCGTGAGATCGCCATTGAGTCGCTGAATGCGTCGAAGGTTGATCCGGCGGTGTCGCGCGGGATTCGCCTGGGCGGGTTCGTGCAGATCCGCAAGGAGATCCGCGATGCGATGAACGCGATCTATGCCGCGCCGAAGCCTGCTGACGCGGCGGCGACCAAGGCGCTGGTGCAGAAGGAGATCGACAACGCGGTGGAGCGCAGCGACGCCATCTCCGCCCGCTTCGAGAAGACCTACGCCGGCAAGAAGCTCCCCTAAAACGGATGAAAGTTTTTTTGCTTCTTTTTTTCTCAAAAAAAGAAGTTCTTTCTTTGAAAAGAAAGAACCAAAGAAACTCTCAAACGTTTGCTGTACTGCTGCGGCGCAATCAGGGTGGGTCATGGAGCGTCGGGTTCACTACAAGACGGTGTGGCTGGGGGTAGCACTGATCGTGCCGCAGCTGCTGCTGGTGCTCACCTTCTTCTACTGGCCGGCGGGGGCTGCGATCTACTGGGGCTTTACCCTGCAGCAGCCCTGGGGCGGCGGCAACACCTGGGCGGGGTTCGACAATTTCACCGCCATCTTCAACGACAGCGCCTATTGGGAGGCGGTGGTCCGCTCCTTTGTGTTCGCGTTCTGCGCCACGGCCCTGGCGATGGTGGGCGCGGGGGTTCTGGCGCTGTTCTGTGACCGGCAGCTGCGGTTTCACACCAAGGTGCGCACGGGGCTGATCTGGCCCTATGCGGTGGCGGCGCCGGCGGCGGCGGTGGCGTTCCGGTTTCTGTTCGCGCCCGAGGCAGGCGTGCTGGCGGGGCTGGCCAAGGCACATCCGGACTGGTGGAACCCGGCGCAGAACGGGGTGCATGCGATGATCATGATCATCGTGACGTATTCGTGGAAGTATCTGGCGTATAACTTCATCTTCTTCATCGCGGGGCTGCAGGCGATCCCGCGGTCGCTGGTCGAGGCGGCGGCGATGGACGGGGCGGGGCCGCTGCGGCGGATGCGCGATCTGCAGATTCCCCTGCTGGCGCCGACGTTCTTCTTTCTGCTGGTGATCAACCTCACCGACAGTTTCGTGGACAGTTTCGGCATCATCGACATCACCACGGCGGGCGGGCCGTCCAAGGCCACGACGCTGATGGTGTACAAGATCTATTTCGACGGGTTCCGCGGGCTGGATTATTCGGGGGCGGCGGCGCAGTCGATTGTGCTGATGGGGCTGATCATGGTGCTGACGTTCGTGCAGTTCCGCTACATCGAGCGCCGGGTGCATTATAAATGATTGAAAAGACTCCATGGCTCAATGCGCTCACGCATGTGATTCTTATGGCGGGATTGGCTGTGGCCTTCGTGCCGATGTATCTGGTGTTCGTGGCGGCCACGCTGACGCTGGCGCAGATCAACACGCCGCCGATCAGCATCATTCCCGGCACGCATCTGCTCGAGAATCTGGCGGAGGCTTGGACTCGCGCCGATCTCGGCTGGAAGCTGATCAACTCGCTGATCATGGCGGTGGCGGTGGCGGGGGGGAAGATCGTGCTGTCCTCCATCACCGCCTACGGCATTGTGTTCTTCCGCTTTCCCGGGCGGATGCTGGTGTTCTGGATGATCTTCATCACGCTGATGCTGCCGCTGGAGGTGCGGATCGTGCCGACCTATGCGGTGGCGGCCAATGCGCTGTCGCCGGTGCAGGATCTGCTCGATGTCACCGGCCTCACCGATCTGATCGCGGGGCTGACCGGCACCACCGTCGCGCTCAACTGGAACCTGCTGAACTCGTATACCGGGCTGGTGCTGCCGCTGATTGCGACGGCGACGGGCACGTTTCTGTATCGGCAGTTCTTTCTGACCATCCCTGACGAGCTGTTCGAGGCGAGCCGGATGGATGGGGCGGGGCCTGTTCGTTTCTTCCGGGAGATTCTCGTTCCGCTGTCGACCACCAACATGGTGGCGCTGTTCACCATCATGTTCCTCTATGCCTGGAACCAGTATCTCTGGCCGCTGCTGATCACCACCGACCGGGTGCATTTCGGCACCGCGGTCACCGCACTGCGCATGCTGATCCCGGCGCTGGGCGACAGCACCGGCGGGGATGTGCCGAACTGGAACGTGGCGATGGCCGGATGCCTCATCGTCATCACGCCGCCGCTGATCGTGGTGGCGCTACTGCAGCGCTTCTTCATCCGCGGCCTGATCGCCAGCGACAAATAGGAACACGCGATGTCGTCCATCTCGCTTCGTCACGTGGAGAAGTTCTACGGCAAGACGCAGGTCACCCATGGGGTGGACCTGGAATTCGCCTCGGGGGAGTTCGTGGTGATTCTGGGGCCGTCGGGGTGCGGCAAATCGACCCTGCTGCGCATGATCGCGGGGCTGGAGGAGATCTCGAAGGGTCAGATTGCCATTGACGACACGGTGGTGAACGATCTGGAGCCGCGGGCGCGCGGGTGCGCCATGGTATTCCAGAACTACGCGCTGTACCCGCATATGACGGTGGCGGAGAACATCGGCTACGCGCTGAAGGTGGCGGGGATTTCGAAGGCGGAGCGGGCCGCCCGGATTGCCAGGGTGGCCGAGACGATCGGGCTGGCCGCGTATCTCGACCGCAAACCCGCGCAACTTTCGGGCGGCCAGCGGCAGCGTGTGGCGATGGGCCGCGCCATGATCCGCGAGCCGAAGGTATTCCTGTTCGACGAGCCGCTTTCGAACCTGGACGCCAAGCTGCGGGTGCAGATGCGCATCGAGATCCGCAAGCTGCACAACCGGCTGGGGGCGACGTCGGTGTTCGTGACGCATGACCAGATCGAGGCGATGACCTTGGCGGATCGGCTGGTGGTGATGAATGCGGGGCGGGTGGAGCAGAACGGGACGCCGTCCGAGGTGTACAGCAAGCCTGCTTCGAAGTTTGTGGCGGGGTTCATCGGCTCGCCGCCGATGAACCTGCTGGCGGCCGTGGTGAGCGGTCCGGAGGAGGTGGCGATCGACGGGTTGCGGATTGCCACGCCAGTGCATGGGCTGGCGGTGGGGCGGAAGGTGACGCTGGGGATGCGGCCGGAGGATGTGGTCGCGGGGGTGGAGGGGTTCGATATGGAGGTGGAGTTCTCGGAGGAGCTGGGGGCGGCGCGGCTGTATCATGGGCATCTCGCGGGGGAGGCGATCGTGCTGCAGGTACCGTCCGGTGGGAAGGTGCCGGGGCGGGTGCGGTTCGAGGTGCCGGCTTCTGCGGTGCATCTGTTCGATGCGCAGACGGGGTTGCGGTTGGAGATTTGAAGGGCGCGACGCGGGGGGCTGAAGCGGTCGATCGGGCTGATTTCGCCGGGCGATCTAGCGGCGACGTTGCAATTTCTGTCGCTTTTCGTGGCGTGGCATGGTATTGAACAAACCATGAACTCTGCTGTGGTCGCTTCCCCGTTTTCGAGCCTGTCTGTCGTGCTCCGCGCATTGCGCGCGGCGGTTGCGGCCTGGGGTGGTCGTGGCTGGCTGGAGGCGGCGCTGGTGCTGCTGGTGCATCGGCGGCTGGGACAGATCGGCCTTCGGATGGAGCGGATGGCGGCGCGGTTTCAGGCCGGACGGTTGTGGCGGCGTGCGCCTCGGCCAGCGGGCGAGGCTGTGGCAAGGCCGGCGCGGGCCAGAGTGGTTCGCATCTGGCCGCGTCGCTTCGGGTGGCTGGTGCGGGCGGCGGCGCATGAGGCGGCGGGGTTCGGATCGCAGCTTCGGGCGGTGCTGGAGCATCCGGACATGGTCGCCCTGTTGACGGCGGCGCCGCAGGCGGTGCGGGTGTTGCGGCCGCTGTGCCGGATGCTGGCGATCGAGACGCAGGTGTTGCGGCCTGGGGTGGAGGTTGTGCGCCGGGTGGCAGTGAAGCGGGTTCGCAAGCCTGATGTGCCGGTGGACTGGGGGCGGATTCCGTTGCCGCGGGGGGTGCTGTCAGCGGTGCGGCGGGAGAGAGCTTTGAAGAGGTGATTTGGGTTGCCGCGGGATTGCGGGATTTTCGTTACGTCTCCGTTATTATTTGATGAGCTGAGGCGGATTTCATCCGCTCGATGGGTCAGGTTGCCTTGACCGGCACGGCTTCTGCGGCTTGCATGCGCGGCTTCACACGACAGGGGTTTCCGATGGGTCTCATTCGGCCGGGTCTCGACACGCTGGAAGACAGCCCGATCATCGATGTCTGGCGCATGGGCTTTCAGGTTGAGGGCGTCATCGGCATGTGGGCGGGCGAGCCGGATGTGGCGACGCCGGCGTTCATCTGCAATGCAGCGGCCCAGGCGATGGCGGATGGCCACACGTTCTATGCGCATAACCGCGGGATCGGGCCACTGCGTGAGGCGCTGGTGACGTATCACAAGCGGATCTACGGCATCGACCTGCCGGAGGAGCGGATCACGCTGACCTCGTCGGGCATGAACGCGGTGATGCTTGTGGCGCAGGCGCTGATCGAGCAGGGCGACAACATCGTGGCGATCACGCCGTCCTGGCCGAATATCTGCCGGGCGATGCAGATGAACGGCGCGGAGATCCGTGAGGTGCAGATGGGCCGGGGCGATGCCGGTTGGTCGCTCGATCTGGATGCGGTGTTTGCGGCGTGCGATGCGCGGACGAAGCTGATCTATCTGGCGTCTCCGGGGAACCCGACGGGGTTCATGCTGGAGCGATCGGAGGGGGAGCGGATGCTGGCGTTTGCGCGGGAGCGTGGCATCGCGATCCTCAGCGACGAGGTGTATCACCGCATCGTCTATGATCGGGATTATGCGTTTTCGTTTCTGGAGATCGCCGAGCCTGGTGATCCGGTGTTCGTGATCGGCAGCTTCTCGAAGTCCTGGGCGATGACGGGGTGGCGACTGGGGTGGCTGGTTTATCCCGAGGGGATGACTCACAACATCGAGAAACTGGTGCAGTTCAACACCTCAGGCGCGCCGACGTTTCTGCAGTATGGCGCGATCGCGGCGCTTCGGGATGGGGATGATTTCACCCGTGAGTTCGTGGCCCGCTGTGCGGCGGGGCGCGCGGTGGTGAACGAGCGGCTGGGACGGATGCCGCGCGTGCGCAACATTCCCAATTCCGGCTCGTTCTACGCCATGTTCGGCGTGGACGGGGTGCGCGACACGCTCACGTTCTGCAAGCGGGCAGTGGTGGAGGCAAGGATCGGTATGGCGCCGGGCGAGGCGTTCGGGCTGGGGGCCGAGGGGCTGGTCAGGCTGTGCTATGCCAAGAGCGTGGAGAATCTGACCGAGGCGATGGACCGGCTGGAGGGGTTCGTGGCTGGTTACAGTGAGGCGAAGTGAGGCAAGGATGTTCTTTTTTGAAAAAAAGAACCAAAAAACTTCTATCCGTTTGGAGCGCGCTGTCAGTTCAGCACGCATCCAACGAATAAAAGCCTTTTGCTTCTTTTCTTCAGAAAAGAAGTTCTTCACTTAATGTCTTTCAATCTTGTGACCGACGTCGCCGGCATTTCCGTCGGTCACGCCACCGATCTGGCGCTGGGCTCCGGCGTGACGACGATCCTGTTCGATCGGCCGAGTGTTGCCTCCGTCTCGGTGCGCGGGGGGGCGCCGGCGGGGCGCGATCTCGCGGTGCTGGAGCTGGAGACGACGGTCACCCAGGTGGATGCCATCGTGCTGTCCGGCGGGTCCGGGTTCGGGCTTGATGCCACGACGGGGGTGATGGCGGCGCTGCGCGAGATGGGACGCGGCATCATGTTCGCAGGCCAGAGGCTGCCGATTGCGCCGACGGCGATCCTGTTCGACCTGGCCAATGGCGGGAACAAGGACTGGGGGCGGTATCCGCCGTATCGTGCGCTTGGGTATGACGCGACGATGGCCGCGGGGGCGCGGTTCGCGCTGGGCAGTGTCGGTGCGGGCACGGGGGCGACGACGGCCACGCTGAAAGGCGGACTCGGATCGGCCAGTGCGGTGACCGCCGACGGCCAGACGGTGGGGGCGATCGTGGCAGTCAATGCGGTCGGCACGGCGACGATCGGCGAGGGGCCGCATTTCTGGGCGGCGCCGTTTGAACGCGACGGGGAGTTTGGCGGGCTGGGGATGCCGCGCGACTTCGATCTACGGCTGCACACCAAGTCCGGCCCGCCGCGGGGGACGGCAACGACGATCGGGCTGGTCGCGACGGACGCGGTGCTGACACAGGCGCAGGTGCTGCGCCTGGCGATCATGGCCGATGACGGGCTGGCCCGGGCGATTTTGCCGGCGCATGCGCCGATGGATGGCGACACCGTGTTCGCGGTCTCGACCGGGCGGCGGGCGCTGGATGGCACGCGGGCGTTGACCGAGCTGGGGCATGTCGCGGGGATTGTGATGGCGCGGGCGATTGCGCGGGCGGTGTATCATGCGACCCGCCTGCCCTATCCGCCGGGCGTGCCTGCCTGGTCTGACCGCTTCGGCGCATGAAGCGGGCGGGGATACTGTTTCTGCTGGGCGGCATCGTGCTGGCCGCCGTGCTGATCGCACGGAGTGAGCTGGGCAGCATCGCCACGGCCTTCGCCACGCTGGGGTTGGCCGGGTTCGCTCTGGTGGTGGCGGTGCATATGCTGCTGATCGGGGTGATGGGCCTGAGCTGGGGGGCGCTGGCGCGGGGGGTATACCCGGCACGGTGGTTCGTCTGGGGCCGGCTGGTGCGGGAGGGCAGTGCGGAGGTGCTGCCGCTGTCGCAGCTCGGCGGGTTCGTGTTCGGCAGCCGGGCGGTGGTGCTGGCCGGGACCTCGGCGCGGTTTGCCGCCGCGTCGACGGTGGTGGATGTGACGTTGGAGCTTGTGGCACAGCTGGTCTACACGCTTCTCGGTCTGGGGCTGCTGGCCGCGCTGAAGCCGGGCAGCGCGATCGAGCTGCCGGCTTTGGCGGCATTGCTGGGCATGGCGACACTGGCCGGACTGTTCGTGCTGGCGCAGCGGCGCGGGCTTGCCACGGTCGAGCGCGCCATCGCCGGGCTGACACGCAAGCTGTTCGGCGAACAGGCGCAGTTGGGCTCGCTGCGGGACACGATCGACGACCTGCATGGCAACCGTGGCAATCTGGTGCGCTCGTTCGGGTTGCACCTGACCGCCTGGCTGCTGGTGGGCTGCGAGACCTGGCTGATGCTGCGGCTGCTGGGGGCGCCTGTGGGGCTGGCGGCGGCGTTGGTGATCGACAGCCTGCTGTCGGGCCTTCGGAGCATGGCGTTCATGGTGCCGCAGGCATTGGGCGTGCAGGAGGGCGGGTATATTCTGCTGGGCGCGCTGTTCGGTGTGACGCCGGAAGCGGCGCTTGCCCTGTCGTTGGTGCGGCGTGCGCGCGACCTGACAATCGGCGCGCCGGTACTGCTGGCGTGGCAATGGGTGGAAGGGCGCCGGGCGCTGCGGTTGCCGTCGTGACTTTGTCGGCAAATCGACGGCAATCTGCAACGAGGGACTCGCAGTGCGGCTGAGCTTCTGGGCAGACTGTCGCGATGCGTATTCTGCTGTTGCTGCTTGTGCTGATCCGCCCTGCCGCGGCGGCGGATCTCAAGCTCACCGCCTGGAACCTTTCCTGGCTGACCCTGCGCCCGGCTGGTGGGCCGGATCTTCCGGAGGGGGTTGACCCAAGGCGGCCCGAGGATATCGACCGGCTTCGGGCCTATGCGCTGATGCTGCGGGCCGATGTGATTGCGTTTTCCGAGGTGGATGGGCCCGAGATTGCGGCACGGGTGTTTCCGCCGGAGAGGTTCCGCATTCACATCACCGGCGATCAGGTGGTGCAGCGGGCCGGTTTTGCGGTGCGGCGGGGCCTCGCATTCACGCCCAATGCGGATGTGACCGGGCTGGACGTCTATGCTCATGCCCGGTTTCATCTGCGCAGTGCTGCCGATCTGACGCTGGATCTGCCGGACGGACGGCTGCGGCTGCTGGCGGTGCATCTCAAGTCCGGCTGCCGGCAGGGGGCGCTGACCGACACGCGCGATCCGGCGTGCCACACGCTGGGACTGCAGCTGCCGGTGCTGCAGGCGTGGATCCGCGCGCGGGAGGCCGCGGGCGAAGCCTTCGTGCTGATGGGCGACTTCAACCGGTGGATGGAGAAGGGCGATCCGTTCTTCGCGGGGCTGGTCGCCGCGGCACCGCTGGCCCGTGCGGATGACGGGCTGTACTCGCCGTGCTGGGGCGGCGGCGGATTTCTCGATCATGTCATCGCTGGCGGCCCGGCCCGGGCCTGGCTGCAGCCTGACAGCCTGCGGGTTCTGGTCTATCGAGAAACGGGCGCTGCATGGAAGGATCGCATTTCTGATCATTGTCCGGTCTCGGTGCGGCTCCATTTTACCCGCTGATGTTCCGTGGGGGTCGCAATCGATGGTGTTTCTGGCAGTCGCGACCACCAGCGGTGGTCGCTGTCCGCAGCTGCGGCGAGGCGTTGCATGACGGTGATGGACCAGGCGGTGCCACAGACGGCCCTGTCGCCGGCGGAGTTCGGGCATCCGCGGCGCTGGCTGATCCTGGCGGTGCTGCTGACCGGGGCGTTCCTGCTGCCGGTGGACTTCTCGATCGTCAACGTGGCGCTGCCGTCGATCCGTGCGGGGCTGGATGCCAGCAGCGGTGAGCTGCAGCTGATCATTGCCGGTTACGCCGTGGCCTACGCGGTGCTGCTGATCACCGGTGGACGGCTGGGCGATCTGTATGGCCGCAAGACGATGTTTCTGGCGGGGATGGCGGGGTTCATGTTCGCCTCCGCCTTGTGCGGCCTGGCCTGGAACATCCAGGTGCTGATCGGTGCGCGGCTGGTGCAGGGTGTGGCGGCGGCGATGCTGCAGCCGCAGGTGCTGGCGGCCATCCGGGTGATCTTTCCGCCGGCCGAGCGCAACCGGGCGCTAGGACTGTATGGCGCGACGATGGGGCTGGGTGTGTCGATCGGCCAGCTTATCGGCGGTGTGCTGATCGGGCTGCACCCGTTCGGGACCACGTGGCAGTCGATTTTCCTGGTGAACCTGCCGGTGGGGGCGCTCGACCTTGTTGCGGCCTGGTGGCTGCTGCCGCGGGTGCCGCGCGTGGCCGGCGTGCGGCTGGATCTGGCGGGGGTGGCCACACTGTCACTCGGGCTGGGGCTGCTGGTCTATCCGCTGGTGGCGGGCGGTGAGCAGGGCTGGCCGGCCTGGACCCTGGTCTGCCTCGCGGCTTCGGTGCCGGTGCTGGCCGGGTTCGTGATGCTGGAACAGCGCCTGACCGCCACCGGGCAGGAGCCGCTGCTGGACATGCGGCTGTTCGCGAACCGCGGCTTCGCCGTGGGGATGACGCTGGAGCTGATGGTGTATTCCTCCAGCGGGTTCTTCTTCAGCTATGCCGTGTATCTGCAGAACGGGCTGGGGTGGGATGTGATGCAGGCGGGGCTTGCGATTCTGCCGTTCGGGCTTGGCTTCCTGTCGGGATCGCTGACGGTGCCGGCGCTGGTGGCGCGGATCGGGCTGGCGACGCCGCGGCTTGGCTACGTCGCAGGGATGGTGGGCCAGGGCGATGTGATCCTGATCCTGCACGGCGGCGGCGGGCCGGGAGTTGCGATGTTCGCCTCGCTGGCCTGCGCCGGGGTGGGGCTGGGATTGGTGTTCCCCTCGCTGCTGCGCATTGTGCTGCAGGACATCCGGCCCGCCCAGGCTGGCATGGCCTCCGGCGCGTTGAACATGGCGATCCAGATCGGGCCTTCGATTGCTGTGCCGGTGATCGGCGGCGTATTCTTCCGCGTGCTGGGCGATGGCAGCTCGGTGACGCAGTTTCAGGCTGCTTTCGCAACAGCCCTGGCGTGCATTGTGGCAACGCACGCCACGGGTCTGGCACTCAGCTTTCTGCTCAGACGGAATACGCCAGCAGTTCCTTCCTGATCGCGGCCTCCGGCATCGCGGTGCCGGAGGCGACACGCAGCTTGACGACCTTGCCGGCCTTGTTGCGCAGGCGCCGGACCGGCTCGTTGTAGCTGCCGAAGGCACTGGCGACGGCGATGCGTGCGTCGTCGACGCCGGTGACGTCGAGTTCGCCAACCTTCTGGAACGGGTTGGTGAGGCCGGGCAGTGCCAGCAGCACCTTGTCACCGATCGGTACCAGGTCCGTGGGGCCCCAGATGCTCCACCAGCGCCCGGTCCAGTCCGCCACCTTTTCGGTGGGAGCGCCTTCAGTGTGGAAGCGCTTGAGGATGTTGAGGGCACCGTCCAGCCAGACAGGGGCGGAGCCTTCAGCAACGTTGGTCAGAACCGAGACGCAGAGACCTTGAGATGGGACCATTGCGGTGCGGGTCACCACGCCGGGGAAACCGCCGCCATGGCCGAACCATGCCCAGTCTTCGAGCTTGCCGCTGTTGGTGCCAAGACCATAGGTGCGCGTGAGTACCGAATGCGGATCCGCCCATTGCGGGCGCGTGATCTCGCGACGGCTTTCCTTCGAGAGGATGCTGGTTTCGGCCTCGGGCGAGAGATTGGTGAACCATTTTGCCAGATCGGACGCCGTGCTGACGAAGCCGGTGGCCGAGGCCAGCGCATGGGTGGACTGGTTGCTCGGGAATGCGACATGGGCGCCCAGCACCAGCTTGCCGGCATGGCCCTTGGCGAGTTTGGCGCCTTTCGGAAGAGGCATATCGGGCGTGGTTTCGTGGAGCCCGGCGGCATCAACGATCTCGCGCTGGGTCCAGACATTGTAGGGCTCACCGGTGATCGCCTCGATCACCAAGCCGGCAAGGCCGAAGCCATGGTTGGAGTATTTCAGGCGTGTGTTGGCATCGATCGCGGGCGGCAATGCCAGATCCGCGCGCAGTTCTGCGGTGTTGGCGAACTCCTTGCGCATCGCCCAGTAGCCGCTGTCCAGCCCGTCGCGGACGATGCCGGCAGTGTGCGACAGCAGCTGTGACAATGTGGCCGTCGCCACATCAGGATGCAGCCCCGCCACATACTGGCCGGCGGTGTCGTCGAGCTCCAGGCGGCCCTGCTCGCGCAGCTTGAGAATGCCCGCAGCGGTGAAGGATTTGGAATGCGACGCCACACGAAACCGGTGCCGCGAGGTCAGTGCCACCCCAGCCGGCTGGTCCGCATGGCCGAACGCGGCTTCCAGGACGACACGACCGTGATACGCCACTGCAATCGCACAGCCAGGCTCTTCAGAGGCCCGCATCTGGTGCCCGAGCCATTGCGGGATATAGGCCAGCGCCGCATCGAGCCAGGCAGGATTCATTGCTTCGTCAGCTGATTTCGGCATGGACGGCGCTTTCCCAGAAACGATGACAACGACAACAGGCAATGCCGGCGTCGTCAAGACGGGGCCAGCTACACCTGCAGGTTCTGTGTCGCTGTCTCCAGCTCCTGGAAATTCGGCATATGCTCGTTGGGGGCCATCTTGCGGCCCGTCTCCACGCTCACCGCAGGCGCATTGCCGTGCAGATGCGCCACCAGCACCGCCCTGACCACCTCGACATATTTGCTCTCCTCCTCGATCACCCCTTTGAGACGCACCGCGAACGGCGCCGCGATGCCATAGGCCAGCAGGATGCCCAGGAACGTTCCCACCAGCGCGCCGCCGATCATCGCCCCCAGCACGGCCGGCGGCTCGTTGATGTGCGACATTGTCTTGATCACGCCCAGCACCGCCGCCACGATGCCCAGCGCCGGCAGGCCATCGGCCATGGTCTGCAGCGCGTGGGCACTGTGCAACTCCTCGTTCAGCGTCTTCTTCAGCTCCCGCCCCATCAGGTCCTCGATCTGGTTCGGGTCGTCGGCATTCATGCCCACCATGCGCAGGTAATCGCAGATCATGTCGCGAACGTGATGGTTCGCCTGCAGCTTGGGGAATTTCTGAAAGGCCGGGCTCTCGTCCGGCTTCTCGATATGCGGCTCAAGCGCCATGGCCCCCTTGGTGCTGGCCAGCCGCGCGAAATAGTACAGCAGGCTCAGCAGATCGACATAGTCGCCCTTCTTGTACGTGGCGCCCTTCAGCACCTTCTTCAGCCCGCCAAGCGTGTGCTTCACCGCATGCATGCTGTTGGACATGATGAAGATGCCGATCGCCGCGCCGCCGATGGTCAGGCATTCGAATGGCAGCGCCTCGATCAGCGGCGCCATGCTGCCGCCGGAGAGCATGTAGCTGCCGAAGACGCAGAGAAAGACAAAAATAAGTCCGCCAATCGTGGTCATGGGGTCGGTCGTCCCACCTGGGGTGCAGCCGTGGGCACCGCACGCAACACGACAATGGCGATCCGGCGATTGGCTGCGGCCATCGGGTCGGATGGCAGCAGCGGATCACGATCCGCGTTGCCGGTCACGCTGCGGAACCGCGACTCCGGCAGTCCCGCCTCCATCAGCAGCCGGCGCGTGGCATTGGCCCGCTCGGTCGACAGCTCCCAGTTGGATTTGTCATTGCCATGAAACGGCATGGCATCGGTGTGGCCGGCGATCGAGATCTGCTCGGTCATGCCCGCCAGAACCGGCACCACCTTCTGCAACAGCTGACGCGCGCGGTCCTGTATCACCGAGGCGCCAGACGCAAACATCGGTGTACGATCCTCGTCGAGCGGCTGGATGCGCAGTCCCTCAGGTGTGATATCAACCGTTACCTGGTGCGACAGGTCGGTCAGCAGCTTGTCACCCTGGATCGCCTGTCGAATCTGTTCGGCGGCGGCATTCATGCTCGCCCGCTCCTGCTGCTCGCGCTGCGCCCGCAAGGCTTCGGCCTGCGCCTCGGCGCGGGCCGTCACCGCCTGCGCCTCTTTGGTCTTGGCACCGACCAGCGCCAGGGCCCGCGCATCCGGCGACACCCGCGCCGTCGTGTCCGACAGACCGGCCCCTGGCAGCTTGGTCGCCTTGCGCCGCGGATCAGCGTCGACACGTCCGGCCGGATCGTACGGCTTCCGGCCCTCGCTGACGGCATCCGGGTCGAGATCGGTGGCGCCGTGCACCTGCGGCGTCGACGCCTCGGCCGGCTGGTCCGGCGAATTCGGCGCCGTCGAGTGCCCAGGCGTGATGCTGACTGTGCCGAGATTGGAGATGTAGTTGCCCTCCTCGAACGGTGTCTTGCCGCCGAACGGCAGTCCAGTGCCGGAGGCGGCATGGGCCAGCGGGTTCATCGGCGAGAAATAATCGGCAATGCCGCGACGCTGATCGTCCGACGTGGCGTTCAGCAGCCACATCAGCAGGAAGAATGCCATCATCGCGGTGACGAAATCCGCGTATGCGACCTTCCAGGCGCCACCGTGATGGCCGCCTTCCACCACCTCCTCGCGCTTGATGATGATCGGGCGCTGGTCCGAACTCTTGCGACTCATGCGATGCGCCCCCGCGTCCGGCCGCCCGGCCTCAAGTCGGGCCTGAGCTTTGCCGCGCCTCCGGACGGTGTCGTCTCCATGCCTGCTGCCCCCGAAAATGGCGCCTGAACGAGACGCCTGACCACGACGCCTGAATGCCGGAACCCGGCCCGGGCCAGGGCCGGGACAGGTCCGAGCAACAGCATGGCCGGCGGGTGTTGAGGAGAGGTTAAGAGGGGAATGGGATCGGGCGCGGCTGCCGCCGGTGTGATGAGCTGGATGGACGGAACCCTGCCGCTGGGCTACCCCGTAACCCTTCAATACATAACGACTTCGTTCGAGCCGGCGGGCCGCGCGCAGCTTTCAGTGGATCAGATGCCGATGGCAGCCCCCTCCCCGTCCGCCTGGTACGCGCTCGACCGCAGGCCACGCGCGCTGGCGCCGGTGCTGGCGATCGGCGCGGTGATCGCGGTTCTCGTCTACGCCAGGGCGCGCATGCTGCACCTCGCCGCCAATGCCGATGCGCTGCTGCCCGCCGACCTGATCTGGGAGATGCTGCACCGGAGCAGTCATTGGCAGAGCTTCCAATGGCCGCGAATCCCCAGCTTGGTGCCTGATCTGCTGGTCTATGCGCCGCTGCAAGCGGCCTTCGGCTGGCGCTGGGCCGCCCTTGGCTATGGCGCCGCCTCGCTGATGGCGCTGACCGCGCTGTCGTCCCGCGTCGCCGGGATATCGATGCGCAAGGCCGACCGGGTCCACCCGATGTGCGCGGCTCTGCCCTTCCTGACCGCAACCGGTGTGGTGCTGCTGGCCGAGCTCGCCGTCACCCACACCGCCTGGCACCTGCATCTGCTGGCCGTCGCCTATCACTCCGGCCCGTTCATCCTCTCGGTCGGTGCCCTGCTGCTGGCCTGGCGCGGCGGTGACTGGGCCCTGGGGCTGATGACGGCTTGCGCCACGCTCGGCACCTTCTCCGACCGGCTGATGATCGCAACCTTCCTGGTGCCGCTTGCCGCAGCCCTCGCGGTCGCCGTGCGCGACCGGCTGCTGCCATGGCGCGCCGCAGCACTGCGCCTGGCCCTTGCGGCAGCGGGCTGCGGCATCGGACTCGGTCTGGACCGCCTCGTGTTCCACCTATGGCTCACCCGCCAGGGCGACATGCCGATGACACCCGGCACCATGCTCTCCCATGCCAGCGCTTTCCTGGCCGATCCGTCCGGATGGTTCGTGCTCGTCTGCGACGCCTGCCTGCTGCTGCCGCTGGCGCTGCGCCGGGTCCGGCCGGAAGACCGCTTCTGCTGGATCGCCAGCAGTGTCGCAGCGCTGCTCGGCACATTGCTCTGCGCCGCCCTCTGGGAGGATGACAGCGCCCAGCGCTATCTGAGCCCGGTGCTGTGGTGGCCGCTGCTGCTCGCCGCCCCGCGCCTCGCGGGCCGCCTCGGGCGCGCCGCCGAACCGCTGCTGCTAGGCACCAGCGCCGGCGTGATGCTGGCACTGGTGGTTGGCCTGCCACGCCAGCATCCGCTGCTGGCCTGGACCGACCCGCTCTCCGCCTGCATCGTGCCCACTGGGCGTCAGGCCGGGCTCGCCGACTACTGGGTCGCCCGACCGCTGACCATCGCCAGCGACTGGCATCTGCGCGTGCTGCAGATCGGCGCGCACGGCAATGCGCGTATCTGGGGCAACAACCCGACCTGGTTCACCCGCACCGGTGCCGCGGCCATCCGACCGCCCGATCTCAGCTTCATCGTCATGCGCAACCTGGACCATCACGCCATCCGCGCCGCCTATGGGCCGCCGGACCACGTGCTGCCCTGCCCCGGCAGCGACGTCTGGCTGTATGACGACCCCGCGCGCCTGCGTGCCGGCCTCGCGCGCGCCACCCCATCGCTGGTGCCACGGAGCCAGGCGCTCTGCCTCGGCCCCGAGCGCTTTCGCGATCGTAACGGCCCGGTCACCGAGCGGCCGATCACGGTCGGCAGCGAACGCCGCCTGTCCCGCCCCATCACCTGGGGCCCGACGCTGGATCTCTACCCCGGGCGCTGGCGGATCCAGCTGCGCTACCGGCTGACGACGGACCATCCGGGCGCGGATGTCTGGCGCGTCAACGGCCAATGGGGCGGGCTCAACCTGTCCACGGCCCCGCTGCCGCCCACCGGCGAGAGCGTCGGCGCCGCCGAGACCGAGGTCACGCTCAACCGCTTCATCGAGGCGGTCGAGATTCCCACGTTTCTGGCCGGCAGCGGCACCCTGCAGATTCTGGGCGCCCGCCTCACCCCGCTGGATGGGCCGGCGCTGCCGTGCCCGGCGGCGCCGTGAGCGCGTCCAGCAGGACCACCGCCAGGGTCTTCGCCACCAGATGCACCGTTGTGTCGGGCAGCGAGGCGAACACCTCGAACGGGTCCATACTGCGCAGATCCTGGATGGGGCCGGCCCGCTGCGGTTTTGTTGAGGAAGGCAGAAAGAACTTCTTTTTTAAAAAAAAGAAGCAAAAAACTTTAATTCGCTGGACCCGACCTTAAAGGAAATGCCGGGTCCAAAAGGACAAAAAGTTTTTTGCTTCTGTTTCTCAAAAAAAACCGCTTCCTCAAGCCGCCGCCAGCGCCCGGTTGAACACCGCCGGATCCACATTGCCGCCACTCAGCACAATGCCCACGATCTTGCCCCGCGCATCGAACTTCCCCGCCAGCAGTGCTGCCAGGCACACCGCCCCGCCCGGCTCCACCACCAGCTTGAGCCGCAGGAACGCGAACGCCATCGCCGCCAGCACCTCCTCGTCGGTCACCGCCATGCCGGCGCCGAGCAGGCGCTGGTTGATGGCAAACGTCATCTCGCCGGGCGCCTTGGCCAGCAGCGCGTCGCACAGCGTGGAGCCGCCCGGCGGGTTACTGAGGCGGATGCCGGCCTCGACGGAGCGGGTGGTGTCGTCCCATCCCGCCGGTTCCACCGGATGCACGGTGGTGGTGGGCGAGGTGCCATACGCCGCCAGCGCGCAGCCGGCGATCAACCCGCCGCCGCCGGTGCACACGAGCAGATCGTCCAGCGTCAGCCCCTGCGCCCTGGCATCCTCGATCAGCTCCAGCGCCACCGAGCCCTGGCCCGCGATCACATGCGGATGGTCGAACGGCGGCACCAGCGTCATGCCGGTCTGGGCGGCATAGTCGCGCCCGAGCGCGTCGCGGTCGGTGGTCAGCCGATCGAACGGAATGATCGTGGCCCCCCAGGCCCGCGTGCTCGCCACCTTGATGGCCGGCGCGTCGGACGGCATGTGGATCGTCGCCGCCACACCCGCCATCGACGCGGCGCAGGCCAGCGCCTGGCCGTGATTGCCGGAGGAATGGGTGACCACGCCGGCCTTCACCTGGGCCTCGGTCAGCTGCAGCACCGCGTTGGTGGCACCGCGGAACTTGAAGCTGCCGGTGCGCTGCAGCGGCTCCGCCTTCAGCAGGATGGTGCCGCCGGTGAGGTCGTCCAGCGCCTTGTTGCGCAGCACCGGCGTGCGCACGACATGCGGGGCGATGCGACGCGCGGCTTCGGCAACGTCGTCATAGGTCGGCAGATCCACGGCAGAACTCCTCACTGCGGGCGGGGCATGACAACGATCGGCTGATCCCCCGCGCGCCCGACGACACGGTACAGGCGAAACCCCTCGGCTGTCATGCCGTTGCGCGCGCGGGTCAGGGGCGGCAGCGGCGCCACGCTGGCCCAGTCCGCCGCATCGGGATGGTCGTCGCGCCGGGCGCTGCGCACCAGCACGCCCGTTCGCCCGGCGATCAGCGGCGTGGCATCCGGCAGGTTGAAATACTGCCAACGCCCCTCGGTGCCGAGCACCGCCAGGCCCGGCGGCAGCAGCCGCGCCAGCAGCGCGGCCTGGCCGTAATTGTCGGCCACCACGAAATCGGCGTGCTGGGCCGCTGCCTGCGCCGCGACGGCAGCGGCCAGCTCCGACCAACCGCCGAGCCGCAGCAGGGTCGGATCCATCAGCATCGGCAGCGCCAGCGGTGCTACGGCCGCCTGGGTCCAGACCAACGCCGTGAGCGCGATGCCGAGCGCCAGCGCGGGGGCGAAAACCCTGCGCCACACCCCGGCCAGCCCGGCCGCGGCGATCGCAGCGCCGGGGAACAGGATGGCCGGCCAGTTCGCCTGCACCCGGTCACCCAGCGCGTGCTGCACGAACACCAGCGCCGGCACCACGGTCACCGCTGCCAGCAGCGTCCAGGCCGGATCGCGCGACCGGCACCGGCGCAGCGCAAGCCCGATCCCAGCACCGCACAGCAGCGCCACCAGCGGCGTGCCGAGCCCGAGCTGGCCGGCCACCAGCTCGCCCAGGAACTGCAGCGCGCGGCCAGGGTCGAAGGCGCCGGCCCGGCCGCCCTGCTTGGCGAAGCTGATCCAGCCATGCGCGGCGTTCCACCGCAGCACCGGAGCGAACAGCACCAGCGCGATCGCGGCCGCCAGCCAGGGCTGCGGCCGGGCCAGCCAATGCCGCATGGCAGGTGTCATGACGAGCCACAGCAGGATGGCCGGCGCCAGCAGCACGGCGGTGTATTTGCTGTCCAGCGCCAGCCCCGCCGCCACGCCCGCCACCAGCCACCAGCGCCCGTCCTGCGTTGCCACCAGCCGGGCCAGCGCCCACAGCGCAGCCGTCCAGAACAGCAGCAGCGGCGTGTCCGGCGTCATCGTGGTGGCACCGACGGCGAACAGCAGCGTGGCGTTGAGCAGCAGGGCGGCGATCACCCCCCTGCCCCGCCCCAACAGATCATCCCCCGCCCGCACCAGCAGCAGCGAGCCCAGCGCGGCCGCGAACGGTGCCAGCAGCCGCACACCCAGATTGCCGTCGCCCGCGATCGCCACCCCGGCCCGGATCCACAGCGCCACCATCGGCGGATGATCGAAATAGCCGGGGGCGAGCGCATGCGCCCACACCCAGTAATACGCCTCGTCCGGCGCCATCGGGCTGATGGAAGCCACCACGAGGCGCAACAATGTCAGCGCCGCCAGCGCCCCCCAGGCGAGACGTGTCAGAGCGGCACGCCCGCCAGGCTGCGGCTGGTGCGGATGGTCTGCAGGGTCTGCACTCGGCTGACATGGATGGCGCCGGTCAGCCGCTGGGTCAGCTGGTTCTCATGCGCCGTGTCACGGGCCACGAGACGCAGCAGAAAGTCGCCGCCGCCACGGATCATGTGGCACTCCCGCACCTCCGGCCATTCGCCCACCATCGTCTCGAAGGCGTTCAGCACCTGTTCCTTCTGGCTCTCCAGCCCGACGATGGCGAAGAAAGTGATCTCCCAGCCGAGCTTCTGCGGATCGCTGTCGGCGTGATAGCCGCGAATGATCCCCGCCTCCTCCAGCCGGCGCACCCGGCGCAGACAGGGCGGCGCCGAAATGCCCGCGCGGCGGGCGAGCTCCACGTTGGTCATGCGGCCGTCCTCCTGGAGTTCGGCCAGGATGCGGCGATCGATCTGGTCGAGCAGAGCGGGCTCGTCAGGGATGGACTTCATGCGGCGGCCGTTCACCCCAGGTCGTGCGTTGGCCCGTGTCGGGCCGGTTGCAGCTTGTGTATCGCGTCACACGCGGCTCGCGAAATATTATTCCACTGGAATGCGTCCGCAAGACCTGATCACCCTTCCCGCTTGCTGCGCGACCCGCAAGCGACAATATCCCCGCCTCTTCGTGAACTGGAGCCGCGCCATGTCCGCCACCCACACCGTGCCCGTCCTGATCATCGGCGCCGGCCCCGCCGGCTACACCGCCGCCATCTACGCCGCCCGCGCGGGACTGGAGCCGATGCTGGTGGCCGGGCTGCAGCCGGGCGGGCAGCTGATGATCACCACCGATGTCGAGAACTACCCCGGCTTCGCCGCCGCCATCCAGGGCCCCTGGCTGATGGAGCAGATGCAGGCGCAGGCCGCGCATGTCGGCACCCGTATCGTGTCCGACATCATCACCTCCGTCGATTTCACCCGCCACCCGTTCCGCGCCACCGGCGACTCGGGCGACGTCTACCTCGCCCGCAGCGTCATCATCGCCACCGGCGCCCAGGCGCGCTGGCTCGGCCTCGAATCGGAGCAGCGCCTGCAGGGCGCCGGCGTGTCCGCCTGCGCCACCTGCGACGGATTCTTCTTCCGCGGCAAACGCGTGGCGGTGATCGGCGGCGGCAACACGGCGGTGGAAGAGGCGCTGTTCCTCACCCATCACGCAGCCGAGGTGACGCTGATCCATCGCCGCGACAGCCTGCGTGCCGAGAAGATCCTGCAGCGCCGGCTGTTCCAGCACCCCAAGGTCCGCATCGTCTGGAACGCCGAGGTCGTCGAGATCACCTCGGCCAGCGGCCTGAGCGTGGACGGGGTGAAGCTGCGTGACACGGTCACCGGATCGGAAAGCCGCATCGACCTCGACGGCGTGTTCGTGGCCATCGGCCATGTGCCGACAACAGCGATCTTCCGCGGACATATCGAACTCGACCGGGACGGCTACGTGGTCACGGCCCCCGGAACCACCCGCACTTCGGTGCCTGGCGTGTTCGCGGCGGGCGATGTGCAAGATAAAGTGTGGCGTCAGGCGGTGACGGCTGCTGGAACTGGTTGCATGGCGGCGCTGGAAGCCGAAAAGTGGCTTGCACACGACTCGCTCGATTCGGCGCCCGCTCACGCAGAGCTGACGGCGGGGTAGTGCGACGGCGCCGGCGGTGGCGCGGACGGAAGGGACAGACGGGCGATGGATTGGGACAAGCTGCGCGTATTTCACGCGGTGGCCGAGGCGGGCAGCTTCACGCATGCCGGCGACACGCTGAATCTCAGCCAGTCGGCGGTCTCGCGTCAGATCTCGGCCCTGGAGGAGGCGCTGCAGGTGCCTCTGTTCCACCGGCATGCCCGTGGGCTGATCCTCACGGAGCAGGGCGAGAGCCTCAACCGCACCGTGCGCGAGGTGTTCGCCAAGCTCGCCATGACCGAGGCGCTGCTCACCGAGAGCAAGGAGAAGCCGGCCGGCCGCCTCAAGGTCACCACCACGGTCGGCTTCGGGTCGTCCTGGCTGGCGCCCCGGCTGCAGACCTTCCTCGACACCTACCCCGACGTGTCGATGACCCTGCTGCTCGACGACACCGATCTCGACCTCGCCATGCGCGAGGCCGACGTCGCCATCCGCATGCACCCCCCCAAGCAGCCCGACCTGGTGCAGCGCCATCTGCTGGCGATCGACTGGCACGTGGTCGCCTCGCCGGAATACCTCAAGCGCAACGGCACGCCGCAGAAGCCCGAGGACCTGGACGCCCACAAGCTGATCCTGTTCGGCAGCTACCGCCCGCCGGTGCCCGACATCGACTGGCTGGCCGAGGCCGGCCGCAGGCCCGGCAGCCCGCGCAAGCCGCTGCTCGAGGTCAACAGCCTCAAGGCGATGATGATCGCCGCCAAATCCGGCCTCGGCATCGCCGCGGTGCCGGACTACATGCACGCCGAGAATGACGGTCTGGTGCGCATCCTCACCGACCTGAAGGCCCCCAAGGTGGACGTGTTCTTCGTCTATCCCGAGGAGCTGCGCAATTCCAAGCGCGTGGCCGTGTTCCGCGACTTCCTGCTGGCGCAGCTGGCGCATCGGTAGCAGCTGCGATGGCAGTGGATATCGAGCCGCTGGAGCGGGCTGTGGCACGGCTCGATCAAGGGCTCGACCGCTACCTGCAGGACACCTCTGACGAGCAGATCCGCGACGGGCTGATCCAGCGCTTCGAGTTCACCTATGAGCTGAGCCACCGGACGCTGAAACGCTTTCTGGTTGAGGTGTCCGGCACCCCGGCGATGTTCGACACCATGACGTTTCCGGATCTGATCCGATCGGGATGCGACGCGGGGCTGTTGCGAAGCGATTGGGCGAAATGGCGAGGGTTCCGCGAGCTGCGCAGCAAATCCAGCCACACCTATGACCTTCAGGTGGCACTGGAGGTGGTCGACGGCATTCCCGACTTTCTGGCAGAGGCAAAATATCTGCTGAGCGCGCTGCAACGCAGGCAGCCGTGAACGAGACGGCGCACACACTCGACATTGCGCCCCAAGATCTGGCGATCGTTCATGACATTCTGCGCCGCCATGTGCCGGACCGCACGGTCTGGGCCTTCGGCTCGCGCGTCACAGGCCGTGCGCGGCGCTACTCTGACCTTGATCTCGCCGTGATCGGCGACGATCCCGTCCCGCCCGATGTCATGCTGGACCTGAAAGAGGCGTTCACGGAATCGGACCTTCCCTGGAAGGTCGACGTGTTGGACTGGGCTACAACTGGCGAGCGGTTTCGCCGGATCGTCAGCGAGACCAAACTGGTGCTGCAGACTGGATCATCCGGGAGTGTGCCATGAAACGCAGACAGCTTCTCGCGACCACCCTCGCCCTCGCCGCCCCTAGCCTGGCTACCGCGCAGACCGGGCCGAAAACGTTGAAGTTCATCCCCGAATCCGACGTCACCGTGCTGGACCCGATCTGGACCACTGCCACCGTCACCCGCAACCACGGCTACCTCGTCTTCGACACGCTGTACGGCCAGGACGACAGCTTCGCCATGTCGCCGCAGATGGTCGCAGGCCACACCATCGAGAACGACGGCCGCCTCTGGCGCCTCACCCTGCGCGACGGCCTGACGTTCCACGACGGCGAGCCCGTCCGCGCGCAGGACGTGGTACCGAGCATCCGCCGCTTCGCCGCGCGTGACGCCTTCGGCCGCGCCCTGATGGACGCCACCGACGAGCTCTCCGCCGTCTCCGACAAGGTCGTGCAATTCCGCCTCAGGCAGCCCTTCCCGCTGCTGCCCAACGCGCTCGGCAAATCCGGCACCGTTATGCCAGCCATCATGCCCGAGCGCCTGGCGCTGACCGACCCGAACCGCCAGGTCACCGAAATGATCGGCTCCGGCCCGTTCCGCTTCAACACCGCCGACCGCATCTCCGGCGCCCTCGTCGTCTACGACCGGTTCGACGGCTACATCCCCCGCGCCGACGGCCCCGCCAGCTTCACCGCCGGCCCCAAGCGCGTCTATTTCGACCGCATCGAATGGCACGTCATCCCCGACGGCCAGACCGCCGCCAACGCCCTGGCCAGCGGCGAGGTCGACTGGTGGCAGACGCCGGACACGGACCTGCTGCCCCAGCTGATGAAATCCAAACGCCTCGTGCAGCTGCAGCAGGACCCCGCCGGCGGCATCGGCATCCTGCGCTTCAACCAGCTCTACCCCCCGTTCAACAACCCCGCCATCCGCCGCGCACTGCTCGGCGCCATCGACCAGGACGAATGCATGCTGGCCTCGGTCGGCGACGATCGCAGCCTGTGGAAGGACCGCGTCGGCGTGTTCAGCCCCGGCACCCCACTGGCCAACGAGGCCGGCATCGAGGTGATGACCAGCAGGCGCGACCTGCCGGCCGTGGCCGCCGCCCTGAAGGCGGCCGGTTACGCCGGTGAAAAGGTCGTCATCCTCGCCGCCACCGACCAGCACCAGATCTACGCCATGACCCTCGTCGTCGCCGATGCGCTCAAGCGCGTCGGCATGAATGTCGACCTCGTCTCCGCCGACTGGGGCACCGTGGTGCAGCGCCGCGCCAACAAGGCGCCGCCCGACCAGGGCGGTTGGAACATCTTCCTCACCAACCTCAACGGCACCAACGATTTCGACCCGGCCAGCCATCTCGGCATCCGCGGAAATGGCAAGGACGCCTGGTTCGGCTGGCCCAACGCGCCAAAGCTGGAGGAACTGCGCCAGCAATGGTTCGCCGCCCACGACCTCGCCGAACAGAAACAGGTCGCCATCGAAATCCAGAAACGGTTCTGGATCGACGTGCCCTATATCCCGCTCGGCGTGTTCTACGGCCCCACGGTGTATGCCAGGAAGCTCACCGGCATCCGCCACGGATTCTGCCAGTTCTACGACGTGCGTCCGGCATGAGGATCGCGCTGCTCGGCTTCATGCTGGAATCCAACGGCTTCTCGCCGCCCGCCGAAGAAGCCGAATTCCGCGCCAAGCTCTGGCTGGAAGGCGATGCGCTGCTGGCCGACGTGCGCGGCCCCGGCTCCCGCGACCCCGGCGGCATCAAGGGTTTTGTGGAGGTGATGGACGCACGCGGCCCCTGGACCCCGGTGCCGCTGGCCATCACCTCGGCCGGCGCCTCCGGCCCGGTGGAGGACGGATCCCTCCGCCGCTACGTCGCCCATCTCGAAACCGGCCTGCGCGCGGCTCTGCCGCTCGACGGCGTCTATGTCGAAGCCCACGGTGCCGCCTCCGGCACAGCGGAGGTCGACCCGGAAGGCGTGCTGTTCGCCATGATCCGCGAGGTCGTCGGCCCCGCCGTCCCTGTGGTGGCCACCCTCGACCTGCACGCCAATGTCAGCCGCGAGATGGTGGCACTGACCGACGTGCTGATCAGCTTCATCACCAACCCGCATATCGACATGCGCGACCGCGGCCGCGACGCGGCGCACGCCATGCTGGAACTGCTGGAAGGCATGAAACCTGCCACGGCCTTCATCAGGCTGCCGATCCTGCCGGCCTCCGTCGCCCTGCTGTCCGATCGCGGTCCCTACGGTGCGGCCATCGACCGCGGCCACGCGATGCAGCACGACCCGCGGATCCTCAACGTCTCGGTCAACGCCAATTTCAGCCTTGGCGACAGCCCCAAGAACGGCATGAGCGTCATCGTCAACGCCCGCGGCGACCAGGCGGCGGCCGACGCGGCGGCCCGCGAACTCGCCATCGGCCTCTGGGCCCGGCGCGACGAATTCATCGCCAGACTGACCCCGATCGAGACCTGCGCCCGGATGCTGCGCGCCGCCTGCGACGATCCGGCGAAGCCCGCCCTGCTGTTCGCCGACGTCGCCGACAACCCCGGCGGTGGCGGCCGCGGCAACACCACCGCTGTGCTGCGCACCTTCCTCGACGCCGGCGTCGACCGCACCGCGTTTGCCATCCACACCGACCCGCCTCTGGCCGCCGAGGCGCATCGGCACGGTGTCGGCGCCCGCTTCACCGCCCATCTCAACAGTTCGGAAACCCACACCGACAGCGCCCCCCTCACCGCCGAGGCCGAGGTGATGGCGCTCAACAACGGCCACATCCTCGGCCGCCGCGGCCTGCTCGCCGACCGCAGGCTGGACTGCGGCCCCTCCGCCTGGCTGCGCCTGGAGGGCCGCATCGACGTGGTTTTCGTCTCGATCCGACACCAATGCATGGAACCGGCGATGCTCGAACATCTCGGCATCGACCTGACATCGTTGCGCGGCCTGGTGGTAAAGTCGCGCGGCCATTTCCGCGCCGGCTTCGACGATCTCTACAGCGATGCACAGATCATCGAGATCGACGGCCCTGGCTGTCAATCGGCGCCGTAAAAGGACCCCCTATCGGCGTCCAAAAGGGACCCCTGTGGAACGTGTATGCGGCTGACTGCCGTCTTGTGTGGCGGGACGTTTCCGGCGTTGGCGTTAATCGCGACCGAAGCCGCGGGGAGGTTGAACGGCCTGTTGATCGCTGAGATCGATGTCGCAGATTGT